>JANXWY010000349.1 GCA_025350905.1 Verrucomicrobiota bacterium
CGGCGCCGGGCTGGACGTCTTCATTGAGGAGCCACTCCCCGCGGAGCACCCGTTTCGCAAGCATCCTGCCATCACGCTGACGCCGCATCTGGGGGCCAGCACCGAAGAGGCGCAGGAGAAGTGCGGCATTGAAGTGGCCGAGGTCATTACCGGTTATTTGCTGACGGGGGAAGTGCGCAACGCGGTCAACCTGCCGTACCTCGACGCCAAAACCTACGAGCAGGTCAAGCCCTACCTCCTGCTGGGCGAGAAGCTGGGCAAATTGCTCGCGCAACTCGCCCCGCCCCAAGTGGACCGGTTGCACGTCACTTACGGCGGGAAGGCGCAGGAATTGCCGAACATAGATCCGGTGACGCGCGCGGTCGTGCTGGGCTTTCTTTCGCGCGCCTCCGTCAAGGATTTGAACAACGTCAACGTTCGCAGCATCGCCGCCACGCTCGGCCTGACGGTCGAGGAAAAACGTTCGAACGAGCCGGTCACCTTCAACGAATGGCTGCACGTCCAGGCCTTCAACGGCAGCGAGAAAGTCATTTCCGCCGGCGGCACCTTTTTTGGTTCGCCGAACAATCCGCGCATCGTGCGGCTGTACAGCACGCCGGTGGAGATTCCCATCAGCGGCACCATGCTGTTGCTGACGAATAAGGACCGGCCGGGCATCGTCGGGCATCTCGGCACGTTGCTTGGCAAACATAATGTGAACATCGCCAGCATGAGCCTGAGCCGCGACACGGCGGACGGCGACGCCTTCACCGTTTTAAATCTCGACAGCGAACCGCCGGCCGCCGTCCTGGCCGAATTGCAGTCGGACGCTTGCATCCGCAACGTCAAGGTCGTGAAACTGTAACCCCTACCCAACCAAACATGATGAACCGAACCACCACCCTGTTTGCCGCCGCGCTCGCGACGGCGCTCCTCAGCGCGTCCGCACCCGGCGCGGAACCCGCCGCCGCCGCCGCCACCACCAATGTCAGTGCCGCCGACAAACTCGCCGAACTGTTCGGCGATCCGGTCGTCGCCAAAGCCAAGGGCGTGGAGATCAAACGCAGCGAGCTGGACAAGTCGCTCGTGCCCGTCAAAGCGAATTACTCCGCCCGCGGACAAAACCTGGGCGCCGAGCAGACGGCACTCCTCGAGTCCCAGGTGCTGAGCGAACTGGTGGGGGTGCAGTTGACGCTGCTCAAAGCCACCGAGGCCGACAAGCAAAAGGGCCGGGAGCAATATGAAAAGATGCTCAAGCGGCTCAAGACGGACAACAAGCTGACCGACGAGGAATTCGAGCAAAAGCTGGCCACGCAACTGCGCGTGCAAGGTGCCACTCGCGCCCAGTGGGAACAACAGATCCAGGAAAAGGCCACCGTCGCCTTCGTGTTGGAACGCGAACTCAAGGTGAGCCTCAGCGATGAGGAGGTGAAAAAGTACTATGATGAGCATCCCGCGCGCTTTGAGCAGCCGGAACAGGTGCGCGCCAGCCACATTCTGATCGGCACGCGCGACGCCAGTACGAACGCGGAACTCACGGAGGAGCAGAAGAAAGCCAAACGGAAACTCGCCGACGACCTGCTCAAGCGCGCCCGGGCGGGCGAAGATTTCGCCAAACTGGCCAAGGAATACTCCGACGATCCTGGCTCCAAGGACAACGGCGGCGAATACACCTTCCCCCGCGGCCAGATGGTGCCGGAGTTTGAAGCCGCCGCCTTTTCCCTCGGCACCAACCAAATCAGCGAGGTGATCGCCACCCAGTTCGGTTATCATATCATCAAGTTGAACGAAAAAATTGCGGCCAAGAAAATCGAGCTGGCCAAAATCTCGGAAGATCTGAAGGAAGGCCTCAAGCAACAGGAGATGCAAAAGTTGCTGCCCGACTATTTTGAGAAGCTGCTGAAGGAGGCGAATTTCGAAATCCTCGATGAGAAAATCAAGGCGGCCGCCGAGTCGAAACCGCCCACCAAACCCGCGCCGCCCAGCGACAAGAAATAATTGCTCGGGCCCAATGCCACCGCGCCCGCGAACCTGCGGGCGCGGTTTTTTTTGCCGGCCAGCGATGCGAGGGGCACGGCAATGACGTCCGGCGATTGCATTTGCCAACCTGGGAGCGCTGGCATCCCTGCCGGCGAATGGCCCATTCTCCCGAGCGCGCGTCAATCATAGCCACAGGCAAGCCGGGATGCCGGCGCTCCCCATCGGGATGGAGCGCGAGCGCGACGGTCACGGAACGGCGAAGTCCGGCTCCGGGGAGTCGGGGACGTGAGTGGGCGGGCGAAAGCTTAAAAGGGCGACCCGAGCTCTTGGGTCACCCTTTTTGCAACGATCCCCTACCTATGAAAAAGGATTAGGAACCAACCAAAAATTAACCATCGACCACGAGTTGACAACCGGTAAAAGGTAAAAGTTATTCACCGGACCCGTTCACCGGACTTGCCTCACCGCGCGCCATTATCTATGGTGCGCGCTGGTTAGCACTGAGCAACATTTTGCAATTCCTTTTATGAGCGTACTCATTGTCGGCTCGACGGCGTTGGACTCCATTAAAACGCCGCGTGCGGAAAATCCCCGCCTGCTCGGGGGCTCTGCCAGCCATGCGGCGGTGGCGGCCAGTTTCTTCAGTCCGGTGAACCTGGTCGGCGTGGTCGGCGACGATTTCCCCAAAAAATACCTCCAGCTTTATCGGCGGCACGGTATTGATCTGGCCGGCTTGCAAATCAAACCCGGCAAAACGTTTCATTGGTCGGGCGAATACGAGGTCAATCTGAACCACCGCCGCACCCTGCTCACCGAGTTGGGCGTGTTCGAGACGTTCTCCCCCGAACTGCCCGAAGCCTATCGGTCGTCGCCCTACGTGCTGCTGGCCAATATCGCTCCGGCCCTTCAACACCACGTCTTGAATCAGATGCGGCGGCCAAAATTTGTCGTCGCCGACACGATGGATCTCTGGCTCAACATCGCGCTCGACGATTTGGTGAAGTTGCTCAAGCGCGTGGACGGGTTCGTGCTCAACGACAGCGAAGCGCAACAGTTGACCCAGCAAGAAAACGTGTTCGTGGCCTTGAAGCAGATCCACAAAATGGGTCCGAAATACGTCATCATCAAGCTGGGTTCGCACGGCTCGATCTTGTCTGGCCCAAAAGGTTACTTTCTTTGCCCGGCGTATCCGTTGTCCAAGGTCGTCGATCCCACCGGGGCCGGGGATTCGTTCGTCGGCGGCCTGATGGGCTACCTCGCCACCGCCCGCGGGTCGATCGAAAACAATCTCCGACGCGCGATGATTCACGGCAGCGTGGTGGCTTCGTTCTGCTGCGAAGGCTTTGGCCTGAACCGAACCACGAAAGTAACTCGAGCCGGCATTGCGCAGCGGGTCAAGGACCTGGAGCAGCAGACGCGGTTTTGAACTGGGGGCGAGTGGCCGGCGCGGCGCAGCAATCCCTCGGGCCGGCTGCATGGTGAAGCCGGCCGACGATGTCTAGATCCGTAAATCAGCGGTAATTTATGAGCACAGCGGGAACGGGTCGGCCCAACCGACAAGCCTGGCGCGAAATCGATCGCGTTGACCCCGCGAAACGCCCGGCCTCGGAGCGCGTGGCGGATTTTCACGAGATTTATTCCCTGCTGGACGAAGCCAATGTGCGGGAGCAGGCCAGCCGCTGCCTCCAATGTCCCCAGCCCAGTTGTCAGGAGGGCTGCCCCCTGGCCAACCGCATTCCGGAATGGCTGGCCCTCGCCGCCGAAGGCAGGTTCCTCGAAGCCGCCGAAATTTCGCGCACCACCAGCAACATGCCGGAGATTTGTCCGCGGGTTTGCCCGCAGGAGCGCCTCTGTGAAGGCGCCTGCGTGCTGGTCGGACACGCCGAGCCGATTTGCATCGGGGCGATCGAAAAATTCATCAATGAGTACGCCCTCGCGCACAGCGAGTATCCCATTTCGTGCGCCGTCCCCAATGGCGGGCGCGTGGCGGTGGTGGGTGCCGGTCCGGGCGGCCTGGCCTGTGCGGATGAGCTTTCGAAACTCGGCTATGCCGTCAGCGTATTTGAATCGCAACTGCTGTCGGGCGGCTTGTTGATGTTTGGCATCCCAGCCTTCAAGCTGGAGAAAGCCGTGGTGGAACGGCGGGTCAACATCCTGAAGAAACAAGGCGTCGAGTTCAAAATGGGCGTCACGGTGGGCACGGACATTAGTCTGGCGGGTTTGCTAAGCGATCACCAAGCGGTCTTCCTCGGCATTGGCGCGCTGAAGCCAAAGGCGCTCGATGTACCGGGGGCGGAACTGAAAGGGGTTTATCAAGGCCTGCCATTTCTAGCGCAGAAGAATGCGCCCATCTCGCTCGGGTTGGCCCCGCTGGCAGTGCAAGGCAAGCGCGTCGTGGTGCTGGGCGGAGGCGACAGCGCGATGGATTGTTTGCGCACGGCCGTTCGCTGTGGCGCGGCGGATACCGTGTGCGTTTATCGCCGCGACCTGGCGAACATGCCGGGCAGCCGGAAGGAATACGCGAATGCGTTGGAGGAAGGCGCCCGCTTCATGTTCCTCACGAATCCGCTCGCGCTCGAGGGCAATGCGGCCGGCGAAGTGACGGCGGTGCGTTGTGTGCGGATGGAACTCGGCGAGCCGGATGCCTCGGGCCGGCGCAAGCCGCGCGCCGTGCCAGGTTCGGAAGTGACGCTGCCGGCGGATTTGATTCTGATCGCGTATGGCTTTGATCCCGTGCCGTTCCCACCCACCAGCGACCTGTCAAGGATTGCAGTCAATGAGTGGGGCGGGACCAAGACGGATGGGAACCAGATGACGAATGTGCCCGGCGTGTTTGCGGGCGGAGACGTGGTGCGCGGGCCCAGCCTGGTCGTGCATGCGGTCCTAGATGGCCGCAAAGCCGCCGCCGGCATCCACCGCTACCTGTGCGGGCAGGCTAGCGCGCCAATTGCAGCACCGGCTCCACCAGGATGAGCTGGGCGAGTTGCGCGCTGATGGCCAGACGCGTGTTGCACACCTGGCAGATGAAATTCGCCTGGCTGGTCAGCAACCGGATGATCTGATCCTCGCCGAAACCAATTTCCCGCAGCCGTTCCTGCATCGCCGGCGGGGCGCAAAGCTTGCGAATGCGCACAGCGACCCCGATCCCCACGCAGCTCAACGGACAAACTTCGCAGCGCGCCGCCGCCGCAACCTCAAAACTGGAAACATTCATAGCTGAGTAAGATTGTCGCTGGGGCCGGCGGCAGCGGCTACGCGGATTTTGACGATCACCAGCCTTCTATTGCTGGCTCGAGGTGGATGTCCGGGTGCAAAACGCCTGCGAAAGTGTGGCGGCACGCGGAGCGAAGCGGCACCGACAGCCGTCTCGGTCGGATGCCTTCGCGGACGAAGGCGCGACGCAATCAATCCGGCAAATAACCCGGCAAATAAGTTGCACTCGGCGCTGGACTCATTAGATACTCACTTCGTTATGGCTATCTTGGATAAGATTTCTCGGGAGGGCCGCATTCCAACCCCGTGGGTCGACTCTCGTGCCTTCAAAATTCTCGGTCTCTCCGTCAGCTTGAGCCTGATGGGATCCCTGGTGGGCCGAGCGGCGGACGCGGCTTTGCTCTGGGAGATCGGCAAGCCGGATGGCGACAACCGCGAGTTTGCGCTGGCGCCCGCGGGCTTCGCGCAGTTCCGGGAGGACGCAGCATTTTTCGTCGGCGAATCCGAGCCCGCCCGCGACTGGCCGTACGCCCAACCGGGACCGGGAGACAGTTGGGCGGGTAGCCGCAGCCACACTTTCCTCGTCGTCTTCGGATTGAAAGACCCGCCGCCCGCCGACGAAACGCGGCTTAAGGTGAAGTTACTCGACACGCATTCCAGTGCGCCGCCGCAGCTGGAAGTCCGGCTCAACGACGCGTTGGTCGCGCGCAATCTTGCCACGGGCACCGGCGATGAAAGCATCCAAGGTCAACCCGCGAAGGGCAAAGCGAGCGCGTTCGAAATTGTGTTTCCAGCCGGGGCCTTGAAGGCCGGCGAGAATCAACTCGCCATCACCACGAAGGCCGGCAGTTGGCTGCTTTACGATTGGTTGGCGCTGGAAACGCCGGCGGGCGCAACGCTCGCTCCGGTGACGAATCGGACGCTGGTGACCGGCATCGTTGGGATCCGGGCGCTGAAAGAAGTTCACGGCAAATTCTTTCATCCGGTGGCGGTCTCCGTTCGGCAAGTGGGGGGATCGTGCGATGCCGCTTTGCAGGTGGCCGGCATGCCTCCGGTCAACGTTCGGCTGACCAATGGCGTGAACAGCATCGAACTGCTCGTGCCGGAGGTGAAAACGAAAACGACGGTGCCGGTCACGGTCGAGTCGGGCGGGCAGTTACTCGCGCAACGGGGGGTCGAAATAAAACCCGTGCGGCCGCTGACGGTTTACATTCTGCCGCACTCGCACACGGACATCGGCTACACGGAAATTCAAACCGCCATTGAAGCCAAGCAGCTCCAAAATCTCGTGGACGGCATCGCCGCGGCGAAGCGCACGGCGGATTATCCGCCGGGCGCGCGGTTCGTTTGGAACGTCGAAGTGCTCTGGGCCGCCGACCTGTACCAACGTCGGCTCAACCCGACGCAACAGGCGGAGTTTCTGGAGGCGGTAAAGCGGGGCCAAGTTGCACTCTGTGGCATGTATTTGAATGAGTTGACCGGGCTCTGCCGGCCGGAAGAACTGGTGCGGCTGTTCCGTTACGGAACGCAAATCGCCAAGCAAACCGGGCGGCCGATTGATTCGGTGATGATCAGCGACGTGCCGGGTTACACGTGGGGCACGGTGACGGCGATGGCGCACGCCGGCATTCGTTACTTCAACACCGCGCCGAATTATTTCGACCGCATCGGCACCATCCTGCGCGAGTGGGAGAACAAGCCCTTCTGGTGGGTCGGACCGGACGGCCAATCAAAGGTTCTGGTTTGGATTCCCTTCTGGGGCTACGCCATGTCTCATGTCTATCACGACCTGTCCCCGCGATTGGTGAGCGAGTTTTACGATGGCCTGGAGAAGCGTGGGTATCCGTACGAGATCGCGCACGTGCGGTGGAGCGGTCATGGTGACAACGCGATTCCCGACCCGGCGATTTGCGAGTTCGTCCGGGATTGGAACGCAAAGTATGCGTGGCCGCATTTCGTCATCTCCGGCGTGAGTGAGGCGTTTCACGCGTTCGAGCAACGCCACGGCGCGCAACTGCCGGTCGTGCGCGGGGATTGGACGCCGTACTGGGAGGATGGCGCGGGATCGTCCGCGCTGGAGACCGCCCTGAACCGCGCAAGTTCGGATCGATTGACCCAAGCAGAGGCGCTCTGGGCCCTGCGCGATCCGAAAACCTACCCGGCCGCGGCCTTTGGGGACGCGTGGAACAGCGTGCTGCTTTACTCGGAACACACTTGGGGGGCGGATTGCAGCGTCTGGGACCCCGAACGGCAAAAGACCAAGGAACAATGGGAAATCAAACGGAGCTACGCGCAGGCGGCGGACCAGCAGTCACGGGAACTGCTCGGGCGGGCGGCTAATTCGGGCAACACGCGGGGACCCGAGCCGGCGAATGGCGTGGACGTCTGCAACACCGCTTCGTGGCCACGCTCGGAATTGGTCACGCTGGCCAAAGCAGATTCGACCGCCGGTGATCGCGTGCTCGATGACCACGGCAAGCCGGTGCCTTCGCAGCGTTTGGGCTCGGGTGAGTTGGTGTTTTTCGCCAAGGAGGTTCCCGCCCTCGGTGCAAAGCGATTCTCCGTGGTCGCCGGCCCGGCGCACTTTGCCGCCCACGCCACGGCGAATGGCGCGACGCTCGACAGCGGTCGCGTTCGCGCGCGAGTCGATGGGAAAACCGGAGCCATCGTCGAACTCACGGCGAAGGGGATCGAAGGAAATTTTGCCGACACGAGTTCCGGCCGCGGCCTCAATGATTATCTCTACCTGATCGCCGACGATTTGAAGGACCTCCAGCGCAACGGCGCCGTCACGATTCGGGTCGGCGAATCCGGGCCGCTGGTGGCATCGCTGATCGTGGAGTCCGCCGCGCCCGGTTGCCGCCAACTCCGGCGCGAAATGCGCGTGGCGGCGGACGCGGACTACGTCGAGTTGATCAACGACGTGGACAAGGAACGCATGCCCCGTCCGGCGAAAGCGGAACATCCGGAAGGCGACTACCGGAATCGCGCCGCCAAGGAGAGTGTGAACTTCGCGTTCGAGTTCAATGTTCCTGGCGGTGAAGTGCGGCTCGATCTGCCGCTCGGCGTAATGCGGCCCGAGGCCGACCAGATGCCAAGCGCGTGCAAGAATTGGTTCACCGTGGGCCGCTGGGCCGACGTGGCAAATCGCGACCGCGGCATTCAATGGGTCACCCTCGACGCGCCGCTGGTGCAAGTGGGCGGCCTCACCGCGCGCTTCCTGAATTCGCAATTCGATCCTGATTCGTGGCGCCAGACAGTCGAACCGACGCAGAAAATTTACTCGTGGGCGATGAACAATCACTGGGGCACGAACTACCGCGCCTACCAGGAAGGCTGGACCCGCTTCCGCTTCGTGCTGCGGCCGTATCGCAAATCGGACCCGGCAGAAAACTCACGCTTTGCGACGGGCTTCAGTCAGCCCTTGCTGCCGGTGACCAGCCGCGGGAGGAAACCCGATGCGGCACCGCTGCTCCGCTTAAGTTCGGACGAGGTGCTCCTCACCGCGCTAAAGCCGAGTGACGACGGCCGGGCGATCATCGTGCGATTGTTTGGCGCGTCGGGCAAAACCGAGTCCGTGAATTTGAATTGGGGTGCGTGGAAGCCGAAAGCCGTTTTCGCGACGGACACGAGCGAAAAGGCCGGCGCCAAGTTGGCCGGCCGTGTAACGGTTCCGGGTTACGGCTTGGTGAGCTTGCGGGCCGAACTGGATTGATTGGAAATCGTGCGTGGCTTACGTCGCGTGCGCCTGGGTCAACCATCGCTAACAATGTTCGCTGAGAGCGCGGCCGCCACGAGGTTGGGGACACGCGGGAAGGTGTCGCCGTCGGGCTGCCCTACATTCATTTATAGTTATCGAGCTCATTCCCCTTGGACAACTCAGCGTGAATTGAGGAGCGGTGGGCGGCCGCATGCTTGCACTGCGGACCGTTAATTTGCAATCTGCATCCCGCCGATGGCTCACATCCACGAAAAAATTGATTTTACCGTCGCGATCTTCGTCGTTCAGGACGGCAAAGTGTTGCTGGTTCATCATCGCAAACTCGACAAGTGGCTGCCGCTCGGCGGACACATTGAGCTGGATGAAGATCCGGAGCAGGCGGCGGTGCGCGAGGCGAAGGAAGAAAGCGGTCTGGATGTGGAACTGCTAGGCGAGCGTCCGCCCACGACCGAACCGGGTACGCGCGCGCTGATCGCCCCGCGTTTTCTCGACATTCATCGCATCAGTGCTACGCACGAACACATCGGCATGATTTATTGGGCGCGGCCAAAGAGCGGTGCGACCACGCTGGCCGCCGAGGAGCATCACGCCATCCGCTGGTGCGCGCCGACCGACCTGGAAACGCTCCAGCCTCCGATGTCCAACGCCGTGAAGTGGTATTGCCGCCAGGCGCTTGCGGAAGTCGCCCGGCCACCGGCCTGAGCGCCCGGCCGATCCTCGCCCGCATGTATTCGCGCAAAATCAAAACCGGCGTCTTCCTCCTCGAAGGATTGAACTCCTTCTCGGTGACGTACTACTTTTATTATTTTTATTTTTTCACGCAGCAACAGTTTGGCTTTGGCAACCAGGCAAATCTCGCACTAGCGGCGGCGAGCGGTTTGATCTGCGCGCCGGCGTCCTTGTTCGGGGGCCGCTTCGCGCAACGCGCCGGCTATTTCACCGCGCTGAAGATTGGCTTCGGCATCATGATCGTCACGCTCACGCTCGGCGGGCTGGCGGCGACATCGCCGGTGGCGCATATCGCGCTCATGCTCGTCACCGTGGTGGGCATGAGTTTCACCTGGCCAACCCTGGAAGCGCTCACCAGCGAAGGCGAAAGCGGCGCGGGTTTGCAGCGCAATGTCGGCATTTACAACGTCGTGTGGGCCGGCAACGCCGCCCTGGCGTATTTCACCGGCGGCGCTTGGCTGGAAAAGCTGGGACGCCAAAGCCTGTTCTTTCTGCCGCTGGCCATGCAAATCGTGCAGCTGGGCTTGACGTTTTGGCTGCATCAGCAATCCACTCGCGCCCAACCGGTGGCGACGGTTTCGCCCGCCGCCGTAACGATGGCGGCGGTGCCGGCGGCCCGGGCGCAGACTTTTTTGCGCATGGCGTGGCTCGCCAACCCGTTTGCTTACATTGCGGTGAACACGCTCGTCGCCGCCATGCCGGGCGTGGCGCAGAATCTGAAGTTGACCACCGCGCAAGCCGGTTTTTGTTGTTCGCTCTGGTGCTTCGCCCGGTTGGCGGCGTTCTTTGGCTTGTGGTTTTGGGCCGGATGGCACTACCGCTTCCGCTGGCTGTTGACCTCCTACCTCGTGCTGGTCGGGACCTTCATGGTGATTCTCGTCGTACCCAATCTAGCGGTCGTGGTGCTGGCGGAACTTGCGCTGGGCGGCGCGCTCGGGCTGATCTACTACTCGTCGCTGTTCTATTCAATGGACGCGGCTGACACCAAAGGCGTTCACGGCGGCATTCACGAGGCAGCGATCGGCCTGGGCAGTTTCGCCGGGCCGGCCGTGGGTGCAGCCGCTCTGCATTTCCTGCCACAAGTTACCAACGCTGGCGCCTGGGCCGTCAGCGGGCTCTTGCTGTGCGGGTTGGCGGGATTGGTGGGGATCCGAATAAAAGGCCCAAACCCTACCGCCTAGCGCCAGGCAACCGCTTAGCCGTAACTATTCAGTCGGAATTCAACGCAAAGGCGCAAAGAGGCCAAGACGCAAAGTGGACACAGCGAAATCCGAACCGCTGCGGACCGGCAGCTTGCCTCTCCAAAAGGTGACACCCAAGACTGCCAGTAAAGGTTTTCCTAACCTTTGCGCCTTCGCTCCTTTGCGTCTTTGCGTTGGAAGTCTTCTGCATGGCTACGGCTAAGCGCTAAGGACAAAATTGCACCCCGAGAACTGACGGGATTGGGGTTTGAAAGCGCTCCGGAGTGGGGAGATCGGGATTGGAAATTCACCTTGCCGCTTTGCGAGCTTGCCTGTCCGCCGCTTTGTGCCCCAAGCTGTCCGGGTTTAAAACCTAAAGCACAACCATGTCATTACTCTCCGGCAAACTCGGCCTTGTCTTCGGCGTCGCCAATAAACGCTCCATCGCCTGGGCCATCGCGCAGGCCTGGCACAAACAAGGCGCCAAACTCGCCTTCACCTATCAAGGCGATCGCCTCAAGGAAAACGTGGAGGAACTGGTCGGCACATTCGGCCCGGACACGCTGCTCATGCCGTGCGACGTCACCAAGGACGATGATATCGCGACCGTTTTCAAATCGGTCGGTGAAAAATTTGGCCAGCTGCATCTCCTGCTCCACTCCGTGGCGTTCGCCCCCAAAGCGGCGCTCGAAGGCGAATTCGTGAATACGAGCCGCGAAGCGTATCGCATCGCGCACGACATCAGCGCGTATTCCCTCGTGGCGCTGTCGCGGGCCGCCGCTCCGTTGATGACCGACGGCGGCAGCATCATGGCCATGAGTTATTACGGCGCGGAGAAAGTGGTGCCGCATTACAACGTCATGGGAGTGGCCAAAGCCTCGCTGGAAGCCAGCACGCGGTATCTTGCCTACGACCTCGGCCCAAAGAAAATTCGCGTGAACTGCATCAGCGCCGGGCCGGTCAACACGCTGGCCGCCCGCGGCATTGCCGGTTTCAACGAGATGCTCAAGCACTATGAAGCCCACGCTCCGCTCAAGCGCAACGTAGTGCCCGATGAATTGGGCGCCACCGGAGTTTTCCTCGCCAGCGACGGCGCCGCGGCCATCACCGGCCAGGTCATCTACGTGGATGGCGGTTACCAGATCATGGGGATGTAGGCTGAAAGAGATTGGCTCTCCAAATACTGCCAACTTACTACATAAGGCTGATTGTAAAAAAACGCCGAAGCCAGGATGACTCTATTCAAATGGATTGTTAGGTACAAAGGCGCACTCTACTTCGCTGGAATCTATGGAGTCGCCGCCATTTTGATATATGTGATAGGCGTTTTAAGTGGCGGGGACGGGCCCACTGGTGCGTGGCTGTTGATATTTTATTCGGCGTGGCCCATTTCCCAGCTTTTCATAATCGTTGTGTCCTTATTGGAGGACCATATTTCAAATGGCCTTTTCATTTTCCTTTATTCCGTGAGTCCGATCCCTGCCGGAATACTGTGGTTTTACGTGATTGCGCGCTGTTTCGCAGCTGTCAGGGCGAAGTTGAAGCCTACCTGATGATAAGCTAAAGCTGGTGAAACAGAGACCCATTCGGAGAATGTGACTGATTGTTGCTCCCTTCGTCGGCACTCCCCATGCCTCTTGTATTCACTCTTTGTTCCCAATCCGGGACAAGGCCGGGGCAAATACCGATTGTCTTTTCAGAAAGTCAGAAGAAGCCGTCATGGCACTAAGCGCCATTTGAACTTCGAACGCGGTCTTGCGCAGCTCACTCCAACCCGCGCTCGATCAATTCCTCCTCGTCCAGACCGAGGTAATGGCCGAGTTCGTGGAGATACGTCGTATGAACTTCGTCACGGAAGAAATCCTTATCGCCTTCGGCAAAGTCCCAGAGATTTTCGAGGAACAAAATAATCTGCGGCGGGAGCGGCGAGGCGCTGTGTTCCTCGTCGCCAAACTCCGGGCCGGTGAAAATCCCCAGCGTGTCGGCTTCGATGCCTTCGGCTTGCAACGCCGCGTTCGGAACGCGCTCGAAGGTGACGGGCAACGGCTGCGCCCGTTCGCGTAATGGCCCTGGCAACGCCGCCAACGTGGCCGCGACTTCAACCTGCGCGAGTTGGCTCAATTGTTCCCAGGAGGCTCGCATGCAAATCATTGGTCCATCGGTCACGCACTCCGCGCCGGGTTACCGGGCGGGCAGCTCGCGCACGTACAGATTCTTGAACCACACCGGCGTCTTGTGCGCCTGCAGCTCGATCGGCCCGATGGGAAAGAGCGATAGATCGCGCTGCCAGTAATTCTCCAGCACGGTATTGTTGACGACGAGCTGGTCGTTCAGGAAGACATGAACTTTGTCGCCGACAATGAGGATGCGGGTACGATTCCACTCCCCGACGGGGTTGTCCGCCACCCGCAGCGGCTTGGCGACATGGGTCTCGTTGTTGTACAGGCCGCCGGAACCGACCTCGTTGCCAGCTCCCGTCGGCCGCGTGAAGGGATCCCAGATCTGCACCTGCGGCGTGCCGCGCAGATAAAACCCGCTATCGCTGTGCGGCGCGATCTTCCAATCCGCGAGGAGTTCAAAATTCGCGTAGTTCTTGGCGGTGCAGATATTATCAAAGTTGCTGCCGCGATAAACCAGCGAACCGTCCTCGACCCGCCAGTTCGCGCGCATGAGTTCATCCGCCTTGGCCTGTTCGGCTGCGAGTGCCACCGGCGTCATCGTGGCGCGGCGCTTCGGATCGGCCACCAAGCCCTTCCAGCCCGTGAGGTCCCGACCGTTGAACAAGGCGGTGAAACCCTCGGGGCCCGCGTTGGTGGTCTTCGCGCGCGGCAGTTCCTTCACGCGGAGGTGACGGAACTCCACGTAACCGTTGTGGCCGAGAAATCCAATATGCCCGCGCTCGCGGAACAGGCCGGGATGCTTCTCGATCGTCATTGGATCGGACACCGTGTTGAGGTTTACATCCAGAATCGTTATCCCGTTGAGGACAACTTTGAGGTGGCGTCCCCGCGCAGTGATTTCTTCGCTGTTCCATTGGCCGGTCGGCAGCAGCGCACCTGACTTGGCCGCGACCACGTCAAAAATCGACCCGTGAACCTGGTCCGGCGGCAAATTGCCCCGGCGACCGCCCTCCGCAACGCTTCCCTCGCGGATGGGAATTTCCATTCCCAGAGACGCCGCATCGCCGTCGAGGGGTGCGCGGAGGCCGAGGCCGTTGTTGGAACCGTCCGCCAGCTTGAATTCGAAACGGAGAATGAAATCCTCGAATTCCGGCTCTGTGAACAGATTGCCGCCGCCGCCGCGGGCGCAATAAATTGCTCCGTTGGTGACGCCGTAACCTTCGCCCCGTTTACCCCGAAGCGTCCAGCCCGCGAGGGTCTGGCCATCGAACAAACTCGTGAACCCTGCCTCCCGGGGCGCGGTGTCGACTGGCCGCGGTGCGGGGTCCGCTGGCGCTGGCGTTGGTTCGGCGGTCCGGGGTTTGACCTCGGTCGTCCGGGGCGTGACCTCGACGGGACGGGTTGCAGCAGAAGCTTCCCGTGGCGATCGGAGGGCAAAATACGGCTGCCGCGGAGCGCAACCGGTGAACAGCGCGGCAAGCCCAACTGCGATCAGCATTTGTGGTTGGACCCGGAGCCGGCCGAGGTCGCGAAGGAACTTCTTAATTTTCATGGCTGACGATGTGAAACGTAGGGAGGAGCGTTCGGAAAAAATCATTGCCTGTCAAGCGACCATTACCCGAGCGAATTGACTTCAATCCCGTACCGCTTTCTCGGGATCGTAGTTTAACCAGGGGCCGAGCCAGCGTTCAGCTTCCGGCAAGGGCATGGCCTTGCGGACGTGGTAATCCTGCAACTGATCCTTACCCAGTTTGCCGACGGCAAAATATTTGGATTCCGGATGGGCGAAATAAAGCCCGCTCACTGAACTGCCCGGCCACATGGCGAAACTTTCGGTGAGCTTGATCCCCGTGTGCGGCTCCACGTCCAGCAAATCCCAGAGCACCGCCTTCTCGGTGTGATCGGGGCAGGCAGGATAACCCGCCGCCGGACGGATGCCGCGATACTTTTCCGCAATGAGATCGTCGGTGGTTAAGTTTTCCGCTTTCCCAAACCCCCATTCCGCGCGGACGCGCTGGTGCAAGTACTCCGCGAAAGCCTCCGCCAACCGATCTGCGAGCGCTTCTGCCAGGATGGCATTGTAGTCGTCGTGGTCGGTCTTGTACTGCTCGACCATGGCTCTCAACCCGTGCCCGCTCGTGACGGCAAAGCCGCCGATGAAATCCGGCGCACCTTTCGGCGCGATAAAGTCGGCCAAGCACCAATTCGGAGTGCCATCCCCCTTTTCGATCTGTTGCCGGAGGAAGTGGAAGGTTGTCCGCAGATGCTTGCGCGAACCGTTGACATAAACTTCCACGTCGTCGCCGACCGAATTCGCCGGGAACAAACCATAAACGGCGCGGAGTTCCAGCGATTTCTTCGTGACAATTTCCGCCAACAACTTTTGCGCGTCGCCGAATAATTTGCGAGCTTCTTCGCCGTACTTCTCGTGTTGAAGAATCTTGGGATACACGCCGCGCAATTCCCAGGTGTGAAAGAACGGCGACCAGTCGATGAACGGCACCAGGTCCTCGAGCGCAACGCCAAAGGCTCCGGCGTGTCCATGCGATGAACCGCAATCGCAGCGGCCGGGATTGAAACGGCCCGACGACAGCGTGCGCACGCCGACAAAACCCGGCTTGGGCAGATCGTCATATTGAAGCTTGGGCGCATTGGCGCGGGCGGCGGCGAGGGAGAGCAACTTTACTTGCGAGCCCGCGTGAGTGGCGCGGGCTTTTTCATAATCCGCGCGCAACTGTTTCACGAACGGCGCTTTGCCGTCCTGGCTCAACAGGCTGCTCACCACCGGCACGGCACGGCTGGCATCGAGGACGTGAACGACCGGTTCGCCGTAATGTTGGGCAATTTTGACCGCCGTGTGCGCCCGGCTGGTGGTCGCGCCGCCGATGAGCAAAGGAACTTTGAAATCCTGGCGCTCCATCTCGCGCGCGACATGAACCATCTCGTCGAGCGAAGGCGTAATGAGCCCGCTCAGGCCGATGAGGTCGGCATTTTCCAATTTTGCGCGCTCGAGGATTTTTTCGCACGACACCATCACCCCGAGGTCGATCACCTCGTAGTTGTTACAAGCTAAAACGACACCGACAATATTTTTGCCGATGTCGTGAACGTCGCCTTTGACGGTGGCGAGGATGATTTTGCCCCGGGCCTGGTCGTTTTCGTCTAGCGGGAAATCGCGGCGAGTTTCTCCTGTTCTTCCTTCGCCTTGCGGGCGAGGCCCGCCTTGCGCAGCGCTGACAGCGTCGCTTCGTTGAGCTGGCGAATCCGCTCGTCCACGCTCGGTCGTTTGGAAGAACCCGTTGCGAACCGCCCCGGAGTTGAAGGCTGAATCGTGGCTGTTTTCATTGAGGTAATTTTCGGCTATGGTTTGTCCGCTTTCAAGTAGTTTCTCGGTGGATTCGTGCAGGCGTTGCCCCAACCAGGCCAAGTCGCGCGGCGCAGGATTGGAAAAATCCGTGTTGTCGAAAATGAAAAACTCCAGTCGCCCTTGTTGGCCGGGCTTGTGACTGGCGAGTGAAAGCAAGGTTCGCGCGGATTGAAAATGTCCGCCCGCCGCGCGTTGCAACGGCACGATGCGGCCGGTCTCTTTCGCTCCCTGCCGCAGAATGTTGACCACCGCTTTGTCCCACGGGCTATAGACGAAACGGATTTGGACAACATGGCCGCGAACGAGCGCGGCTTGAATTTGTTCCCGGCTGCGCGCCTCATTTTGCAACGTGCCGTCCATCAAAATGTCGGCGGCACGTTCGACTTCCGCCGCGCGCGTCGCCGTCGTCTTGCCGCTGCCTTGGCCGCCGGCGTTGAAGGCGATCAAACTTTCGGGCGGCAGTTCCTTCAGCCTTTTCTCGAACAACCAGTCAATAAATCCGCCGGCCGGGCCGAGTGTTGCGACGCTCCATTGCTGGCGGCTGTCGCGCGTGGCGGCGTAATCCGGGCTGAGTTCCTGCGCGCTGTTGCGGTCGAAGACATTGGCAAACTCCGCTTCGTAGCGCCGCCCGGCTTGGTCCAAGTCCGCCGCCAGCTCGGCGGCGAATTTGTTTTCCAGCGCCCGCTCCTCCTCCGTGAGCCCGGGGAACCGGATGTAGGTGAAACCTTCGACGAGCGTGACCGTGTCACCTTGGGTCTGCCCGGCCAGCAACCGCAATTCACGAATGCGCCGCTGCTTCGCCTTTTCGGCTTCCATGAAGGGCGTGAGATAGGCAACGGATTTCTTCATCACGCGCGCCGATTTCACGACTTGGGGCAAAAACATCTTCCCCGCCCCGAACAGATCCCCGACCACGCTCATGCCCGCCATCAGCGGGCCTTCGATGACCGACAGCGGCTTGCCGTATTTCAGCCGCGCCTCCTCGGTGTCGGCGTCAATGTAGGCATCAATCCCCTTCACGAGCGCGTGGGCGAGGCGTTCTTCGACCGTGGCTTGGCGCCATTCTGCTTCGACCTTATTGTCGGTCGCAGTGGTACCCGCGCTGGCGGCTTTCAGTTTCTCCCCATGTACCACGAGGCGTTCGGTCGCGTCCGGACGGCGATTGAGCAAAACGTCCTCCACCAGCTCTTTTAGCTCCGGCTCAATCTCCTCGTAAACTTCCAACATGCCCGCGTTGACGATGCCCATGTCCATGCCGGCTTGGATGGCATGATAAAGAAACGCGCTGTGCATCGCCTCGCGCACGGGATTGTTGCCGCGAAATCCAAACGACACATTCGACACGCCGCCGCTGACTTTCGCGTGGGGCAGGTTCGCCTTGATCCAACGCGTGGCTTCGATGAAGTCCACCGCGTAATTGTTGTGCTCCTCGATGCCCGTGCCGACGGTGAGAATGTTCGGATCAAAGATGATGTCCTCCGGCGGAAAGCCGACCTCGTCCACTAGAATCCGATAGGCGCGTTCGCAAATCCGAATCTTGTCCGCGAGCGTCGCGGCCTGACCTTGTTCGTCGAAGGCCATCACCACCACGGCGGCGCCATATTTCAAAACCTTGCCCGCGTGCTCGCGGAACTTCGCCTCGCCTTCCTTCATCGAGATGGAGTTGACGATGCCTTTGCCTTGCAGACATTTCAGGCCGGCCTCGATGACTTCCCACTTCGAGGAATCCACCATGAACGGAACTTTCGCGACTTCCGGTTCACTCCCGAGCAAGTGCAGAAATCGCGACATGGCGGCGACGCCATCAATCATCCCCTCGTCCATGCAGATATCGATGATGTTGGCGCCGTTCTCGACCTGCTGGCGCGCGACACTCACGGCGGCCTCGTAGTTCCCTTCCTTGATGAGCTTCGCGAACTTCGGCGATCCCGCAACGTTGGTCCGCTCGCCGATCATGATGAACGAGCCGATTTGCTGCGTGAACGGCTGCGAGCCGGAAAGGCGGAGGGGCAATGTGGCGGCAGGCGTCTCGCCTGCCGTTGAGGGTGGCATCTTGCCACCCGGACTGGCGTTGAAATTGAGCTGAGCTTCTGAACTTTCTGCGCGGGGCGACGTGGCGACGTTGTTTCCGCCGGGCTGGAAGCCCGGCTCTACGGCAGGCGAGACGCCCGCCGCTACGCTGCGCCGCAACGGCCGGCGTTGCGCAAACTCCCTTGGATGCCGGCCTTCCAGCGCCTTCGCAATTGCCGCGATATGCTCGGGCGTGTTGCCGCAGCATCCGCCGGCGATATTGAGCAAACCGCTCGTTGCAAATTCGCCGAGATAATTTCCCATGTCTTCCGGCAACAAATCAAAACCCGTGGCCGAAAGCGGATTGGGCAAGCCCGCGTTCGGATAACAGGAAATCGCAGTGTCGGATTTCTCCGCCAGTTCGGCCAGGAAGGGCCGCATCAAGTCCGGGCCAAGCGAGCAATTTAAACCCACGGCGATGGGCTTCACGTGTTTGACCGCATTCCAAAACGCTTCGATGGTCTGCGCGGAAATCATCGTCTCGCCGCCGCGCCCGACCGCCGCCGAAATCATCACCGGCAAAAGCTTGCGGTCCTGCTCGAACACTTCCTGAATCGCCACGAGCGCGGCTTTGGCGTTGAGCGAATCGAAGATCGTCTCAACGAGCAGCAAGTCCGAGCCGCCCGCAATGAGGGCACGCACTTGCTGGACGTACGCCGCCTTTACCTGATCAAACGTGCAGACCCGGAAACCCGCATCGTCCGCATCGGGCGAGTTCGAGAGCGACACCGTCAAGGGCCCGATCGCGCCTGCCACGAATCGGGGCCGACCGGTTTGGTTCGCGATGCGGTCGGCCCACTCGCGACATTGCCGGGCGGACTGCTCGTTGATTTCCCAGGCGAGGTCGTTGAGGAATTTGTTTTCGATGACCCCCTGATAAAAGGCTGGATCTTTGCGCCCGCCGTGCTCGCGCGGGTCGTCCACGAAGAATTCGCTCTGACCGATGCTCGTCGCCGAGAAAGTGTTCGTCTCGATGATGTCCGCACCGGCTTCGAGAAAGCGCCGGTGAATATCCCCGATCGTCTTCGGCTGCGTGAGCGAATAGAGGTCGCCGTTGTTCTTGAGGTCCTTCTTGGAATCCTTGAAGCGCTCGCCACGAATCTCTGCCTCGCCGAGGCCGTAAGTCCGGATGGTCGTGCCCATCGCCCCGTCAATGATGACGATCCGTTCGCGGAGGCAGGCGGCGAGTTGCGCTCCCGCCGCGGTCCAATTGGGCGAATGACTGCTCATGGGGGACAAAATAGCCCAAGTCCGCTGGGTTCCAAGTTAAAAATCAACGCATCACGATATGAAGATATGATTTGATATGTGAATCTCGCCAGGTCGGATGGATTCGAAGTCATCCGCTTTAGCGGTAAGGCTCCGCAGCCGCCGCCACGGCGCGTTTGTCCGCACCCAACGTGAGAATTTTGCGGCTCGACAACTTTGAGAGTTGGGGAGTATGTAAGCCTCCATGAATGCCCAGAGTACCAGACCATCGCTCCGGATTTTGTGTGGGTGGACTTCGCAAGTCCTCGGATTGATTGCAGTCGCGAGTCAAATCATGGCGGCGGAAATGAATACTTCCAGCAGCTACGAGCGTGGGGTCGCCAACATCAAGAGCAGAGAGTGGAAGGAAGCCATCACCAACTTTACCGAGGCTATAAGCGGCAATCCCAAGGATGCGGTGGCGTATGAATACCGTGGAGCAGTTTATTTATTCACGAGCAATTTTGACAATGCCATAAATGACTTCACACAGGCAATTCAACTCGACCCGACGAATCATGAAGTTTTCTGGTACCGCGCAAGTGCTTATCGTGCACAACGCGAGTTTGACAAGGCGGTGCATGATTTGAACGAGTCGCTGCGGCTCAATCCCACCAACGCCCTCGCATACAAATGCCGCGCCGATAGTTACTCTAAGAAGGGTGAATTTGATAAAGCCATCACCGACTGGAACGAAGGACTGCGGCTTGGTCCGAACGATGTACCAGCTCTAGGAATGCGCGGGCATGCTTACTTCATGACTAGTCAATTCAACAAAGCGGTACAAGACTACCGCGAGGCGATTCGACTCGATCCGCAGAGCGATAAAGCATTTAATAATCTCGCGTGGTTGCGCGCCACTTGTCCATCTGCGGAGATGCGTAACGGCAAAGAAGCGGTCGAGCTTGCGACCAAGGCGTGTGAACTAACCAATTGGAACAGGTTGGACTGGATCGACACGCTGGCGGCGGCTTTCG
Organism: Verrucomicrobiota bacterium; assembly: GCA_025350905.1. GTDB lineage: Bacteria > Verrucomicrobiota > Verrucomicrobiia > Limisphaerales > JADLHS01 > JADLHS01. The sequence goes on from JANXWY010000349.1 coordinate 20,586, forward strand.
CCGAAAGCGGGGATTTCGAGAGCGCGATAAAGTACGAGAAGCAAGCTATGGACATGAGTAGTGTCACGGAGAGCAATCGCAAGGAGATGCAACGTTGTCTCTCGCTTTACGAACAGCATAAGCCCAATCACGAAGGACAGAAGCAGTGAACAGAGGCTGGTGAACCCGCCGACACCGTCCCCTTCTGCGCGCTCAGGAACTGGCGCTGGTATAACGGCGGAGGGAAATTCGCCAGACCCATTCGGAAGCCAGGGCGCAAACACCGGCCATCCCCAGCAACAACAGCAGCCAGGCTTGGGATTGCAGTGTATCCGTTAGCAGGCGCACCGGCACATTCGACACCAGCAGCATCGGCAGGACGAACGTGAACACCGCTTTGAACACTCCGCGAAAGGCCTCGTCCGGCAGACGCGCGATGTTGAACAGATTGTAGTAGCCATAGACGATGCCCTGCGCCCGCACGGTCCAGAAACTCACCGTCGCCAGCATGAACATCAGGCAATAGTGGATGAGCACGCCCACGATACACAGCGCAAGGAAACCCAGTACGGTGGCGACGGAGGGGGTGATCGGGATTTGCCGCGCGGCGTAAAGTATCACGACCGCACCGAAGCTGGCGTTGACGAAGCCGCCGAGATCCACCTGGCGTAACGAGAGAACAAAGCGCGTATTGACCGGCAGCAGTAGCAGGAAATCCATCTTGCCGGTGCGCACCAGCTCGGAAAGATTGACGCAGTTGATCAGGAAGAACGCCTGGTAGATTTGCTGGATGAACTGGCTCGCGCCGACGAGCAAGACGACCTGCCATTTCGTCCACGAGCCGATCGTGTCGGTATGGAGAAATAGCACGCCGATGAAGGTGAGTTGCAGGGCGAACCAGATGATCTCGACCAGAATCCACAGGAGAAAATTACCCTTGAACATGGTTTCGCGTGTCACGGAGTTTTTCCAGAGCGCGGCGTAAATGCCGAGGTAGCGGACGAGGGTCGAGGGACGAGGGTCGAGGGCCGACGCCGCACTTTCCGGCGGGCCTGGCTCTCGACTTTCGACTTTCGGCGCTTGACTCATAACATCAGCCGCCGACGGCGGAATATTTCCGGAGGCCGCGCTGCCAGGCAAAGCGCGCCAAGGAATAAGCGACCACGACCCACCCGGTTTGCATCACGAGGCCGCGAATAAGTTCGGTGCCGGTGATTTTGCCCATGTACACGCCGACCGGAAAATAGAGCTGATAAGGAAACGGCGTGAAAAAAAGCGCCTGTTTGATGGCCGGCGGCAGGATGTCGAGCGGGAACATGTGGCCGCTCGCGATGTATTCAAAGGCGTAGAGAATGAAAATGAACGTGGAAACCTCCAGCACCCAAAACGCCAACATCGCCATCGTATAGGAGAGCAAGAATTGCAGCAGGGCGGTCAGGAACAGGGAGACCAGAAACAATCCAAACGTCAGCCCGTCCGGAGGCAGCACGAAATACTCCCGCAAGGAAAAGATCAGCAACCCGATCGGCAGCGCCGCCACGGTGATGTAGGTCAAGCGTCCGGAAAGATACAGGCAAAATCGGAAATACAGGTAATCCACCGGCTTGAGCAGGAACTGGCTGATGTTGCCATCCTTGATGTCGGCGGCGATCTGCCAGTCGTCCTCATTCACGGCGGTAAGCGCGTCCGCCAACGTGACGATCAGATAATAGGAGGTCATCTGCGCCAGGGTAAACGTCGCGACCGTCGCGCCCGCTCCTTTGCCCGCAAAAATGGTCCGCCAGAGAAACACCACCGCGAGGAGTGGAATGAAGCCAAACAAAGTACGGGCGAGAAAATTGAACCGGTAGGTCAGGTTGTTTTGGACCCCGACGCCAATCACATGCCAATATTTGTTCACGCCGTATTATTTTCGCCAGCTTAGCCATCGGGGAAACACTTGTAAAAAGGGATTTTTGTTTGCCGGGCACGCATCCGGCTACTAACGTTGCGCCCGGATGGAAGTGAGAATCGAACCGAACCTTTAGAACTATGGCAACTACCCCGCTTACGGCTGATGCAATCACGGACTTGATCAACGGACTAAAACAATTGTCCCGCAATTTGTGGTGGACTTGGGACCAGGAAGCCCAGGAATTGTTCCAGGAACTTTCACCGCGCGGCTGGCAGAATCTTTATCACAACGCCGTCGCCATTCTCCGGGAGGTCTCGGAAACCGAATTGCGCGCCCGGCTGCAGGACCCGGATTTCGCCAGCCACGTGCGCCAGGTGATCCGCGATTTCGAGAGTTACATGGGCGACCAGAAAACCTGGGGGGCGCAACACGCGCCGGCCTTGGCCAAAAATCCCGTCGCCTATTTCTCCGCCGAGTTTGGCTTTCACGAAACCCTGCCCATCGCCGCGGGCGGGCTGGGCATTCTCGCCGGCGACCACACCAAAGCCGCCAGCGATCTTGGCCTGGGCTTTTGCGGCATCAGCCTGTTCTACCGCGAAGGCTATTTTCAGCAGGCGGTGGACAACAACAACTGGCAGACGGAATTCTATTCGCGCCTGGAGCCGAAAAACCTTCCCATGGAACCCGTGGTGGATGCCCAGGGTAAACCGCTGGTCATCTCTGTCCGGATCGCCATGTCACAGGTCAAACTACTCGCGTGGCGAGCCAATGTCGGGCGCGTGCCCGTGTACCTGCTCGATGCCAATCACCCGGACAACGAACTGCATTTCCGCGACCTCACCAAACGCGTCTACGGCGGCGACAGCACCACTCGCATCATGCAGGAGATCATCCTCGGGGTCGGCGGCGTGCGATTATTGCGTGCGCTGGGGGTCCAACCGTCCACCTTCCACATGAACGAAGGTCACGCGGCGTTCCTCACGCTGGAATTGATCCGCGAAAAAATGGCCGGCGGGAAGCCGTTTGACGTAGCGCTGGCCGCGACGAAATCGGAATGCATTTTTACGACGCACACGCCGGTCGAAGCCGGGCATGACCGGTTTAATCAGGAGTTGATGACCTACGCGGCCCGCGACTTGGCCGAGCAAATCAAGCTTGCGCCTGAACAGCTGATGGGCCTGGGCCGCGTCAAACCGACCGAGGCGTCGGAGTCGTTCTGCATGACCGTGCTGGCGCTCAAGGTTTCGCGCGCTGCCAATGCCGTCAGCGCACTGCACGGCGATGTCAGTCGGCAGATGTGGCAATGCCTCTATCCGGGCGTGCCGGTGGATAAGGTGCCCATCGGCCACATCACCAACGGCATTCATGTCGCGGGTTGGATGAAGGGCACCGTACGACGGTTCTGGCGCAAACGCCTCGCCAATGGCAATGCCACCGTGACCCCTCCCGGCGGCACGGGCGATACCACGCGCTTCTGGCAGGCGGCCGACGGCCATGACTGGGCCAACCAAATCAACTCGCCCGCGTTTTGGCAGAAAATGCTCGACCCGAATTTCGTCAGTGACGAGGAACTTTGGGCGTTGCGCTACAAGTTGCGGCGGGAGCTGCTCGAATTCTCGCGGCGCCGCCTGCTCCTGCAAGCGCAACGCGTCACCCATGACGACTTCATCGCGTTCGACCAGTTGCTCAATCCCGATGCGCTGACCATCGGCTTTGCCCGACGCTTTGCGACGTACAAACGCGCACCGCTGATTTTCCAGCAGTTCGAAAACATCGTCCGGCTGACGCGCGACACCCAGCGCCCGGTGCAATTCATCTTCGCCGGCAAAGCGCATCCGCGCGACGACGATGGCAAACGCTTCATCCAGCAGATCATTCACCTCAGCCGCTTCAGCGACCTCAAGGGCCATCTGGTGTTCATTGAAAACTACGACGTCCACGTCGCACGCCAGATGGTTTCCGGCTGCGACGTGTGGCTGAACAATCCGCGCCGACCGCTCGAAGCCTCCGGCACCAGCGGCATGAAGGCCAGTTGCCAGGGCGGATTAAACTTGAGCATCCTCGACGGCTGGTGGCGGGAAGGTTACGACGGCACGAACGGTTTTGCCATCGGCGAAGACTCGCATCCGAGCTCGGTGGAGGAGCAGGATCGCCGCGACAGCGCGAATTTGTACCAGGTGCTCACCGAGCAGGTGATCCCGTGCTACTACGACCGCGACGCCAACGGCATCCCGCGGCAATGGCTGAAGAAAATCCGCCGGGCCATGGCCACGCTCGTCACGCAGTTCAGCACCTGTCGCATGGTGCAGGATTATGCGGAAAAATATTACCTGACGAAGTAGGCTCGCCCCGGTTCGTCAACACTCAAGGGCCGGCCCTAGAGCCGCCCCGTCGCCGGCTTTGCCCGCAAGCCAGGCGCCGGAGAAAATAGCATCGGCCCCGGGTTTCGCACTGGGTAGCCTTGCGCTCTGCCAAAGTACGCAACCGCATGCGCCATAAAATTTTTCTGAGCCTCGGCTCGGCTATTTTGACATTGGGGTGGGCAAACGTTTTGGAGCCGGCCGTGGCGGCCCCAAACTCGTATGCCCAATGGCAAAATGGTCCGCCGCCGAACGAGGATTTTTTCCCCATCGCCGTCTGGCTCCAACCACCGGACAAAGCTCGGCAATATCTGGCTGCGGGTTTCAACGCTTACATCGGCCTGTGGAACGGGCCCACGGAGGATCAACTCGCCACTTTGAAACGCGCGGGCATGAAGGTTTTCTGTGAGCAAAACGAGACCGCGCTGAAACACCTCGCTGATCCCACCCTCATCGGCTGGCTGCACGGGGATGAGCCGGACAATGCGCAGTCCCTTGGCCAGGGCCAGGGCTACGGGCCGCCCATTTCGCCGGAGAAAATCATTGCGGACTACAAGCGGATCCAAGCCCGGGATCCGTCGCGCCCCGTCCTGCTTAATCTCGGTCAGGGCGTCGCGTGGGACAACTACATTGGTCGAGGCGTGCGTCGCCATCATCCGGAGGATTATCCTGAATACGTCCGCGGCTGTGACATTGCTTCCTTCGACATTTATCCGGGGGTCCATGATGCACCCGAGATTTCCGGCAAGTTCTGGTTCGTGGCGGAGGGTGTCCAGCGGTTAAGCCACTGGGCCGGACCGGAGCGGATGGTGTGGAATTGTATTGAATGCACGCGCATCGGTAACCCGACCAACAAAGCGACGCCGCAACAGGTGCGCTCCGAGGTTTGGATGTCGCTCATTCACGGATCGCGCGGCTTGATTTATTTCGTCCACGAATGGAAACCGCGGTTCAACGAATCCGCTTTGCTCGACGATCCGGAAATGTTGGCGGCCGTCACCGCGAGCAATCGTCAGATCACGCGGCTCGCTCCCGTCTTGAACGCCCCCACGGCGGAGGCTGCGGTGGCTGTTAACTTTGAGCCGAAGGATAACCCAGTCGCGGTCCTCACGAAGAAAAAGGACGGCGCGTTATTTCTCTTTGCCGTCGGCATGCGGGAGGGGAATACGAAGGCAACGTTCACCCTCAAGAATTATTCCGGCGCGCAATCCATCGAAGTCCTCGACGAAAACCGGACGCTGATCGCCAAAAACGGCGTATTCCAGGACCAATTCGCGCCGTGGGCGGTGCATCTTTACCGCCTCCAGCCGTAGTCGGCTTGGCTAATTCGTAAAATGCTGGTAATGCTGTATCACGCTTTTCCAAGCGCGGATTAATCAACCCGGCTGCCCGAGCGGTAAAGTGCCAAATGAATTTCTTTGTCCAACACAGTGAATTGCGCGACCTCTACGACCGGGTCGCCGCTGGCGAACGCATCACCGAGGCCGACGCGTTGCGGTTGTTTGAATCCAAAGATCTGAACGCGCTCGGGGCCATCGCCGATCTCGCGCGGCAAAAAAAAGTGGGCAACCGCGCCAGCTACATCATCAACCGCTACCTCAACTACTCGAACTATTGCATCCTCTCCTGCCAGTTCTGCTCGTTCGCACGCAAGAAACGCGACGCGGATGGTTTCGAGTTGACGATTCCGCAGATGGTTGAGAAGGCGCGCGAGGCGTTGAAACTCGGGATCACGGAGCTGCACATCGTCGGCGGACTGCATCCGTCGCTGCCCTTCAGTTACTACGTGGAGATGTTGAAAGCATTGAGCGCGCTCAACGCCGAGGTAGGGTCGTCGCGCTGCGACGACCGGACGGCGCAGCGTGCCGTCCCTACCCAGAAGCTGCAACTCAAATGCTTCACCGCGATTGAAATTCTCCACCTCGCCTGGCTCGCGAAAAAATCCGTCGAACAAACGTTGATTGAACTGAAGGCCGCCGGACTCGAATCGCTCACTGGTGGCGGCGCGGAAATTTTCCAGAAAGAGGTTCGCAGCGCCATCGCCAAGGGCAAGGAATCCGCCGAGGAATATCTGGACGTCCATCGTACCTGGCATCGCCTGGGCGGACGCAGCACCTGCACGATGCTGTTTGGCCACGTCGAATCGCTTGCGGACCGCGTGGATCATCTGCGGCAATTGCGCGCGTTGCAGGACGAGACGAAGGGCTTTGTCGGCTTCGTGCCGCTGCCGTATCAGCCGGAGAACAACGACATCCCGGTGAAAACGCCGCCCACGGGCTTCGACGCGTTGCGCACCCTCGCCGTGAGCCGCATCTACCTCGACAACTTCGATCACATCACGGCTTACTGGGTGGGCCTGGGGATGAAGCTGGCGCAGGTGGCATTGAGCTACGGCGCGGACGATCTGCACGGGACGATCCTTGAGGAACACATCTTCCACATGGCCGGCGCGACCTCGCCGCAATTGCAGACCGAAGCTGAGATGCTGAAAGCCATCCGCGAAGCCGGCCGCATCCCGGTGCAGCGGAATACGTTTTACGAACCGATCAAGGTGTGGGATGGCGCGGCAGCAGCGACCGAATCCGAACCACCGTCGGGCAAATCCAAAATGCTGGAGGATAATCTGGCGACGGCGTGAGAAAATCCCGTTACGAAGACAACCTTGCACGAAAGCCGCTTCACTCTTACATTTTGACCGTTCTATGAGCGCACTTGAAGCAGCCGAAGAAATCCTTGCCAAGCTGACGCGAGCGGAAAAAGCGCAGTTGCTACGCTGGACGGCGAATGATTTGAGCGACGCTTTTCCCGGAATCGAAAGTCGTCCGGGCGTCTGCGGTGGTGAGCCATGCATTGTCCGCACCCGAGTTCCCGTTTGGGTGCTGGAACAGGCACGACGCCTTGGCGTTTCGGAAGCCGATCTTCTCCGATCCTACCCGACTTTGCGCGCGGAAGACGTGGCCAATGCGTGGGCTTACGTGCGCTCCCACCGCGACGAAATCATCCGGCAGATCGAGGAAAACGAGGCCGACTGATGGCGCGGCTTTATTCCAACGAAAACTTTCCGCTCCCCGTCGTCGAACAACTCCGCGCCTTCGGTCACGACGTTTTGACCATTCAACAGTCTGGCAAAGCCGACCAGGCATTGCCGGATGACGAAGTTCTCAAGTTTGCCTCTGGGGACAACCGGACAGTGCTCACGTTGAATCGCCGCCACTTCATCCGGCTGCATCAAAAAGACCAGGCACATTCCGGCATCATCTTCTGCACATTTGACGCGGACTTTGCCGGCCAGGCCGGGCGCATTCACAAAGCGATCGGTGGCCAGATCTCGCTGAATGGGCAATTGATACGTGTAAATCGGCCATGAAAACAGGCGCGACATCGCCGCAATTGCAGACGGAAGCTGAGATGCTGAAAGCCATCCGCGAAGCCGGCCGCACGCCAGTGCAACGAAATACTTTTTACTAACCGATCAAGGTGTGGGATGGCGCGACAACGGCAACGGAAGCTGAGCCGCCGTCGGGCAAATCCAAAATGTTGGAGGATAATCTGGCGACGGCGTAAAAATGTTCTTCCCCTTGCGCTCAAAACATTCGCCACTGACAACCGCCCCTTTCCGTTGTAAGCTTTCGCCGTCATAAACTGGCAAGATTACATCACCGCCGATCCCGCTGTGCTGGTTGGCAAACCCGTGATTCGCGGCACTCGACTGGCCGTCGAATTCATTCTGGGACTCATCGTGCAAAGCTGGCCCGAAGACGAGATCATCCGCAACTACCGCCTGACTCGCGAGCAAGTGCGCGCCTGCGTGGCTTGGGCGCAGCAGCGGTTGAATGAGGAAAAGGTGTTCGCCATCGCCGTGTGATTATCCCGCATGCGGATCTGCGCCAACGAAAACCTGCCGGAAGATTGCGTCCTCCGCTTGCGTCAGGACGGCCACGATGTGCTCTGGATTCGTGAAGCTGCCCCCGGCGGTCCCGACACCGATGTTCTCGCCCGTGCTCACGCAGACGGTCGCCTGCTCATCAGCTTCGACAAAGACTTTGGCGAACTTGTTTCCGCCGCGGCGCCAAGGCATCGCACGGCGTTGTGCTCTTCCGTATGGGGCAACCTTCCGCCGTAGCCGTGGCCGCGCAGGTTGCCGCCGTGCTGGCGTCGCGCGATGACTGGGCCGGCCATTTCAGTGTCGTGGAAGAATTCGCCATTCGGATGAGGCCGCTGCCCAAAGGATGACGAATGTTCCCTGGCGGGCGTGACCTCGCCGCAATTGCCAACCGAAGCTGAAATGACCACAGCCATTTGTGAAATCGTGAAATTCGGCGCCCGCGCGGCACACCAACGCGATGGCGAAACGACTGGCCGCCGGCATCAAGGATTTGGCCGGAATCAAAATCGCCTACGCCGTGGACAGCAACGCTGTGTTCGCCGACCTCCCCCAACCCGCGGTGGCCGCGCTGCATGATCGCGGCTGGAAATTCTACACGAACGTCGGCGGCTGGGAGGAGGCGCAGCTCATGTGCAGTTGGGATACCACGATGGAGGATGTGGATCAATTGGATCAATTCGTCGCCGATCTGCGCGCGATCGTTACGCCGCCTGCGGTTCCGCAAGAATTTTGAACCTCTCGCCACGATCGATCGTGTCAAAAGTAAGGAGCGACCCCTTTAAGGAGCGACCCCTTTACGCGCCGGCCTGAGCGCCTTAGCCGTAACGATGCAGTTGGAATTGGGCCACCGATGGTGGATTGATTGTTTTTGTGAAGAAAACACAGCAATCAGCGGGCACCCGCCCGACTCACCAAACGGTGGCATCGAAGATTGAATTCCAAAGTGCCAGCAAGTCCATCCAAATCGAGTTCACCGACCAGCAGCTCAGCCCTCATGCCGGGACCGCAACGTTCTGGTCTTTTCTGTGGGGCAGCGGTTGGATCAGTCTCCTGGAGAAATGTCTGCCTCATCCCCCACCCAAATCCAACAATCACCTCCCACCGTTGTGCAAAGGGCTGGGCTTCATCCAGGGACTATTATGCGGGGCCAAGAAACTGACGCACGTGGCTTATCTGCGCCGCGATCCGCTGGTGCCCGAAATGGTGGGCATCAAACGAGTGCCTAGCCAATCGGTCCTGAGCCGATTCTTTCAAGGGTTCTCCAGTGCCGGACGCAACCTGAATTGTTTCCGTACGTTGTTTGGCTGGTGTTTGGAACGCTTGCCCAGTCGTCCCGGAGGGTATGCGCTGGATTTGGATTCCACCCGATTGTTGCACGAGGATGGACATCAGGAAGGAGTCGAAGTCGGCTACACGCGAGTGGGGACCAAGCCCTGTTTGCCTCCGCTATTGGCAGTGCTGAGTGAAGTGCGGCTGGTGGCGGCTTTTTGGTTGCGTCCTGGCAACAGCGGCTGCGCCAACAACGGGGTGAGCTTCTTTCTGGATCTGTGGGACAAGCTTCCGCGGCACGTGCGCTTGCGGGTGGTGCGGGCCGATTCGGGCTTCTGCAACGGAGCGTTATTCGCCTTGTGGCAAGGGCTCAAACTCCACTTTGTGGTGGCCGCACGCTTGCGCCAGCCGATTCAGCGACTGATTCAAAAAGAAATCTCCTGGCAGGACACTGAACTGGAGGGAACACAAGTGGCGGAGCTCAGTTACCAAGAGGCTGGCTGGCCAGTGAGTGCCCGGTTGGTAGTGATCCGACACCGGTTGGCGGACAAGCAAGGACGAACCGGAGGCAAGTTGTTGTTCGATTGTCCCGGCTATATTTATCAGGGGCTGGTGACCAATCTCCCCCGAACCGAAAAACTTCTGGCGGTGTGGCGGGAATATAACGGGCGGGCAGCCTGTGAAAACATCATCAAGGAATTGGATGCCGGTTACGGCTTGCCGGAATTGGCCTGCGGGCAGTTCTGGGGCACCGAAGCGGCGTTGAGCCTGGGAGTACTGGCACATAATTTGATCGTGCTGTTCGAGCGCCAACTCGGATGGCAGGAAGTGGTGACGATCGGCAGCCTGAGATATTGGATGTTCGTCACTGCCGGGGTGATCAGTCACAGCCAGGGACAGACGACGATAAAATTGGCGGTGCCGCAGAAAGAAAGAGCATGGTGGAAAAGACTTTGGGAAAAACTCTTGTCCCCGTTTCCCAACTGCAATGCAGTAGAAAACCGTCCGGCCTTGCCGTAGCGGTGAGCTATGAAAATTACCTCCAAAAACCGATTCCTACTGCATCGTTACGGCTTAGGCCCACCTGCCGCCACGGCTCCGCGCTAGAAGCGCCGTGGAGTCTACTGCCGTCCCACTGTTCCCACGGTCCGTTTTATGCTTTTTCAAGCACATGTTTCACGTCTCATTCGGCACGAGCAGCGTCCAAGTTAACCTTGGAGACGCGGGGACCCGGCTATGCCCCACCTGCCGTGAATCAACCCAGCACTCCTATTATTTGCAGTACACGTTTGACCACTTCTATCGTTCCTTCGGTTGGGTAACCTCACGAACCTACGCCTGCGTTTGCCAACACTGCAAACAAGGCCCATTCATCTCACGTAGCGACCTACCCCAACCAATCGCATCATCAGAGCCCATTCGCTGGTTGCATCGCTACGGCGCCGTCTTCCTAGGTATAACCGGGCTGGGCGGTGCGCTACTCCTGTGCTGGGTCCTATTGACCTTCGTCATCAAATGACATAACTCCCGCGGCACTCCCGCCCAGCTCGCATCGGCCGACCTAGAACCCTCCCACCTTCCTCTAGCTCACCGTTCTCGGCTTCGTCGCGACCAGATACCTAAGCACGTCGGCGGCACCATCCCCGCCGACCCAGTCCTCCTGCGCATCGACCTTCCCCCGGCCGTGGGAAATGACGCCATGACACCTTGTTTGTGACTTCATTACAAAAACAAGAGAGTAGTAATAGTAGTGCCGGTGCAAAAATGGCTGGGAACTGCCAAAAAGGGCATCGTGGCGTCATTCGGCCCACTGCTCTGTCACCGCAACGGAGCACCGCAATTTAATATCTCTCGGCGCAATGTACGATACGTGAACGTAACTGCCCGAACTGAACCCCGCTCGCTCCAGCCAGCGTCCAACGAGCCGAATTTTTGGTTTTGTGAAGTCCTTCCAAAAGTCGCCATCGGCCTCAATCTTCAACGTGCGAACACGCCTTAACGCCAGCACCGCCCGTCGGTGATCGCTCATTGTTTGGCCCTCGGCAGTCATGCGGCATAAAAGGGTCGTAAAATGGTCGCTCCTTACTATTGACACCAAATCGGCGGCGGGCAAGGAGGGATCACCCGCTGGGGTGGATTTCGCGGAGGAGATATGATTTTGAATTGCGCCGACTGGAGGCAAGGATTCAAAGTCGCACCGGGTCCAATGGCTATTCCAATCGCTTGCTCACAACTTAAAGCGGCAATCCCACCAAGGCTTTTGCTTTCGCTTACGCCGCCTGCGCTTCCACCCCGGCCATGAGCCGCATCAGGTTCGGCTGGGAAAAGTCTTCGCGCGCAAGTTCGCCCGCCACCTGCCCGGCCCGCAGCACCAGGATGCGGCGGCTCAGGTTCATTACCTCGGGCAGCTCGGAGGAGATGACCAGCAGGGCGAGGCCCTGGCAGGCGAGCTCGTCAAGCAACGCGTGGATCTCCGCCTTGGCGCCCACGTCCACACCGCGCGTCGGTTCGTCCACGATCAGGATGTCGCATTTGCGCGCCAGCCATTTGGCCAGGGCAATCTTCTGCTGGTTGCCGCCGCTCAAACCGGAAATCGTCGCTTCAATGGACGGCGTCTTCACGCGCAGTTGGTCGGCGTAACGCTGCGCCAGGGCGCGTTCCGTTCCGCGCATCACGAAACCGCCCAGACTCAAGCGCGGCAGAATGGCGAGCGAGGTGTTTTCGCGGCAGTTCATGGAAAGCACCAGCCCCATGCGCTTGCGATCTTCGGGCAAAAAGCCGATGCCCGCCGCGAGTGATTTTGTCACCGAGCCGAGCGGCAATTCCTGGCCGTGAACAAAGACGCGGCCCGTCGCTTTCGGGTCCGCGCCAAAGATGGCCTGCGCCACTTCGCTGCG
>JANXWY010000390.1 GCA_025350905.1 Verrucomicrobiota bacterium
GAACGGGGCAACGTGGTGGGCGTGGTGTCGGCCAAGCTAAGCGCGCGGGCGGCGCTGGCCGCGAGCGGGTCGTTGCCGGAGAATGTGAATTACGCGGTGAAGAGCAGTTATCTCCTGAGTTTTCTGGAATCCGTCCCGGAAGTGTCCGCCAAATTGAAAGAGCCAAACACGAAAGGGTTGAAGTTTGAGGAGGTCGTCAAAGCGGCCGAACAAGCGGCCGTGCTCGTGCTCGTGTATTGAACCGGTAGCAGCCGACGTGAGGAGGCTCAATTCAAAAACAGGAAGTCAGAGCCTCGTTACCTCGGCTGCCACGATTTTGGAAGACGTGGTGAAGGCGGCGGAGCGCCAGCGGTGCGGGTCCTAGTTTACTGATTTCATTGCCGCGAGAGCGCGCAAAGAACGCAGAGAAAATTCTTTGCGATCCTTGTGTTCTTTTGTGGCTAAATCGGCGAGACCGGCGGCGGGGTTGGGGTTGGTTTACGGATGCTCAATGCGCGGTGCAAATTCCTCCGGCACGTGTTTTGAGAAGCGTCCCGATTGAATTGCCCGGCGAATTTATAATTGCCCCCTCCGCGGCTTTGCCCTAGTTCTCATACGCGGTTACACCGCAACGAAAGGATAAAATCATATGAGTCCCCTCCTAATCATTCTGATTGTTTTGATCGGCCTCGCCGTATTCGCCGCGCTGATCATCGCGGGCATGTACAACAAGCTCGTGGCGCTGCGCAACCGGTTCAAAAATGCCTGGGCGCAGATTGACGTGCAACTCAAGCGTCGGTACGACCTGATTCCCAACCTGGTCGAAACCACCAAGGGTTATCTCAAGCACGAACGCGGCACGCTCGAGGCCGTCATCGCCGCGCGGAACTCCGCCGCCTCCGCCAACACGCGCGTCACCGCCAATCCCGGCGATCCCGAAGCCATGAAGTCGTTATCCAGCGCCGAAGGTTCGCTCAGCGGAGCTTTGGGCCGACTGTTTGCGCTGACCGAGGCTTATCCCGACCTCAAGGCCAACACGTCCATGAACCAACTCATGGAAGAATTGACCTCCACGGAAAACAAAGTCTCGTTCGCCCGGCAGGCCTACAACGACAGCGTCATGGGCTACAACACCGGGCGGGAAACCTTCCCGAGCAATATCATCGCCGGGATGTTTAACTTTGGTCCCGCCGAACTGTTCGCCGTGGAAAAGCCGGAGGAACGGGAGGCCGTCAAAGTTTCGTTCTCCTAAAACCAGGTAGCCGCTGACGTCAGGAGGCTCTGACTTATTCCTGATTCGGCATCACCAATTCATCCTTCAAAATGAGCCTCCTCCCGTCGGCTGCTACGGCTTCCTGAATGGACTTCTTCGCGCGCCAGGACCAAGCCCGTCGCAACACCAAGCTGCTGGTGTTTTATTTCGTCGTCGCTGTGGTGCTCATCGTCGCGTCGGTTTACTTTGCGTCGCTCCTGATATTCCAAGGCGCGACCACCTACCGCCATCGCGGTGAGTTGCCGGTCTTTGCCCTTTGGAACCCAAAACTTTTCCTGCTCGCGGCCGGCGGCACGCTGGCGGTCATTGCTTGCGGCAGCCTGTTCAAGACCGCGCAACTTTCCAGTGGCGGGAGCGCCGTCGCCGAATCCCTGGGCGGACGGTTGGTGGATTCCAACACCCGAGACCCCCATGAACGCAAACTGCTAAATGTCGTCGAGGAGATGGCGATCGCCTCCGGCGTCCCCACCCCGCAGGTTTATGTGATGGAGGACGAATCAGGCATCAACGCGTTCGCCGCCGGCCACAGCCCCAACGACGCCGCGATTGGCGTCACGCGTGGTTGCATTGCCACGCTCAAGCGCGACGAATTGCAGGGCGTCATCGGCCACGAGTTCAGTCACATCCTCAATGGTGACATGCGGCTCAATCTCCGGCTCATGGGAATTATTTTCGGGATCGTGTGCCTGGCCGTGATCGGCCGCATTCTGCTCAGTTCCCGCAGCGGCAACAGCCGGGAGAAAAATCCCCTGCCTTTGCTCGGCCTGGTGCTGTTGATCCTTGGCTGGGTCGGTGTTTTCTTCGCCCAACTCATCCAGGCCGCGGTCAGCCGTCAGCGGGAATTTCTCGCCGACGCCTCCGCGGTGCAGTTCACGCGCAATCCCGACGGACTTTCCGGCGCCCTACAAAAAATCGGCGCCGTGCACGAGAGTTCGCGCCTCGAAACCAAACACGCCCAGGAAGCGAGCCACATGTTTTTCAGCAATGCCCTGAAGAGTTCGCTCTTCAACGCCATGGCCACGCATCCGCCACTCGAAGAGCGCATCCGCGCGATTGATCCCAACTGGGATGGAAAATTTCCAGCGGCGGCGTTTGCCGAGGCTGAAGTCGAGGAGACCATGCCCGGCCAGAAAATCAAACCGCGCTCACCGTTGCCGCCGATTATCCCCGGCTTTCCGGCTGGGGCCAGCGGACTCGGGACGGCCGCAACGGCCATTCAAGCGGCCAGCATTTTACCCAATCTGGGCAACCCTACGCCGCTGCACCTGCGCTACGCCGTCGAACTGCGCGAATCGCTTCCGGAAAACATCCGGGCCGCCGCGCGTGATCCTCAGGGGGCCACTACCCTGCTCTACGCACTGCTCCTGAGCGAGGACGCGGCCATGCGAGCCCTGCAACTCGCGGAACTCGCACGCCGCGCCGGGCCGGCGATTCAAGAACAGACCGTCGCGCTTTGGCCCGAGGTTTTGCCACTTGCACAACGAGCGCGCCTGCCGTTGGTGAATCTCGCGTTGCCCGCGTTGCGTCAGTTGGGCGCTGACGAATTTCAAAAGTTTAGCGCCCTGTTGGCCTGGCTCATTGAAAGTGATGAGCAGATCGTCCTCTTTGAATTCGTGCTCCAGAAAATTATCCAACGGCAAATCGCGCCCCACTTCACCCGCGTCCCGCCGGCTGCGACGCAGTATTACAGCCTTAAACCGCTCGCGCCGGATTGCGCCGTGCTGCTGTCGGCGCTGGCGCAAACCGGCCAGGCCGAACCGGCGGAGATCGCGAAAGCCTTTGCAAGCGGGCTACCCTACCTGCGGGCCCGCGGCGAAGCCCTTACCCTCTTGACCCGCGAGGAATGTGGCCTCACGGAAATCAGCAACGCACTCGATCGTCTCGCGCTCGCCGTCCCGCAGATCAAAAAGAATCTGCTGGAAGCCTGTGTGCAGGTTGTCGGGGCGGATGGCCTGATCCAGGAAAGCGAAGCCGAGCTGCTCCGCGGCATCGCCGAAACTCTCGACTGCCCCATGCCGCCATTCCTGACGGCGGCCTGATTTGCGTGGGGGGCGAACGCGAGTAGTGATTGAGAATCCAGTTTGGTGACTCAAACCCGCCCACCGAAAAACAACGCCTCAAGGCGGAGATGGTTAGTTTGAGACAGGCGCGACGCCTGTCCTACTTCATCATTCCAGCCTAGAGCGAGCGGAAGAAACCATGCAACGATTCATACCGCGGAGGGCCCGTTCCGCGCCTGGTACGGCGCGGGGTCGGCGCAGCGCGCCGACCCTACCAGCTTTGGAATGCGGATTGAAATGAAGCGGCGGCGCGAATTACTTTTTCTCCAACTCGGCGAAGAGGCTGTCGAGGCTGTTCAACGGCGAGTTCTTTGACGGATTCAGAAAGTGCCGCAGATACTCGATGCCTTCGGTGATGTTGCGGACGGATTTGGGCAGCATCGCCCCACTGGCATTGGCGTGCCCGCCGCCCTGGAGTTTTTCGGCCACCTTGATCGCCTCTCCGTTCCGGCTGCGCAGGCTGGCGATGACGACTCCGTTGGGCCGCCGGATCAGCGTCACCAGAACGGGATACCGCGTCGCCGAGCGTTCGAGGAGCTGGTGCACGATCTGGTTGTTGTTGCCGATGACCGTGTCCACGTAACCAACGGTCGGACTGAGCTCGGCGACGTTGTGCTTGCTCCATTCGTAACCCAGCGGGTCTTCGATGCGTCGCTTGGCGGCCATGACTTCGAGCAACGGATGGTCCAGGAGTTTTTCGAGCTCGCCTTTGAGCAGGGTGTGCAGATTCCAGAAGCCGTAGATCTTCACAAGATTCGCGTAGTCGCCGGCCAGGATGAAGTCGGGATCGGATTCCAGAAACAGATCAGAAACATTGTTTAGGTGAACGAGACGATCGAGGGCGGGGGAACTCAAGCCGTGCTCCCGACAGAGTTCGTAGCACAGCAGGCCCGCCGATTTGTTGACGTCGTGAATGAGCGTGGCCTGTTGGGGCGTAACTTCAGTGAGGTGATGGTCCACGAGCACCCAATTGGCTTTGTCGAGGCGCGCCTCAAACGTGAGGTCCGTCACCCAGGCCGACTTCTCGCGCGGCTCCCGTTGCTTCCAAAAATTGTAGTGATACGCCTCGAGCAAAATGGTTTTGCCAAACAATTTGCGCGCGAGCCGCTGCAACAACACGCCCGCGACCAATCCGTCGAGGTCGCTTTCGTGGGTGATAATTACATCGGGGTGGGGCAGCGCAGTCATGAACGCGCAGGCTAGCGCAAGCCGGGGAAAGTAGCGAGCGGGAATGTAAAGGGCTTGAAAATTTTGGCGGCCAAATTCGGCTGGCGGTCTGCTGGGGGGTTCCGCGCTTACGTGGTTGCTTGGGTGCATTGTGCGGAGCCGCCTCAAGGCGGAACTCCAAGCCGGGGGCCATGACTCAGCGAGATGCGCTGCCAGAATGGTTCGCGTCTCCGCAGCGCGACAAAGTTGCCTTACTCAACCGTGATCACCCGATACGGGTCGCGGGCGCCACCCAAGTCCAGTTGCAAGCGATCGCCGGATTTCTTGCCTTGGAGTTGTTCGCCCAACGGCGATTGCGGCGTGATGACCAGGATTTCGCGGCCGTCATAAACCACCTCTGTCCCCCCGGCTTTCGGGCCGATGAAGTACAGCGTGCGCTCACTCCGCTGCTCTACTTCCACCAACGCGCCCAACTCAATCGGCGCGCCCGCCCCAAATTTGCGGGGTGTCAGTTTTTCAAACGCGGCGATGGCAGTTTGGGTTTCCATAGCTTGCCGGGATTGTCCGCGCGCCAGATAGGAGGCTTCCAATCCCCGAGTATCATACTTGTTCTCGGCCTTGTTCTGCTCGTGGGTGGCTTCGGCATGCGCGGCGTGGGCGGCCCGGAAATACACTTCCAATTCCGCCGTCAGTTGGGCGAGAATTTTTTTGATGAGAGTGCGTTTGTTAATGGCCAAGCTTCAAAAGCTTGCCCGCGCACGGTGCCCGGTGCAACTCTTTGGTGCGGGAAGCGAGGACACGCAAGGTGCCGAGTCATCGGAACGCCGCGTTCCACGCGGCAGCACTTAACTTGACTCGAGGGCGGGCGCCTGAAGTCGGCGTTTCCTGGGGCAATGGCTCACGCTGCGACGGATGGCAAAGCAACAGACATGCGTTTTATTTCGGGATGCAACTATTCGATCAAATCCTTTGGGCGTGGCTCGGCCTGACCACCGTGCTGGCCTTTCTGCTTTTTGGTTACGACAAATATTCGGCGGGTCGTTTGGGAAGCCGCGTGCCGGAATTTCAACTGCTCCTGCTTGGTGCGCTGGGGGGCTG
>JANXWY010000436.1 GCA_025350905.1 Verrucomicrobiota bacterium
CAGTAAGAGATCAATTGCCATTCGGCGTCCGTCAGGTCATGAGTGTATCGCATCCCCAGTCTGTTGGGGCAGGTGGTCAAAAAAGTACAGCAAAATCTGCGGTTTTATTGGTCTTTTCAGAGTTTTCAAACAGGCTCTTAGAGCCTCCTTACGTCGGCTGCTACTTCTCAAACACGCACGTACCCCAGCGAAACAGATAATCTTTGTCGAGGTCTTCATGGCTATAACTTTGGTCCGTGCGAACGAGGCCAGCGATCATATCAGGCAAAGCCACCGGAAGCGGGCGTGGCCTGCATAGCTAATGTCCAAGTTTCCATAGACGGTCAGCGGTGAGGCGTGGCTGCTGCTGACTGGCGGGTTCGGTTCGGCCGCCCTTCGACATGCAATTGGGCCCGCAACTCACGCTCCAAGAAACACCTCATGCTCTTCTCCTGACCCCGCGCAACCCATCGGCACAATCGGACGAAGGCAACCCCAAGTAGTATCATGCCTGCCGGGCCAAGAGCCGCGAACAATGAAGGCGGTTGTCCAGCTCCCCATGCGGAAGGTGGGAGCAATAGGATCAGAGCGCCGATTGCGAGCAACCCGCCAAACCAGAGAATGAGGAATCCTCGAACAACCGGATGAAAGCGAAAGCGCCCTCGGATGCTCGTGCCATCGGCACCTGCTTCAAGGCGGCCATAATAAAATGTCGCAAACGAGTTGCGAACGTTCGCAGGGCCCCATGCGAAAAGTCGGAACCGATCCCCGTGAATCTTCGCCACCATCGTCCCTTCGGCCCACCGCACCCAGCCTCCCCGACCTGTGTGCTGCTGCAGACGCAGCAGGCATTCGTTCTTTGTGAGCTCGGTGGTGTAAAAGGTCGCACTCATTTTCGATTCGAGTCCGAGCAAAAAAGCCCGCCGCCCGCCGCCCGAAACGAGCGCTGGCAACAAACCCAGCGTTCGAAAAACTCGGCATAGCGAAACGGTAATGCGGGGCCGCGGTTCGTGTGCATCCGCTGATTTAGAGATAACTTCCTCATCAAAACACACTGAGTTTGAAACAACAGATTCGTCGTGACCCCGCAAGGGAAGCATACGACTGCGAATGCGGCGACGAGTGGCCAAAGAGCAAACTTCATATGCGCGATGCCGCCCAAAAGTGATATTCACCAGAAGTTAGCCACCGCGAAAAGGAGGCGGATTGACGTGGCTTCATGCGCCGACTCTAGGCCGCGACCTGGAGCCCGTCAATTTTCGAATCAAGGGTTTACACCGGAGGCCGGACCGGCACAAAGGGAATCCGAACGGAGACTTGGTTTCGAATTGTAAACCGCCAGAAGCCAGAGTCACTTTGTCTTTGCGCAGGTTGTCCTCATGGTTTTCGTTGCCGTCGAAGTTGACTAACCCCCGGCGCTGTTTACATTGGCTCCGATTCCACGTCGTTCCGACGCCGGGCTCGCTCGTTTAATCGTATGTTGTCCGACAAACTAGACCGCCTTGCGCGTCCCGCCCTCACGCTGGTGGCGGCGTTCGGCCTGGAGGCCGCTTCCGCCGCCGCGAATTTGCCGGCGAAGATTGATTTCAATCGCGATATCCGCCCGATCCTCTCGGACAACTGCTACACCTGTCACGGACCGGACGCCGGCAAACGCAAAGCCGGCCTGCGGCTCGATCGCCAGGAAGCGGCCGTGGCCCCGCTCAAATCCGGCGACTTCGCCATCGTTCCGGGCCACATCGCCAAGAGCGAATTGATCGCCCGGATCACCGCCCCGGCGGAAGACGACCGAATGCCGCCGGTCAAGACCGGCAAGCATCTCACCGCAAACCAGATTGAGTTGCTGAAACGCTGGATCGCCCAAGGCGCGGAATGGAAAGCGCACTGGTCCTTCATCAAACCGGAACGCCCACCGCTCCCGGTCGTGAAGAACCCACGTTGGCCGCGCAATCCGATTGATGCCTTTATTCTCGCGCGACTCGACCGGGAAGGATTGCGCCCGGCGAAGGAAGCGGACCGAGCCACGCTCATCCGTCGTGTAACGTTTGACCTCACCGGCCTGCCGCCGACGCCCGCCGAGGTGGACGCGTTTCTGGCCGACATCCGACCCGAGGCTTACGAACGGCTCGTAGACCGATTACTGGAATCGCCCCGTTATGGGGAACACGAGGCGCGGTACTGGCTGGACGTGGCCCGTTACGGCGATACCCACGGGCTGCACCTCGACAACGAACGCTCCCTGTGGCCGTATCGCGATTGGGTCGTGGGGGCGTTAAACCGAAACCAGCCCTTCGATGAGTTCACCGTCGAGCAACTGGCCGGTGATCTGTTGCCGGCGCCCACGCGCGAGCAGAAAATCGCCAGCGGTTTCAATCGGTGCAATGTCAGCACGAGCGAAGGCGGCGCGATTGACGACGAGTTTTACGTGCGCTACGCCGTGGATCGCGCCGAGACCACCGCGTCGGTGTGGATGGGCCTGACGGTTGGTTGCGCGGTCTGCCACGATCACAAGTTCGACCCGATTTCGCAGAAGGAATTTTACCAGTTCTACGCGTTCTTCAATAACTTCAACGAGAAGGCGATGGACGGAAACGCGTTGCTGCCGGCCCCCACGATGAAATTGCCGACGCCGGAACAAACGGCCAAGCTCGCGGAGCTGGGCGATGCGATCGTGGCCCGGGAAAAGCAGATTCGTGACGAGGCGACTCAGATCCATTATTCCGAGCCCGCTCCGCCAACCGTGATCGCCACCAACCCGCCCGCTGATTTCGTATGGGTGGAGGACGATTTCCCGAAGGGGGCCAAGGCGGAAGCCAGCGGCGCGGCCGGGGCGTTGAAGTGGGTTGAAACCGAAAAAGTTTTCAGCGGCAAGAAGGCCATCAGCCGCACGGATAAAGGTGTGGCTCAGGACTTTTTTACCCAGGCGACGCCCCCGCTACTGGTCGGTGCAGGCGACAAATTGTTCGCCTATGTTTATCTCGATCCGGCGGATCCGCCCCAGGCCATAATGCTGCAATACCACACGAGCGAATGGCGGCACCGCGCCAACTGGGGCGATGCGGATGCGATTCCGTTCGGCACGAAGGACACGTCGCAGAAATTGCTGCTCGGCGCGTTGCCGAAAACCGGCGAATGGGTGCGGTTGGAAATCGAAGCGAGCCAGCTGGAGCTCAAGCCCGGCGCGAAGATTGATGGCATCGCCTTCACTCAATTCGGCGGAACCGTTTACTGGGACCGGGCCGGCATCGTCACTGCCACCCCGCAAGTGGATTGGTCCGGCGTCTCCCTTTTGGCGTGGGAACAACAGCAAAAGGCCCGGGATAACAAGGACCTGCCCAAAGAAGTCGCCGACGCGCTCAAGGCCGAGGCGGATAAACGCACGGACGCGCAGCAGGAAGCATTGCGCCAGCATTACCTGGCGAACTTTTATACGCCGGCCCGCGCCACGTTCGAGCCCTTGCAGAAATCGCTGAACGAAGGCCGGAAGCAGCGCGAGGAGTTGGACAATTCGCTCGCGGCCACGATGATCTCGCAGGAGATGGAAAAACCCCGAGGGGCATTCATCCTCAAACGCGGCCAGTATGACCAACGCGGCGACCCGGTGTCACCCGGCGTGCCGGGCGCGCTGCCGCCGCTGGCCGCGGGCGCGTCAACCAATCGGCTCGATCTGGCCCGGTGGCTCGTCAGCCCGGAGCATCCGCTCACGGCGCGCGTGACCGTCAATCGCTTCTGGCAACAGTTCTTTGGCACCGGCCTCGTGAAAACTTCCGGCGATCTCGGGTCGCAGGGGGAATGGCCTTCGCATCCCGAATTGCTGGACTGGCTCGCGTGCGAATTCATGCAGCCATCCGTCTCTCAACCGCCAGCTCTCAACCAGCAACCGTCCGTTGGCTGGGACGTCAAACACCTGTTGCGCTTAATCGTCACCTCCGCGACCTATCGCCAGAATTCGAGCGTCACGCCCAAACTCTGGCAGGCAGATCCGGCGAATCGACTCCTCGCGCGCGGGCCGCGCTTCCGGCTCGACGCTGAAATGATCCGCGACAACGCGCTGTTCGTGAGCGGACTGCTGGTGGAGAAAATGGGGGGGCGCGGCGTGCGACCGTATCAGCCGGCCGGCATCTGGGAAGCGGTCGGTTACACGTCGAGCAATACGGCCAAGTTCGAGCAGGATCACGGCGAGGCGTTGTATCGCCGCAGCCTGTACACCTTTTGGAAGCGCACGGCGCCGCCGCCGTATCTGAGTTCATTTGACGCGCCGTCGCGGGAGAAGTATTGCACCCGGCGGGAGCGCACGGACACGCCCTTGCAAGCGTTGGTTACGATGAATGATCCTGCCTACGTCGAAGCCGCGCGGCATTTCGGCGCCCGATTGCTCGAACAGAGTGCCAATGCGGATGACCGCTTGAATTTCGGTTTCCGACTTGTGACCGCGCGGCAACCGTCGGCGAGTGAGAGAGCCGTCCTGCAGGAAGCCCTCAAAAAATATCTCGCCAAATATCAAGGCAACCAGGAAGCCGCGAAGCAACTCATTGCGGTCGGGGAATCGCCGGCCAATGATAAATTGAACCCGTCGGAACTGGCAGCGTACACGATGGTTGCCAGCCTGCTTTTGAACTTGGATGAAACGCTGAACAAGAATTGAGCAAGTATTCAGTTTTCAGTGTTCAGTCCTGAGGGCTTTGGATTCTGAACACTGAACACTGAATACTGAATGCTATGGACCCAAGGCCGAACATGCGCTGTGAGCCAAATCACCAACCCGCGAAACCGCTGCCGTTCGCGCGGAGTTTCAAGGAACTGGCGGTGTATCAGAAGGCGAGGATACTGTCGCGTGAGGTGTTCAACATCACGAAGCGTTTTCCACGCGAGGAAGCATTCTCTCTCACTGATCAATGGCGGCGCGCGGCGCGCAGCATCGGCGCCCAAATCGCTGAATCGTGGGCCAAGCGCCGTTACCCGCGGCATTTTCTCAGCAAGCTGACGGACGCCGATGGTGAGCAGATGGAGACGCAACATTGGGTCATCGTGGCTTTCGACGACGGTTACATCACCCGCGAAGAAGCCCAGCGTTTTGGTACCCTCGCACTGGAAGTTGGTCGCATGCTCGGCGACATGATGCAGAACCCGGAGTCCTTCTGCGGCGACGAATACTCGCTAAAAGAAACGCCTGGCGCCGACTACGTAACCGAACTACCCGACGATCCACTGAACACCGAATACTGAACACTGAATACTTTCCCTATGAATTTACCACCCGACCACCTCCACCGACTCAGCCGCCGCCACTTCTTCAAGTCCACCGGCCTCGCCGCCGGACGCATTGCGCTGGGCGGCTTGATATTTCCAGAACTCCTGCGCGCGGCGACCAAAGGTTCGGTCCGGGCGCACCCTGCTCTGCCCGAGCTGCCGCACTTTGCGCCGAAAGCCAAGCGGTTGATCTACCTCTTCATGAATGGCGGACCGTCGCAGATGGATTTGCTGGATTACAAACCGGGCCTCGAAAAAATTTATGACACCGATTTGCCGGATTCCATCCGCCAAGGCCAACGGCTGACCACGATGACCAGCGGGCAAACCCGGTTTCCCATCGCGCCATCGAAATACGCGTTCAAACAGTACGGCCAATCCGGCATCTGGTTCAGTGAACTGCTGCAACACACCGCCAAAGTCGCCGACGAGATCGCCGTCATCCGCTCCGTCCACACCGAGGCCATCAATCACGATCCGGCCGTCACCTTCATCCAGACCGGCAATCAGATACCCGGCAAGCCCAGCCTGGGCTCCTGGCTTTCCTATGGGCTCGGCAGCGAGTGCGACAATCTGCCCGCGTTCGTGGTGATGACGCCCAGCTGGTCGGCCAAGCGCGACGCGCAGGCGCTTTATCAGCGCCTGTGGGAGGCGGGCTTTTTACCGACGAAACACTCGGGCGTTTCGTTGCGGGCGAAGGGCGACCCGGTGCTGTACCTCAACGACCCGCCTGGCGTGGACCGGGAAACCCGCCGCGACATGCTGGATGCCCTGGGCAAACTGAACGCGACTTCTTTCCAGCGGTTCGGCGATCCCGAGATTAACACCCGGATTGCGCAGTATGAAATGGCGTTCCGGATGCAATCGTCCGTGCCGGAGCTGACGAACATTGCGAGCGAATCGAAAGCCACGCTCGAGCTCTACGGCCCGGAAGTGACCACGCCCGGCACTTTTGCCCACAGTGCGTTAATGGCGCGACGGCTCGCCGAGCGCGGCGTGCGCTGCATTGAACTGTTCCACCGGGAATGGGATCACCATGGGGATTTGCCCCGGGATCTGCCGTTGCAATGCCGCGACGTGGACCAGGCTTGTTATGGCCTCATTACCGACCTCAAAAGCCGCGGCATGTTGGACGACACGCTCGTGGTCTGGGGTGGCGAATTTGGACGGACGGTCTATTGCCAGGGGAAGTTGACCAAGACCGATTACGGTCGCGACCACCACCCGCGCTGCTTCACGATGTGGATGGCCGGGGGCGGGATCAAAGGCGGCACCGTGTATGGCGAGACCGATGACTTCAGCTACAACGTCGTGCGTGATCCGGTTCATATCCGCGACATCAACGCCACCATCCTGCACTGCCTGGGCATCGATCACCGCCGGCTCACCTACAAGTTTCAGGGGCTGGATCAACGCCTGACCGGCGTCGAAGAGGCCAATCCGGTCGCCGGCATTCTCGCCTGATCCGAAGCCCAAACTGGTAAGATCCCCCGCTGCCGGGCGATTACTTCCTTGTGAGTGGGCTACATTACAATTCGGCGTCGGCCTTCCTCTCCCCTTCGGAAGGCGAGAGGGTCAGGGTGAGGGGTGGCGTGGGGATGCGGAACGTGGCGTTGATCGATGGCAGTGCGGCGTTTCCCCCTCACCCCGGCCCTCTCCCCCTCCGCGGGGGAGAGGGAGACTCGCTGCGCAGCGCCGCAGGCTTGTTCCCAGCTGTATCGCCTATCCCTGGGTTTCATCAGTAGGCCTGCGGGAACCAAAAAAAACTGGGGGCTGGTGCGAGCCAGCCCCCAGAAACCAAACCCAGTAGAGAAGAGCGTCAGGCTTTCCGCCCAACACATATTAGCGGAGTCAAGGAGGGACTTTCGTTCACGCGCTGAGGCGTGACCGGTGAGAAATGCAACGCCCACTCTTGTGGAGTTAAACGTTTCATTTTCATGGCAAATGCAAAAGCAGGCGATATACCACACGCCTGGGCCGCAGGATTCCGCCGCCCGAAAAAAAATTGTTGTCTCGTTCGCGGACAAGCTTGTCTTCGGCGATCGCAACTTCGTTTGCATTGACGCGTCCGCACTGAGTCCGTCGGAAAAATTTCCCGGCCCCGCCCCGGTCACCGCCCGGGGAAGTTTTTTAGCTGAGGCACTTCACCGATCCGTGGATCCACGGCGAACACGACCGTCCCCCGCCGCACGGAGAAGCGAGTTTTCCCGGCGAGGGCCGCCGCCTCCAATGTTTCCCACGGCGTCAAATTCCAGCCCGCGAAGGTGTGCCGGTAAAAATGCCACGACTCCCGTGTGCCCCGGTACGGCCAAAGGGTCGGGCCAATTGGTTTCCGGATGATGGCCAGCAACTGATTCCAATCCCGATCCACGACGCTCAACCGCGGAATCGGTTTGCCCAGCTTCAACTGCTCCAGGGTCCGAGGGTGCTCTATGGTGACCGACAGTTCCAAGACGTCTTCCGCGGAATGGAGCAGCAGAAAGGGCGGCTGAAACGTCACCTGCAGCGGCGACTGATTCGTGAGCGCGACCACCGCGTCGTAGAGAGATGGTTGCGCGTTGGTCAGCGTCACTTGCACTCGTCGAAAGAAAAACAATTCATCCGTCGCCCCGGGCATGAAGATCAACGCCTTCACCGTGGCGTTGGACTGAAAGCCGCCGAGCAGCAGGGGGGCACAATTGGTGTGGTTCAACGTCACGCCGGAAGCCCCGAGCCGCATGCGGCTCAAAGCCGCCGGCCACGACTCTGCCGCTGCCACCGCCCCGTACGCCAGCGACAGCCCGGCTAAAAGCAAACAACGACGCACGCCTAGCGTAAAGGGCTTGGACTGTTTCTGGGTGAGTTCCATGTTTCGTCAAGCACCACCGGAAGTTAAAAATGCATACCTCTCAAGACCAGTATTGTCCAAACAGCAACCCCGGACTCAACCAACGCAAGCGCCGCGGCCACCCATGCAATCTGACTGCGGCGATTCATCACCAATGCAGTCAAAGAAACGAGAGTCGCCCCAAACGCGCAAACTGCGGAAACCCCTACCACATTCAGCGTACCGCCAAATGCGCCGCCGTCAGAACTCTGGTGTGAAATACCAAGCAAATAAAAGGCTGGCGTGGCAACCGCCATCGCGAGAGAAATTATGGGCAACCAACTTTTCCAACCAGTTACTTTAATTGTTTGTGAAGGATGTTTCATGAGTGGCTTGAAGTATCTTGATCAAAATGAAAGTTTCACCATTCGCTCCTGAATCTGTGCGAGCCAGCGATCGTAAAAACTCAACAGCCGCCAGATTTCCTGCAATCGCTCCAGCGGCCGGGTCTCCGCGGCTTTCCAGGCGGCATTCATCAGCTCCAGTTCCGCGAGCAACGCGTCCCGCGGGACAACCACGGTTTGCCGCAGGTCGCCGAGCTTTTCAACCGCCTGCTGTCCGCGCTCGAACAATTGCACCTGCAGCAGCGGCGAAGTCGCCCGGTTTTTCTCGACGAGCAACGCATCCACCGCCCGAAATTCTTTGCCGATGCTGAAAAACAAGGCCATCAAATCTTCCGGCACCTGGGTCAAATCGGACGGCTTGGCGCCCAGTTCCAATTCGAGCAAATGGCGCAAGCGTTCCCGGGGTTCGCGCAGACAATGGTACGCCGCGTTGAGCTCGGCGGAACGCGCCGTGGCGGAAAGTTGCTCCGCGGAGCTCGCGGGGTGGATCCGGTCGGGATGAATTTCCGCCGAGCGGGTGAAAAAGGATTGTTTGAGCAAATCCGCATTCAGCCAGGGCAGGCGCGGCGCGTTGAGCAAGGCGAAGTTGTCCAACACAGCTCAATCTCAAATCTTCAAAGTCAAAAATGCAAAAACGCTCAGGACAGGAAACGACCACCATTTTTCATTTTGCATTTTCAACTTGGAATGGGTCAGGCACTGAAACTTTCACCGCAGGAACAGCTCGTCGCCGCGTTGGGATTTTTCACCTTGAAGCCGCCCTCGCTCAACGCGTCGGAGTAATCCAATTCGCTGCCGGTCACGTAGAGCGCGCTTTTGGGATCCACCACCACGCGCGTGCCGGCGGATTCGACGAGAAAATCGCGGTTCGCCGGGTGGTCCTGCAAATCCATTTTGTATTGCAGCCCGGAACACCCGCCACCCACAACTGCGACCCGCAATACGCCGTTGGGCCGGCCCTGCTTGTTCAGCAGCGCCCCCACTTTTTTCCCGGCGTTCTCGGTCAGTTTGATCAGCCGTTCATCCCCCACCCGGAAACTGGGGGCCCCGCCTGATTTTTGGATGGTTTGCGCGATCATTTTTTGACGGAGAGCAAGCTATGCGTCCGGGGGCCGGCCGTCAACGCGGCAGAGGAATTATTATCGCGCCAACTGCACCTCGGTAATTTCCTCGTGGACCGCCATCGTGCGGCGGACAAAAACCTCCCGCGCGTCGAGCTGCCAATCCAGCCGGGGCGTGAACCAGAGCCCCTCCGCAGTGCGCGTGCGATTGAAGGAAAGGGAAAAGCTCATAATGGCGCCGACGATACCGCCCACTACGTTCACTTTCTCGGTCAGGTGGAAGTCGGCCTGGACGAGCACCGATTCCTCCTCGTCGACCCAGACGCGCCCCGCCATTTTGTTGATGATCCGGTCTTTGAGTTCCGGCTCCGGCGGTTTTTTGGCGGCGGGCTGGAGGTCTAGAATTAACGTCGGGCGGTCGTTGATCATTTCCCGGCCAACCAGCGTAAACTCGAAGCGTTGGAGGAAATTGCGATCCACCGCAAACTCCGATTTGCGGCCCGATTTGCCCGGCACACCATCTCGGGTTTTCGTCGCTGCGTCCCGTTTCTCGGGGTTCCGTACCGGTTTGTTCGCTTGGGTCTTCAGCTCTCGCTTGTTCAGTTCCCCCTTCGAATCCCGAACTTCAAAAGCCTTGGTGCGGGTAAAGTAGTAGCGCTGCTTGAACGCCAGATCGTTCGCCACCTCGGTCTGGGAATGTTCCGCCAGCCGCTCCAGGACGGAATCCACGGACGGTAAGGGTGGCCCATCGGCAGCCCCGGCACCGACCGCGGCGAGGGGCACCAACAAGGCCAACCCCACGATCATTTGCCAATTATTCTTCATAGCCGACCGCCGAGGATGTTGCCCGCGCGTTGGGGGGAACTCAAGCCGGCGGCGCAGTTTTCGTTAGTGGCAGTTGACCGACGCGCTAGGTTGCGCTGGAAGCCTGGGACTGAGGTACGGGATGTCCAGCGCCAGTCCCCGCAAGAACAGCAGCGCGCCGACGAGCGCCAGGCTGACCGGAATCAACCGTTGCAGCTTGAAGCGCAGCACAAACTGCAGCCTTTGTCCGACCAGTGCGATGGTCAGCATCATTGGCAGAGTGCCGAGACCGAAGACAAACATGTAGGCGACGCCGTGCAACCCATTACCCGCCGTGGCCGCACCGGCGCAGGCAACGTAAACGAGTCCGCAGGGCAACCAGCCATTCAACAACCCGATGCCGAAGAGCGAGCTCAACGCCCGACGCTTCAGCAGCCTTCCCAGCGCGGCTTTCAGCCAGCTCACCGCCCGCGTCACCGGAACGGCCCGAACGAACCGGGGCGAGAAGAACAAACCAATCAGAATCAGCGCGCCGAGGACCAGGGAAAGCCAGCGCTGCAATCCCGCGATCGCGACGGCTTGACCGAGCAAACCAAACAAAGCACCCATCAAAGTATAAGTGAGGATCCGTCCGGCATTATACAAGACGCGGCCCGCGACAAACCGCGAACGACCGCCGCCGCCCATCGGCAACGCCAGCGCGAGCGGGCCGCACATGCCGGCGCAATGCGCGCTGCCCGCGAAACCAAGCAAGAATGCGGTCCACAGTTCCATGGCAATTTTGTTAACGAATAAAACTCAACGACCCGGCCAACGAAAAGTGTGAATTGCAACCGGAGCGCGACGGCCGGGATCGTTGCAGAGAATGTTAGGCAAGGTCATTGTTTCTTCCCTTCTCTCGCTTCCGTGGGCCGCGCGAAAAATATAGGACAATGCACGCAATGCTCAATAACAACACGACCAAACCGGCAATCCCGAAAATATTTTTGATCGGGTCCCCACTCCATCCGACCATGATAAAGAATGCCAACGCCAAGAACAGCGCTTGGACGACGATCAGCAAACCCGAAACAACCCCAAATACCGTATAGACTCTCTGGCTTGTGACGAAAAATCTGCTGACCAGCATAATAAGCAGACTCACGGTGCTTGGGCCGCAAACGGGGAGTGCAGAGGAGATGATGTCTTCGTGTGTCATAGCGCGCTCGTTTTGCCTAACTGGAGGTCACGATTACAGGTTGGTCGAGGAAAAATTCCTCCCCGCCAACTTTCCACTTCACACGCACTTTCCACAAGCCCTCGCGCAGTTCCCGCGTATCGAGACGCTGAATTCCCTCCGCCGTCAGGGCCAGCGGCACTTCCCGGTCGAGCCGCGCGTCGGAGGGCCGATACAATTGAATGTGACCGGTGGCTCCGCGCGTTTGTTCGGCAGGCAGCGTAATCACAATCACCTGCCGGGCCGGCTCAAACGTTACGACCGCTTGGGCCGCCAAAAGTTGCGAACGATTCATCGAGTCGAGTTGGCGTTGATAAAGAACTTCGCGGTCGTAGTAATCGGCCGAAACCAGATCCTCCCGCTGGCGCATCGCCCAGGCGATGAACGAACCGAGGAAAATTATGGCGACCACGAAGAACCCAATGATGGCGGTCGGCCACAGATTTCGGCGGTTAGTCGTGGTGCTCATGTTTCGTTTCGGATTCGGCTTCCGACTTGCGCGGGCCGACAAAAACCGTCTTCACCGTTTGCATCAATTGGCCGTTGGAATAAACCCCCACCTTCAATTTCGTGGTGCCGCCGGTGAGGGCGCTGGAGTGGAGTTGGATCAGCACGGAGGTCTCGATGAGCTGGCCGGCGGGCACCAAGAGGGTTTTAGCGCCCATGACTTCGAGCTGGCCGGCGCCGCCTTCCAGTTTTAGCTCAACGGGCAGGTCGCGCATGGTCTTGTTGACCAGTTTCAAGGTGTAAAGATTCTCGAACTTGCCGTCGGCGGTTTGCATGAAGAGCGACCCGGGGGCCCGCAAAAACATGGCTTCCACCGCCGACCGCGTAAAGACCAGCGTAAGAAACAATGCGATCAGGCCGGTCAGGACCACGGCGTAAAGCTTCATCCGCGGCGTAATCCGGAACGCCTCACCCTTTTCGATGCTGTTCAGGGAGGCATAGCGGATCAAGCCGCGCGGCGAGCCGACTTTGTCCATCACCGTATCGCAGGCATCGATGCAGGCGGTGCAGTGTACACACTCCATCTGCACGCCATCCCGGATATCGATGCCGGTCGGGCAAACCGTCACGCATTGATGGCAATCAATACAATCGCCATGGCCACGCGCGATCCGATGCACGAGCGGCTGGTCCGGTTTCAACCGGCCGCGTTTTTCCCCGCGCTTGTGATCATAGGCCACCACCATCGTGTTTTCATCGAGCATTGCCGATTGCAAACGGCCATACGGGCAGATGTAGGTGCAAGCCTGCTCGCGAAAGCGGGCGAAGATGGCGAAGAACAGCAGCGTGAACAAAACCATGAACGTCAAGCCGGTGACGTGATGGCGCGGATCGTCCGTGATGATGGGCAGGAGCGCATCGCTGCCGATGATGTAGGCAAGAAGCGTGTTACCGATGATGAAAGACAGCCCGAAAAAGATGCCGAGCTTAAGGCTCTTCTTGGCCAGCTTCCCGGCGGTCCATGGCGCCGCGGCGAGTTTGCGCTGCGCCACGGCGTCGCCTTCGATCAAGAATTCCAATTTGCGGAAAACCATCTCCATCATCACGGTTTGCGGGCAGGTCCAACCGCACCAAAGCCGGCCAAAGGCGGTGGTGAAGACAATGATACCGGTGAGAAAGATCAACATAGCCACCGCGAAAATGACCATGTCCTGCGGCCAGAACAGTTGGCCGAGGATGGCGAATCGCCGCTCGATAATGTTCATCAGGAGCAGCGGGTTGCCGTTGATGCGAATGAACGGCCCGGCAAACATGATGCCGATGAGCAACCAACTCACCCAGGTACGCCGGCGCGTCCATTTCCCATGCGGCGCTTTGGCATAGACCCATTGCCGACGACCCAGCTTGTCCGTCGTCGTCAAGTGATCGCGAAAGTTCTGCCAGTCCGCCTCCTGCGAAGCCTGAAAGGCATAGCGGTCGGGGAGTTTATTCAAAGGCGAACTCATCGGATCAATCCCCACGGCCGAAGGTCCACGGACGAAACCGTGGCCACCCGCGCGGACTGTCGCCGAGCGTCGGTGGGCCGTGTTGCGCCATTGGCCATCTGGAATTCGTCATTCAAACTGGCTCGGACCGGTCGGCGCGGTCACGGTGTTCTCCGGCGGCTTCGGGTTCTTCGGATTCGTGCCGCGCAACGTAAAGATGTAACTGCTCACGGCTTTGATTTGGTCGGGATTCAACACGCCGCGCCAGGTCAGCATTCCTTTCGCCGGCACGCCGTTGATGATGATCTTCACGTTATCCACAAAGTTCGAGCCATGGATCCAGTAATTGTCACAAAGATTCGGACCGACCAACCCGCCGCCATCGGGCCGATGGCAGGGAGCGCAGTAGGTCACGAACAAGCGTTGACCTTCGCCGAGCACGATCGCGTTCGTGTCGGGCGTCAGCGCGGTAATGCCCGACTCAAATTTGGCAATCGAGGCACTTTTGATCTCCTCGCCGCGCTTCGACTCCTTCGTGTATTCCGCGGCCTGCAAATCGCCGGCGCCGGCGACGTGGTAATAGATCAGGTAAACAAACGCGAAGACAATGGAAAGATTGAACAACCACACCCACCAGCGCGGGAGCAGGTTGTCGAGTTCCTTGATGCCGTCGGCTTCGTGTTCGAGCAGTTTGACTTCGGGGGGATGGTTATTCATGGTCAACTCCTTTCGGGCTGGACTTTTTCTCTCCGTCGTTCAAAGGCAATCGGCTCATGCTTTGCGCGAACGACTTCTTCATCCCGGCCACCCAGAGGAGCATGCCGAGGAACACCGTGAAAAACAGGGCGATGGAAATGACGCCGTATAATCCCACGCCACCAATTTCACTAAGCACATTTTTAATCATATGGGGTGATGGGGTTAGGGGGTGGCCGCGGCGACCGGCGCCGCGGGTTCGGCTTTAATGTCTTTGCCGAGGCGTTGGAGATACGCAATCAAGGCGATGATCTCACGGTCGGGTGGCGAATCCACCGCTCCGACTTTGAGCCCCAGCACGATCGTGGCGGCCTGCAGTTGCAGGTCTTTCTGGGCGTTGCCATTCTCATAGCCGACGGGATACGGCACCCCCACCTTGCGCAGCGCGGCGATGCGGGGGGCGACGGCGTTCGTTTCGATTTTCTGGGTCAACAACCATGAGTACCGCGGCATGATCGAGCCGGGCGAAACCGTGCGCGGGTCGTCCATGTGATTGAAGTGCCAGGCATCGGGATATTTGCCGCCTTCGCGTTGCAAATCCGGCCCGGTGCGCTTGGAGCCCCAGAGGAACGGATGGTCATAGATGAATTCGCCCGCCTTGGAGTAATCACCATAGCGTTCCGTTTCGGACCGGAAGGGCCGGATCATCTGGGAATGACAACCCACGCAACCCTCTCGGATATAAATGTCGCGCCCCATCATTTCCAGCGGGGTATAGGGCTTCACACTGGTGATGGTCGGCACATTGTTTTTGATGAGAAACATCGGCACGATCTCCACCAGCCCCCCAATGGCCACCGCGACCAAGGCCAACACCGTTAGCGTGAGCGGTTTCGCTTCGAGCCAGCGGTGTTTGTACGGGTGATCATCGTGTGCGTCCGCCAGCTTGCTGATCGCGGCCGCTTGAGCTTCGGTGTCTGGCTCGAATTTGCCCCCCTTGGCCGTGCGCCAGAGATTGTAGGTCATCATCACCGCCCCGACGAGATAAAGAGATCCGCCGACGGCGCGCAGCCGGTACATCGGTACGATTTGCAACACGGTTTCCAGGAAGTTCGGATATTGGAGGAAGCCTTCCTTGGTGAATTGTTTCCACATCAGACCCTGCGTGATGCCGCTGGCATACATCGGCACGACGTAAAACATCATCCCCAACAGCGCGATCCAAAAATGCCAGTTGGCCAGTTTTATGGAATACAGCTTGGTGTTCCACAACCGTGGGAACAAATAGTAGAGCATTGAGAACGCAATAAAACCGTTCCAACCCAGCGCGCCGGTGTGAACATGGGCGATGGTCCAGTCCGTGTAATGCGAGAGGGAATTCACCGATTTGATGGCGAGCATCGGACCTTCCAGCGTGGCCATGCCGTAAGCTGTCACCGCCACGACCATGAATTTCAACATGGGCTGCTCGCGCACTTTGTCCCAGGCGCCGCGCAAGGTGAGCAACCCGTTCAACATGCCGCCCCAGCTGGGCGCGATCAGCATGATCGAGAATACCATCCCGAGCGATTGCGCCCAGTCCGGCAGCGCCGTGTACAACAGGTGATGCGGACCGGCCCAGATGTAGATGAAGATGAGCGCCCAAAAGTGGATGATCGAGAGCCGGTAGCTGAAGACGGGACGCTCCGCCGCTTTCGGCAGGAAGTAATACATGAGGCCGAGGAACGGCGTGGTGAGAAAGAACGCCACGGCGTTGTGCCCATACCACCATTGGACCAGCGCGTCCTGGACCCCGGCATAAATCGAGTAGCTCTTGAAGGCGCTCGCCGGAACTTCGAGGGAATTGACGATGTGGAGCATGGCCACGGTGACGGCAGTGGCGATGTAGAACCAGATGGCCACGTAGATGTGCTTTTCGCGCCGCCGGATGATGGTGCCCAGCAGATTCACCGTAAACACCACCCAGACGAGCGCGATGGCGATGTCGATCGGCCATTCCAGTTCCGCGTATTCCTTGCTTGTCGTGAGCCCGAGCGGCAGCGTGATGGCAGCGCTCACAATGATGCCCTGCCAGCCCCAGAAGTTTACCCAGCTCAAGAGATCACTGAACATCCGCGCCTTGCACAGCCGCTGCAACGAGTAGTAGATGCCCATGAACATCGCGTTGCCGACGAACGCGAAGATGACTGCGTTGGTGTGCAACGGACGCAAGCGCCCGAACGAAGTGAATTGGAGGTTGAGGTTCAGGTCCGGCCAAAACAGCTGACAGGCGATGAGCAGCCCCGCGCTCAAGCCCACCAAGCCCCAGATGACAGTGGCGATCGCAAAAGCGCGCACGATGCGGTTGTCGTATTTGAAGGTTTCTACATTCATTTCAATTTCAGTTTTGAGTTTTCCAAATTATCGTCGGCGCTCTCCGGTGGCTTCGGCTCCTCCAGCAATAAACGCATGGCGGGCGTACAAGTGTCCTCGAATTGACCCGCGCGCACCGCCCAGATGAACGCCGCCAAAAAACCCGCCGCGATCACGATGCTCAAGGGAATCAGCAGAAAGATGACAATCATCGTTGCACCTCCACCGCGGCGAGAAGGCCAGTCTCCGACCCCGAGCCTTGCCGCCTAGAAAGCGTTCGCGCCGGGTCGGCGCCCGGCGCGCCATTAACTTCACGCCCCAGCCACGTCGCCGCCCCGCACGCAAACACCACGACCGTCACCGAACTCAACGGCATCAAAATCGCACACACCACCGGCGACAACTTCCCGCTCGCCGCGATCGCCACGCCCGCCGCGTTGTAAACCGCCGAGATCAAAAAACTCCAGCGCACCACACGGACCGATTGCCGCGCGTACCGCAGCACGTCCGCCACCCGCACCACCATCCCCGCCGCCAGAATCACATCGCTCGCCGGCGAAAACGCGCTCACGTTTTCCACCACCGCCACGCCCACGTCGCTCTGCTTCAGCGCGCCGGCATCGTTCAGGCCATCACCCACCATCATCACCGTCTTGCCGGACACCTGTTGCCGCTGGATGAAATTCAGCTTGGCGAGCGGGCTCTGGTTGAAAAGCAGCCGCGCCCGGGGGCCGAACAAAGTGGCAAATCGGGCCCGCTCCTTCTCATTGTCCCCGCTCAACAAGGCCACTTCACAATGGCCAGCTAACCCCGCGATCAATTGCTCCGTCTCCGTCCGCACCGCGCTCGTCAGCGCAAAGCACCCACGATATTTGCCATCCATCGCCACATGGACGGAACTTCCATTTTCTTCGCCAGCGCCGCCGCGCGGCGGCGCTGATTTTCGGGCAGACGTTTGAGCCTCGTCACCGCCGCTCCCACCAACCACATTCCGTTCGGCCAGCCACGCCGCCGACCCCATCCAAATCTCGTGCCCCGCCACGCTCCCTTCCATGCCGCAGCCCGGAGTTTCGAGAAATGACCGCACAGGTTCGGGGAAATGGCCGTCGGCAATGGCTTCCCCGACGCGCACGGCCAAGGGATGCGTCGAGTGCCGGGTCATCGAGTACAGCCAAGTCATTTCCGTTGCGGTGAACGCACCGCCGTGCAAGCGCACCGCCCCCGCCCCCGCGGCCGTGAGCGTGCCGGTTTTGTCGAAGACCGCGGCGTCCACGCGCGCGAGAGTTTCGAGCACTTCCGGGTTTTTCAAAAACACATTTCGGCGCGCCAGGACGCGCTGGGCAGTTCCCAAGGCGAACGGCGCCGCCAAGGCCAGCGCGCACGGGCAGGCCACAATGAGCACCGAGGCGAACGCCTTCAAGGCCAGGGGCGGATTCACCACGGCCCAAAACGCCCCCGCTCCCAACGCGATCAGGATCACCAGCTTCGTAAACCGCTGGCTGTATTTGTTGGTGAGCGAATTAAGCGCCGCGGGCTTTCCCTTGCGAAACGCGTCTTGATTCCACAACGACGTGAGATAGCTCTGCGATACCGCCTTGACGATCTCGAGCTCGATGAGGCCGCCCAACTGCCGACCGCCAGCATAAAGGTAATCTTCCGGCCGTTTCTCGACCGGCTCGGACTCGCCGGTCACAAAACTGTAATCGATCAGCGCCGGCCCGCAGACCAATCTGGCGTCGGCCGGGATGAGCTCGCCGTTGCGAATAAGCAGGCGATCCCCAACCACCAGTTGTGCGAGCGAAACCTGCTCTTCCCCCGCAGCGCCGGTCTCCGACCCGGCACGTTGTGATCCGGCGATGCCATCGCGTCGGGGCAGCGAACGGCGCGCGTTTTTGCGCGTTACCGCCAGCGGGAAAAATGATTTGTAATCCCGATCAAACGCCAGGTGTGCGAAGGTTTTTTGCTGAAAGAGCCGCCCGCCCAGCAGGAAGAAAATCAGCCCCGTAAGCGAATCGAAGTATCCCACGCCTTGACCGCCCACCACCTCGTAAACGCTCTGCGCAAAAAGGGCAGCGATCCCGACAGCGATCGGCACGTCAATGTTCAGCAACCGTTGCCGCAGACTCGTCCAGGCTGCGCGCCAGTAGTCCCAGGCGCTGTACGTCACCACCGGCAGCGCCAGCAGCAGGCTGATCGTTCCCACCAGCTTTTGAAATCCGGGCCCGGCAAACGCGTCCAGCCCCAGATACGCGCAAAGGCTGAACAACATGATATTGCCAAATGCGAACCCGGCCAGGGCGAGTTGCAGCCACAGTCGGCGCGCAATGAATCCGCGCGGCCGGGCCTCGAGCGCGGACAGTTTCAGTTCCGGTTCATAGCCCAGCGTCGTCAATAACGCCACGACTTCGCTCAATTTGACCTTCACCGGATCGAACGCGAGGGCAATCTCCTTGCGCAGAAAGTTTACCTGGGACGCGCCCACGCCGGGTTTCAGCCGGAACAGATTTTCCAATAGCCACACGCAAGCGATGCAATGAATCGTCGGGAGGTGAAACGTCACCCGCGTGTTCCGGTCATCGCTGAAGTCCACCAGGCGCTCGCGCACGGCGGGTTCATCCAAAAACTTATGGCGGTCGGCCGGGGCCGTGGGGTTGACCCGCACCCCGGCCGACGCGCTGATTTTATAAAAATCGGTAAGCCCAGTGTCCGTCAGCAGTTCAAAAACCGTGAGACAACCTCGGCAGCAGAAGGATTTGTCCCCCTGCGCGAACCCGGCCGTCCGGCATAGCGTGCCGCAATGAAAGCAATTCGCCGGCGCCACTGCGGCGCGCGGCAGCGGCAAAGCGACACCCCCGTCGGCAATGTCGTGTATTGCTGTGAGCGTTTTCTTCAAATCCGTAAGCACTGACATCATCGGCAAGCGGGGACCGGATGGCAAACCGTCTATTACCCATCGCTAACCCTATTTTGCCCTCTCCCCGCCCGGTTCATTCTCTGCATTTGTATCCCGAAGTGGCTTTTCCTAATCTCCTGGCTGTGAAATTGATTTCCTGGAACGTCAACGGCCTACGCGCCGTGCTGAAGAAAAACTTTCTCGCCTTCCTCGCCGCCGAGCAGCCCGACGTGCTTTGCTTGCAAGAGACCAAATGCCAACCGGATCAGGTCGAGCAACTCTGGCCGGCCAACTACACCACCTACTGGAGCTCCGCCGAGAAAAAGGGTTACTCCGGAACGGCCATCTTCACGAAGGAACGCCCCCTCAACGTCATGCCGCACGTCGGCGTCGCCGCGCATGACCAGGAAGGCCGCGTGCTGACCGCGGAGTTCGCAGATTTCTTCCTGGTAAATGTTTATGTCCCCAACTCGAAGCGGGACCTCTCCCGGCTCGTCTATCGGCAGTCGTGGGATCGCGATTTTTTGCGCCACTTGAAAAAATTGGAGCGGAAAAAGCCGGTCATTTTCTGTGGCGACTTCAATGTTGCGCACACCGAAATCGATCTTACGCACCCGAAAGCCAACGAGCACAATCACGGCTTTACCCCGGAAGAGCGCGCGGGCTTCAGTGCGTTCGTAAAGGCGGGTTTTCTGGACACATTCCGCGAGTTTGAGAAGGGAGGCGGGCATTACAGCTGGTGGAGTCAGATGGGCAACGCCCGCGCTCGGAACGTTGGCTGGCGACTGGACTACTTTCTTCTCAGCGCCGCCCTGCGCCCGCGGCTCCAACGTGCGTTCATCCGCCCCGACGTGACGGGCAGCGACCATTGCCCGGTGGGAATTGAACTCGTTTGAGCGGGTCGGTTAGTTGGCCAGCCTCGTCGTCCAGGCCGATGGCTTCTGCACGGTTGCCAACGGGCCGCACCGGTGACACAATTTCGTCCATGAAACGACGAGATTTCTTGAAATCCTCAGTGGCCCTCACCAGTGTCGCAGCCATGAGTTCAACGCTTTCCGTTTCCGCCGCCGAAATCGACGCCAAAACCGCGCGTGAATTTTACGAACTGCGGCTCTACCATCTGCGCCAGGGACCAATGCTTAAGCGCTTCGATGAGTTTTATCGGGACGTGGCCCTGCCCGCGTGGAATCGAGCGGGCGTGAACCCGGTCGGCGTTTTTGACCTCGCGGTCGGCCCGGACGCGCCGACGAAATATGTGCTGCTGCCCTTCAAATCTCTGGACGCCATGACGGCGGCCCACGAAAAGTTTGAAGCCGACCCGGAATTGCTCAAGGCGGACTTTTCCAATGCGCCCCCCACTGACCCGGCTTATATTCGCAAAGAGAGCTCGCTGTTGCTTGCGTTCACCGGCCTGCCGAAACTGGAAGTGCCGGCCCAGGTGGCCGAGAAAAAGCCGCGCCTCTTCGAACTGCGCACCTACGAAGCCCACAGTCGCAAGGCGAACAAAAAGAAAGTGGAGATGTTCAACCTCGGTGAAATCGCAATCTTCCGCCGCGCGGGCTTGCAGCCGGTGTTCTTCGGCGAGACGTTGGTCGGCACGAAACTGCCGAACCTCACCTACCTGCTCGTGTTTGACGACCTGGCCGCCCGCGAAAGGAACTGGGCGACGTTTGGTGGCGATCCGGAGTGGAAAAAGCTCAGCACCACCCCCGGTTACACCAACGCCGAGATTCTGACGAACATTACCAACGTGTTCCTCAAACCTACGGCATACTCGCAGATCTGAGCGGAGCGCGACGCGCCTTGGCTTCGCGTTCAGCCCCGGCCGTGCGCGCCAAGGGACTAGGCCAAATGTGGTGGGAACCGGCCGAGCGCCCGGTTCTCCCCCCTGACCTGCTTCGCGATTCGCTCGCGACCTCAGCAAACTACCCGACAATCAACGACAATCAAAAAACAACTGTGAAGAAAATTTGTGCAATCCACAGGTGTCAGGAATGTCTCCAGAGGAAGGGCTCGAACAAAGATCACTGATTCATTGCTCCGATATTCGCAGATTTCCCTTATTTATCAAGGAAAATCGGCCCTAACTCGGCGCTATTTATTCTAACTCAACACTATTTTCACTGACAGTTTCACTGACAGTTGCCGCTGCAACATCCTCCTTTCCGCGACTCGGAAAGAGCGCGAGCGGAACGAGTCCAGAGGGCTTGCCCTTTGGCGGGTGGGATTTGGGGAGGGAGTCGCCTTCCCAAGCCGGCAAAATGCGGCTGAACCAATGCAGGTCCAGTCCCGTCAGCGTTGCGGCTGTTTAATCTTCGTCCGGCATCAACACGGTGATGGCGGGTTGTTGGTCGTCCAAGTCAAGCGGGCCGCAAGTCGCGACCAATTTCACCAAACGCGCGCGGCGATTATCGTTGCGGATGTAGAGCGCAAACGGGGTGCGGTCACAACCGGGACGACTACGCATGATTCCGAACCGGAGCAGCCAGACAATATCCCAGAGGCGTCCGGCTTCGTCTTGGGCGGTCACGCCGGGCGGGACGGTCACCTAGGCATCATAGACGGTTCGCGTAAGAAAAACCGGAAAGCGGATGCCGGCTTCCGCGGCGACCTTAGAGACTTCGACCTGCACGCCATCGGCCAGCGCCTGCGCTCGGGTGTAAGAATGAATGACTTCGCCGAAGGGCGATTCGTTGTTGTTGTTGGCATTCATGAATAATCCCTTTCAGGAAGGCATTGTGTCGGCGGCGAAGTAGCTCCCGTACTTTTTGCGCGGGTCGAACGGTGCAGCCTCGTGCCGGTACGCGCCGCACGGGTGTTGCCAAGTCTGGCGGGCGTCGTTCCAATGGAAACCGAGTTGAGCCAACTGTCGCGTAACCACCTGCGGCTGCGGATCCGCGAACTGAATCCAAACCCATTGCCCGACCACTTCCGCCAGTTCGAAGAAACGCGGGGCTTTGCGACGGAGAATAATCAACAATGTGTCAGTGTCCAGCGACCGATACACGTTCCGGCGGGCGTGATTGATGCAGCCCAAACCCGGCTTTGCTGTGTTCAACTGTTCGGATCGGCTCCCGAGCTCCTTCGATTGAATTTTATGATCTGTTTTCATGGTCTTTTTTTTGTGCGTTCTGATGTTCGTCTTCGGTCCGTCGCCCTTCACGCACTCAGGCCGCGCAACCGGGCTCGTCCGTGGGAGTGGTCTTCAGAGGGTACCACGAGACGCCCCGGTGGAGCGGCCCCGGGGAGGGGGATGGATCGAACGACGGCAGACGCCAAACAGACCTGAAAACCGTTGAGGGGACGCGCGGCTCAAATGGGTAGGGCCGTTTCCGCGCGGGCCTGTCTCCGGCGTTGCAGCGGCGTGAAACAGAACGAAGCGAAAGTCACCGGCAAACGGTCAAGGATCGTGGGTGGTGACGGAGCGGAGCGGAGTGAAGCGACACTGCAACGCCGGAGTCAGGCCATTGCCTGCGGCGGCAGTCTGCGACTTTCAGCAGGACGCAGAGCGGCCAGCGGCGCGCCGCGGTGAGGGAAAGTCGCAGTCTGCCGGCGCGTTGCTGTGGCTCCAAAAGAAAAACAAAAAAGGAAATTGGTCTTGCTCTTGTAAGCTCGCCAATCAACGTTTCTGTTATCAAGGGCTGAGTTTCCCGCCATTGCTGATAATGAAAACTATTTCGCAGATCCTCCTGCTGGTCTGGTGCGGCGTTAGCGGCATTCCCAATCCAACTGGAGGTAGTCCTACGCGCGGTCCAGAACAACCTCTGCAATTTCCGTAAAACTTATGGACGACGATTTTCGTATCTTCATGGCGCTACGGTTTGCGGTGGAACACCGTGACTACGCTGCTCAACGTGAGTCTTTGGAAAAGGCGTCATGGCTAGTAGTGGATGCCTTTCGAGCGGCTGGACTTTACGCTGTGGTTTCGTCCTATCCGAATTGGGCGAATGTCGATGATATGGGGGATTTTGGAATGCTCCTCCCGGTCTTCCCAGTGAACGGAGTAGACTGTCTCTGCGTGCAAGTGCAGCCGTCACCGCTGAGGGAGTCATTCACTGCCCCAGACTCCTTGGCACAGGCGAAGTCCGAATGCAGGAGGATTGTTGCCGAACATGGTGGAGCCCAAATGGAAGAAGGCGGTTTCACTGAAGTGCCCGGTGATGGTCGCTGGAACATTTGCGTTGATGATTTCCGCAACGCTGGCTTCACAAAAAGCATGGAAAGCGTTTTCGGCATTGAAGCATTCAAGGAAGGCATTGTTTTGCTTTCGACCGGAGGCATACCTTCTCAGCTTGGAAAAGGACGCTTCGAGGCAAAGCTTTTTTCATTCTGGGTCAACCTCATCAGCCCGCAGCCCAGAGAGTTTGGCTTCATGTTTTGAATCGGTGTCGCGCCAAACCATGTGAACGAATCTAGCGACGCTCAGGCTGCGCCGGAGAAGGTCGGCCATGGATGCGACCGTCCCAGCTATGTCGTCCGTAGTTCAGCAGACATTTTACCGTTGGCAATAACTGCGGCTCGGACATGCTGAAGGGAAGATGAATTTCTACGGCCCTGAGAATCGCTCGGAGCATACCGTGGCCGGGCGTTTGATCCCTCTGTTCGAGGCTTTACAACTCGCGATCACCAAGGCCAGCAAGGGACCATTGTCCGCGCCGAAACACAGCGCCCAACTGCCTACCTGGTGTCACAACATCTGCGACCAGCTTGCCAAGACCATCTTTAGCAAACTGGTCGTTGCGGCACCGCAGGCCGAACCATTCGACCTACGAAATTACGGGCGCATCATCGGAGTGCTTTTACGGGCCAGTGTTTTCGTATTCAAAGATGCCCCAGCCATTCTAAAACGGGAGGGATTGCTGGACTTGACCGAGGAACGGGAGCAAAAGATCGATCAGATGTCGGGTGTGGAATTGTTGCTGCCCTTTGCGAGCGAGAAATTTCAGCAACCGATCTCCAATGAGGATGAATTGCTGTCAGCCGCCTCGGCCCACGCGAAGATCAAAGGGT
The DNA here is from genome assembly GCA_025350905.1 of Verrucomicrobiota bacterium. Taxonomy (GTDB): domain Bacteria; phylum Verrucomicrobiota; class Verrucomicrobiia; order Limisphaerales; family JADLHS01; genus JADLHS01. The sequence continues at coordinate 24,403 of JANXWY010000436.1, forward strand.
CCGAATGGATAGGCCAACTTCCGAACGTCCTGAAGTTCCTGGTAAATCGGCCGGTTGCCGGGCAGTACCAATTTCTTTGCGGCATCCCCGAGGGTTTTATCATGGTGTTGAACAACGAGGGAGAGTTTTCAAAAAAAAGCCGGCGCTTCGAGGTTTTCCTGTTGTTACTGGCAAGCTGGCCGGAAATTGCGGAAATGCAAAAGTCGCAGCCGCCCAAGACGCGTCGCGATCTGTTGGAATGGCTCGAAAAGCAGGAAGGCAGACAAATCGTCGAGGATGAAAAGGTGTTCTTCGAGTTGTGCGGCGACGTTGATTTGGATTTAGCTCCCCCCGGTCATCCTCACAAAGCCAGCCAATCCTAATTGTGGAATAGGAATTTTCTCCACTCGGTAGTTGCCCCTCGTTAGATGTGCAAAATGAGGGGCATGGTAAGAGAAGTTCGGCAATACAAGCACACGCACCATCAGTCCGAGGCGGGCAATCAAGCTCTCGCTGTAACTGGCCGTTTGGTTCTACCCGCTCGCATTCCAAATCCGCTCTCGCACATTTCCTGTACGCCTTCGGCAACGTCCGGGACTCATCAACCCGCCGAAAATAGAAAGCACAAACAAATGCAGCTAAAAGTATTGGTCACCTCAGATCGGCCCGATGAATACATCGGAAAAAAGGGTTTGGTCAAAAACCAAGTCATCACCTGCCAGGACGTTGACCCGTCCGGCTTCCGCCTGCTCATGCCCTTTGATTACACGCTGAGCGAAGACGAGAAACCGAAGTATGCCGGCAAGCTCCAGGACAAATATATTGTCGTGGGCGTCCGGGAACTCATGCCCTTTGGCGGTCGTCTGCGCGCTCGGGGCGCCATCATCACCGGGCCGGACGGCAAAAACTAAGCCCACGAATGAACCCCGAAATCTACGCCCTGTCCTTGATCGAATGGCAACTGTTCGCGTCGCTCACCTATAAGAGTGAAAAGCTGACGGACACAGTGCGGATCAAAATGTTCTTCGCCTTGCTGCGGAGACAGGCGGACAATTTCGGGGTTCACTTCCCTCAAACCATTTGGTGTCTGCGGACTGAACGTGGCGAAGCTACCGGTCGCATTCATCATCACGCCCTAATCGCAGGGTTCCCCCAACACGCGTTGACCACGGCTACCTGTTTCTCCTTCATGAAAATCTGGGAGCAATTGGGTGGGGGGATGGCGCGCGTTTCTCTCTATAGCCCGCTCCTCGACGGTGTGAGCTATATCCTCAAAGGCTGCGAAGCAGAATATGCGCGCGTCGGTGGGGATTACTATGAGACCCGAAAGTTTGGAGGAAACTGCGACGTCATGCTCTCCAAGTCGATCTTCAGCGTTATCGAAGGTCGGCGTTCAATAGGAGTGAGACGCCGTCGAGGACAACGCGAAGCGGAGTAAGACGATCTCCCGAGAGGCGGCCACTGCGTCGGCGATAACGGCGCACACCGCATCGGAGTTTGCAGCCGGCTAAAGACCAGCCCATACGGGCCGTAAAAGCTGCGAACCGGGGATATAGAATCGTCCAGGCTGCGGCAATGTTGCCAGTTGTCACCGAGTAAGGCAGTTCCCAGCCTGCCCCCGCGCGGAGCGCGGGGGCGGGCGGGATTGCTTGAAGATGAATTCTGTCCCGCACCGGTCGGGCAGTGGAAAAGGCGGAAGCGATGGAAAGATGAACATGCGTGACGATCAACATAGATTCCTGACCCTGCTGGGCGAGTTGCCGGCGCGTCTTACCGTCGAGCAGACCGCCTGGGTGTTGAATTGTCAGCCGCATGACATGCCGATTCTCGTGGCGGCGCGCTTAATGAAGCCGTTGGGCAATCCGCCGCCGAATGGGATCAAGTTTTTCGCCACCGTGGATGTTCTGGAACTCATAAAAGACCGGGGTTGGTTGGTGAAAGTCACGACGGCCATCAACCAGCATTGGCATATGCAGAACGCACGCAAGAAATCGCGGGCCATGGATGAACCGCAGAACGGACATTCCTCGCCGGTCAATCTGCCCGTGGCAACGAGTCGCTAATCCCTTCAGGCAGCTACCGGCAAGGCAACCAGTTTTCCCTCCATCCGTTTCTCGTAATCCTCCATCGCCGGGATCAGCACTTTTGCCCGACGCGCGTAGGCGCGATGCACCGCTTTGCTATTGTGGCCAAGCGCTTCCTGCGCGAAGCGTTCGGGATAACCACAAGTCTTGGCACGTTCGGCCCACGCGTAACGGTAGGAATGGAGGGTCACCCCTTCAATTTTCAGCCGTTTGCAGAGGTAATAGAATTCCGAGGCGCGGAGGTTTGCCTTGCCTGCGTCGATATTCGGAAACAGCGGCCCGGTTTTCGGAAGCTGCTCAAGGATCGCCGCCAAGCTCTTGCTGATCGCCAATTGCGCTTGTTCCCCGGTTTTCATGCGAAAATAAGTCAGTGCGTTGGTTTCACGGTCAATGCTCTCGGCGGTGAGAACGGCCGCGTCACTTTGCGAAGCGCCGACTTCCCAAAGCAATTGGTAGTAAAGATTGCGCTCGACGTTCTTCTCAGCCGCAAGGATGCGCTGGTGTTCCCCAAGTGTTATGGCGCGTTTGGGCTTGAATTGCGGTTTGGGCCAGAGCTTGGGCGCAAGAATGGGCACCGCAATCCAACCAAGACCCAACGCGAGATTGTGGAGTCGTTTCAGAAAGTGGGCGACTGACACCTTACCCGCTTGGAGGACAATCAAGAAATCTTCGGGGCCTGTCTCGATGAGCCTTTTTTGGCGCAACCCGTCGAAGGCTTTGGCCTTCAGGGCGCGGGTGTAGCGGTTCTTGCTCGAATCCTTACCCTGGGTCTGCATCTGATCCATGACGACTTGCCAGGTGCGCGCCGCCATCGCGGGGTCGCTGGCCGTCAGATACGCGCGCGCGATTTGTAGATTCAAGACTGGCTGCCGGAACGACTCGTTTTTGGCGCTGAGAAGGGTGAGGGCTTCGGCTTCGTCCTTCGTGCGCAGGGTCTGTTGCTTTCGGGTGACAGTGTCCTCGGTGTAATAAACCCCCGCTCGCCGGAATAGGATGTAACGCGATTTCATGTTCGTGCATGAATCGTGCTCCAGTCCGACACCAACGCGTTAGTGCGTTGTGGGCGAGTTTCAGTTAGTTCTGTCGAATGGTGGCGAGTTGTGTATTGACTCTCCACTTTACTGACAGTTTCACTGACAGTGGCCGGCCTTCCTTGAAGAAACCCTTTAAAAAAGGGCTCAGAAAATGGCTCCAGAGGAAGGGCTCGAACCTTCAACTTCGCGGTTAACAGCCGCGCGCTCTACCATTGAGCTACTCTGGA
>JANXWY010000455.1 GCA_025350905.1 Verrucomicrobiota bacterium
TTCGTCACCGCTACGGAATAAAATTCGCCCACGGAATTGTCACCGAGCAAAATGCAGCTCGGATATTTCCAGGTGATCGCCGAGCCGGTTTCGACCTGCGTCCAGGAAATTTTGGAGTTCCGGCCTTTGCACAGGCCGCGCTTGGTCACGAAATTGTAAATGCCGCCCTTGCCGTTTTCGTCGCCGGGATACCAGTTCTGCACCGTGCTGTATTTGATCTCGCCGCGTTCGAGGGCGACGAGCTCGACCACCGCCGCGTGCAATTGGTTTTCATCCCGCATTGGCGCGGTGCAACCTTCGAGGTAACTGACGTGTGCACCTTCGTCGGCCACGATCAGCGTGCGCTCAAACTGACCGGTGTTCGCGGCGTTGATGCGGAAGTAGGTGGAAAGCTCCATCGGGCAGCGCACGCCCTTGGGGATGTAGCAAAACGAGCCGTCGGTGAAGACGGCCGAATTGAGCGCCGCGTAAAAATTGTCCGTGTAGGGGACGACCGAACCCAGATATTTCTTCACCAGCTCGGGATGGTCATGCACCGCCTCGGTGAACGAGCAGAAGATGACTCCCTTTTCCGCAAGCTGTTTGCGGAACGTCGTGCCGACCGACACGCTGTCGAAGATCGCGTCCACGGCCACGCCGGCGAGCCGCCCGCGTTCGCGTAACGGAATGCCAAGCTTCTCGTATGTCTCCAGCAGCTTCGGATCGACTTCGTCGAGGCTTTTTGGCGCGTCTTTCTTCGGCTTGGGCTGCGAAAAATAGACGATGTCCTGATAATTGATTTTCTCGTGGTGCGCTTTTTGCCAGGTAGGCTCGGTCATGGTCAGCCAGTGGCGATACGCCTTGAGCCGCCACTCCGTCAGCCATTCGGGTTCCTTTTTCTTGCGCGAGATCATGCGGATGGTGTCCTCGCTCAAGCCGGGCGGCGCGGACTCGGTTTCCACGTCGGTGTAGAACCCGTATTTGTACTCCGTCTTTACCAGATCCTCGATGGTTTCGGTGGCTGTGCTCATGAAAAATTATCGCTTTCGCTTGCCCGCGCAACTGGCGCAGACGCCGTGAACGGCAATATCGTAGTGATCCACCTGGAAACCCTTCGGGCTCGCCATGGCCGGCGCTTCCGCGGGCATGGTTACATCGAATACCGCCCCGCACGTATCACAATAGTAATGGCAATGCTCTTCCATGTTCGGACAAAAGCGGGTCGCTCCGCGCTGCAGCTGCACCTGCCGCACCAGCCCGCACTGCACGAGCGCCGCGAGGCAGTTATAGACCGTGGCGTGGGAAATCTCGGGCATCTGGCGTTTGGCTCGCATGAACACATCATCGGCCGTGGGATGGTCGAGCTTTTGCAGCAGCACGTCATAGACATGCCGGCGCTGCGACGTGAAGCGAAACCCGCTTGTCGCCAGCCGCTCGCCCAACTCCCGCTCAAATTTTGCGTTCGCCACCAGATTCATTGGCTTGCCCAGTCTAGTCATTGGTCGGGCAGAGTCAATAATTGGAATTATTCTAAATAAGAACCCGCGGGACTCCGCGGCGGGCGGCGATTGTGGAGGAACTCATTAATTTTCTCGCTCCGCATTTGGTCGCCAGATTGATACGCTGCGTCGCCATGCCAAACGCCCAGTCGCCATCCAGCCTGGCGCCGCCACAAATTCAGCTCGCGGCCCGCCTCCAGGTCATCGTTGACCACGCCATCGCATCGGCGTTGCAACAATTCACCGCGCCGAACCTGCAGCGGGATCAACTCGCATTGACCCTGGTGGATTTGCGGGACCCGACGCGCCCGGAGTGGGCCAGCTTTCGCGGGAGCGAACCGGTGTACCCGGCCAGCGTCATCAAAATGTTTTACCTCGTGGCGGCGCATCGGTGGCTGGAAGACGGTCGGCTGGCGGACACCGAAGAATTGCACCGGGCGCTGCGCGACATGATTGTGGATTCTTACAACGAGGCCACCGGCTACATCGTGGACTTACTGACCGCCACCACCAGCGGCCCGGAACTTTCGTCGGCCGAATTAGCTGCCTGGCACGAAAAGCGGAACGCCGTGAATCGTTATTTCGCCGGGTTGGGATTTCAGAAGATCAATATCAATCGCAAGACCTGGTGCGAGGGACCGTATGGTCGTGAGCAGCAATCCGTGCTCGTGAGCCAGCCCCATCATCGCAACTGGCTCACCACCGAGGCCGCGGCGCGCCTGCTGATGGAAATCGTAACCGGACAGTCGGTGACTCCGGAGCGCAGCCGTCAGATGTTGGCCTTGCTCGCGCGCAATCCGTTTGAGCTGGCCGCCGGCGCCCAGGCGCGCGAATACACCGGTGCCGCGCTGCCGCCTGGCGCCCAACTCTGGTCGAAGGCAGGCTGGACCAGTGAGACCCGGCACGATGCCGCTTACGTCGAGCTACCCACGGGCGAACGTTTCGTGTTGGTCACGTTCACGGTCGGCCACGCGCGGGAGAGGGGAATTATCCCCGCGGTTGCCCGCGCCGTGATCGAAGGCTTGCGCACCGTGCGATGAAGGCTGCGCCTGCGACGGGACGGAACGCCGCGTTCACGCGGCCGCGACGGGGTTGGACCTGGGCCGGCGTTCCGAAGTCAGTCGCCGGCGCCATTGGTTGCGTTTACCCAAAAAAAACCGTTGGCTCCCAGCGCCAAAATCTTAGCATCGCCGCTCGCGTAAACCGCGCGGATAACCGATTAACTCGATGAAACAATTCAAAATTGCCGCGCTGGCCGGCGACGGCATCGGTCCGGAAGTCATGCGTGAAGCCATCAAGGTCTTGCGCGCCGCGGAACAGAAATTTGGCTTCACCCTGCAAATCACAGAGGCGCCCGTTGGCTGGGCGGGCATTGACGCCGCCGGCCAGGCGTTGCCCGACGCAACCCTGGCGCTGTGCCGACAGTCGGACGCCATTTTATTTGGTTCGGTCGGGTTGCCCGACCGTGATCCGACCATTCCGAAGGAAGAACGCCCGGAGCGCGCGGCGCTGTTGCGCATTCGCAAGGAGTTTGGCCTGTTCGCCAATCTGCGCCCCGTGACGCTGCCCAAAGCGCTCGCCCACGCGTGTCCGCTGGCCCCGGAACGGCAGGTCGGCGGCATTGATATCCTCGTCGTGCGCGAACTCACCGGCGGCATGTATTTCGGCCAGCCCAAGCGGACCGAAGACCTCGGCGGTGGCGTCCAGCGGGCGATTGACACGATGGTTTACACCACGCCGGAGATTGAACGCATTGCCCATGTGGCTTTCAAGTCCGCCCAGCTGCGCCGCAAGAAACTCACGAGCATTGACAAGGCGAACGTGCTCGAAAATGGCCTCCTCTGGCGCGAAGTCGTCACGCGCGTCGGCAAAAATTATCCCGAGGTAACCCTGGAGCACATGTTCGTGGACAACGGCGCGATGCAGCTCATGCTGCGTCCGACGCAGTTCGACGTGCTGCTGTGCGAAAATATGTTTGGCGACATCCTCAGCGACGAAGCCGCCGCGCTGGGGGGTTCCCTTGGCATGTTACCCAGCGCGAGCCTAGGCGCGACTACGGGCGGAAACACCTTCGGTTTCTACGAACCGGCCGGCGGCACCGCCCCGGATATTGCCGGGAAAAATCTCGCCAATCCCATTGCGCAAATTCTCTCCAGTGCGCTCATGTTGCGTTACAGTTTCCAAATCCACGCCGCGGCGGCGGGCATCGAGAACGCCGTGCGCCAGGCCATCGACGCCGGCCACCGTACCGGCGACATCTTTAGCCCGAACGAATCCAACGCCCGCAAAGTTGGTACGCGGGAGATGGGCGATGCCATTGCCGCGGCGGTGTGAAGGGCAATCGCGCGGCGGTCGTTTGACTCGGCGTCTGTGATCTCGCCCGCGGCGCTGCCCGACGTTGTGCTGCGTCGCGGGTTACTTTTCCACTCGAGCCGCCTTTTCGATTTCGGCCGCCAACTCGTCCGGGGTCCATTTGTTCTCGGGGATGATCTTTTGCACTCGCCCGCGCGCATCCACGATTACCGTGCGCAGGTTGTGGCTGATGCCCGCCGACGGTTCGCGCCAGAACAGCAACCCAAATTGCTCGCCCAGCGCCGTGACCTCGATCAGTGCTCCCGTCAGGAAACTCCAATGTTCCGGATTGCAACCGTAACGGGCGGCGTAGTCCTTCAGTTTGTCCGGCGTATCAAATTCCGGGTCGAAGGTGAGGGTGAGCAATTGCCAGTTCGTCGGACCGCCCGGATTTTTGAGCAAGGCGTCCTGCACAGTGCGAAAATTATTCGACATCAGCGGGCAAAAGGTTGGAAACGGGCACCGCGTGAAGATGAACGTGATGGCCAGTGCCTGGCCCCGAAACTGACTCAGGCTTACCGCCTGGCCAAGCTGGTTTGTGAAATGATAATCCGTCAGCGCGTCGCCCGGATTCAACGGCTCCACGTCGCGCACGATACGGACCGACGCGTTCGGGGGCAACGTGTTGCTGGGCGGCGGTGAGTTGAGTTTCTGGAGCTGATCAATCCAGCCGTCGCGCTCCGTCACCCACAGCCGAAACGAGACGACGTCGCCCGGGTTCAGCCCGGCCAATTCATTCGTGCTCCGCACGTCGAAGGACATGGTCATCGCGTCCATATACCCGGGGATGGCTTCGTGCTGAATGCGGACGGATTTTTCGGCGGGCAACAACTCGATGATGATGCCTTTGGCCTGGAAGACTTGGGTATTCGTACTGGCCGGCGCGGTGGATGCAGTTCCCACGGTAATGGGAGCGTCGCCCGGTGATTGCTTCTCGCAGGACAGCGTTAACCCAAGCAGCCCGATGGGCAGCAGCAATTGCCAGAAGCGCATGACTGAAGCACGATGCCGGATTAACAAAGGTTCGGCAAGCGATGGGGCGGCAGACGCCAAGGATTTCACCAAGGTAGTGACCGGGCGCGACGGTTGGGGAGGTTGCGAGTAGGTTCGCATTCCTTGGCGGCGGCAGTTCAAAAGCGCCAACTGATGAACTTCACGCCGGCCTCAAGTCCTTGGCCAGGAATTTCCGTGTAGCCGTCAGGGCGCCAGCGAAATGCCGGACGAATTCGGCGATGGCTTCCCCATCGTGGGCCAGCGAAAGGTAAAGCTTCGTGCCCATGGGATTGAGGAAGACGCCGGATTGCAGCAGCCGCAGCATGAGCGCCCGGCCGCGTGCCCGGTCGGAAGCCAGCCAGCTTTGTTGGTCGGTTACCGGCTGGGCGGAAAAGGCCACCTGTGCCAACGGGCCATCGCCAAGGATTTGCGCCGTTTCTCCTTGATCCGCCAGCACCGCGCTAATTTGACTGCGCAGGTGGCTCCCCATTTCATGCAAACCCGGATAAATTCCCGGCTCGGAAAGCACATCAATCGTCGCGAGCGCAGCGGCGCAGGAGACGGGATTGCCGCCGCTGGTGGAAGCCGACCAGACGTAATGCGGCCCCGGCAAACGATGTTCGGCCACGACTTCCATCAGCTCCGCCCGCCCGCCAAACGCTCCGATCGGGAAACCACCGCCCAAGGCCTTGCCGTAGGCGACGAGGTCAGGTTGGACGCCGTAATATTCCTGCGCCCCACCCAAGGCCAGCCGGAAGCCAGTGACGACCTCGTCGAAGATCAGAATGATGCCGTGCTTTTCAGTCACCGCCCGCAGGCCGGCCAGAAAGCCAGCCACCGGCGTGAGGCAACGATGCAGGGGTTCGACTATGACGGCGGCCAGGTTGGCGGCATGCTCAGAAATTATTTTTTCCGTCGTCGCCAAATCATTGAATGGTGCGGTTAAGACGTCCCGCTCGACCCACGCGGCGCCGGTACCGGAGGGATCCGACGCGGGCAGCACTGTGGGTTTGCCGGCCAGCATACTCGCGACGCCAACCGGGTGCTGGCCGTGGTAAGCACCGGCAAATTTCAAAACCATGGACCGGCCCGTGGCACCCTGGGCGACCCGCAAACAAAGCAACGTGGCTTCCGTGCCTGACGCCACGAAACGAATTTTTTCCGCGCATGGACTAAGCGCCTGAATGCGCTCGGCCAATTCAACGGCCCGGACGTTCACGGCGGCAAAATTGGCGCCGTCGCGCGCCTGACGCGTGGCGGCTTCGATGATTTTAGGATGCGCGTGGCCTACCAGAGCGGCGCCCCACGCCATGGTCAGGTCCAGGAACTCTCGCCCCTCCGTATCCCAGACGCGACAACCCTGACCGCGTTGCAACACGGGCACAAGCGTGGCGGGAATCCCATACTCCCCATTCGAGCCGGCCGGGAACCGGGCGAGCGCGCGTTCACGATAGGTCATGTCAGGATTTTTCCGCCGCCACTTCGCCGATGGTGACGTCCAGAATGTTCAGGGCCTGGTCCATTTCGGTTTGAGTGAGCACGAGCGCGGGCGTGAGCGTGAGGATGTTGCCCATGGTCACTTTGAAGTTCAGCCCGCGTTTGAGCGCGCCATACATCACCCGTTCGGCTTCGTCGGTGGCAGGTTTGCCCTCGCGGATGAGTTCGACGCCCAGCAACAATCCTTTCCCGCGCACATCGCCAATCAATCGATGACGGGATTTCATATCGCGAAGCTTGGCGAGCGCGTAGTCGCCAAGACCGGCGGCGTGTGCCAGCAGCCGTTCGTCCAGAATCACGTCCAGCGTGGCCAGGCCGGCGGCACAACCGACGGGATTTTTCTCATGCGTGTAGTGGCCGAGCGCGGTGTGGGTGGCGACATTGAGGCCTTCCCGGGCCAGCAGCGCGGCGATGGGAAAAACCCCGCCGCCCAACCCTTTGCCCAGTACCAGCATGTCGGGCACAACGTCGTAATGTTCACAAGCGAACATGCGGCCAGTGCGTCCGAGGCCGATGGGAATTTCGTCCAGGATCAGGAGTGCGCCGTGCTTGTCGCAGGCGGCCCGGACACGCTTCCAATAATCGAGGGGCGGGATGAACGGGGTGCACCGAATCGTCTCGCCAATGACCGCGGCCACATCCCCTTCCTTTTCCAGGACGTAATCAATGTAGTCGGCGCAGGCGAGGTTGCAGGCGGTGCCGCACTTGAACGGACAGCGGAGGGGCTCCGGTGGCGGGACATGTTCGCAGCCCGGCAACAGTGGCCCGATGCCTTTACGGAACACCGCTTCGCCGCCAACCGAGATCGCATCCAGCGAGGCGCCGTGGAAGGAATCCCACATCGAGACGAACTTGAACCGGCCGGTGGCAAGGCGCGCGAGCTTGAGGGCCATGCCGATGGCGGAAGTGCCGCCGGGCGCAAACAACACGCGGTTCAAATCGCCCGGCGCGATTTCTCCGAGCCGTTGGGCTAGCTCGACCGCCGGGGCGCACGTGTAGCGGCGGGTGCAAAAGCTGAGTTCATCGAGTTGCTGCTTGATGGCCGCGATGACGCGGGGATGGGCGAAGCCGACTTGATGCACATTGTTCCCGTGGAAGTCGAGGTAACGCCGGCCTTCGATATCCTCGATCCAGGCGCCTTCCGCTTTCGCCAAGGCGTTGAGACATGGCGTCGAGAGCGATTGATGGAGAAAATGGCGACCATCGGCGTCGAGCAGCGACTGGGTCGCCGAGCCAATGTGTTCGGTGGCCCAAGCGCGGCGCCGGGGCGAGAGGTTCACGTCCCCCTCTGAGCGGAGCTGATCGAGGTTGGTGCCGGTGGGCGGAAGCGAAGGTGAGTCCATGACCGAGGCAGATCAGTGCGGACCGGATTTGAAAGCTTCCAGCACAGGCCGGCCGATCCAGACTTCCGGCGGTTTCAGTTTGAAAACGTAGGCGATCGTGGCCGCGGTGTCGCAGGTGCTGACCGGGGATTTGATTTCATGACCGGCTTTCACGCCCGGTCCGGTGATCATCCACGGGATCTCGATCTCGGCCATGGTAGCGCCGCCGTGGCCCTTGCCTTTCCCGCCGTGATCGGCCGTGACAATGAGAATCGTCTGCTCCCACATGCCGGAGGAACTGAGCGCCGCGATGGTTTCGCCGATCAGTTGGTCGGCCACTCCCACCGAGGCGTAATACTGCGGCGTGCCGTGACCAAACTCGTGCCCGGCATGATCCACGTGATCCAGATGGATGAAGGTAAAGGTGGCTTTATGGTCCTGCCAGAACGCGGCCGCCTCACGAACGGCATTGGTGGGACCATCGGTATCCTTGATCACATTCACGGCTTGGCGCTCGAAGAGTCGGCCAAAACCATCCCAGTCATGGAACACGCCGATGATCGCTCCCGGTTGTTGTTCGCGCAACAGGCCGAAAATGGTGGGAAAGATTCCCCCCGAGCCAATGGCGATCGGCGCAATGTCGAACTTGTTGGTCTCCCAATCATTGGACGTCACGCCGTGTTGCTCCGGACCGGCGCCCATGATCATGGAGGCCCAATTGGGACTGCTGGAAGTGGGCATCACGCCGCGTGCGTGAAACGTCCACGCGCCTTGCTCCCGCAGATGTTTGAAGTTGGGAGCGTCGGCGTGGAGGATTCCGTCCGGGCTCAAGCCGTCCACGCCTACGACGACCAGGTATTTGACTTGGGCGAAGCTGCCGGGGCTGGCCGCAACCAGAGCGGACAGAATTAAGAGAGTTTGGATTCGCGGGAAGCAGGTTTTCATTGTGCTTGGGTTCAAGTCTAACGGCATGCTGCCGGAAGCTGGCGCGCTGTCGAGCGAAGATTTGTCAACCTTCGGTGAAGCGGAAATGGAAAAAAGGCCGGACCTTGCGGTCCGGCCATTTTGCAATCCATCCGCCTGCGATCCCACAGCTGGCGGGAGTGCGTCTGGAAACAAAGAGCCGGACTCGGTCACTCTGGCCGACCGAATCCGGCTTTGCGACTGATCCCACCAAATCCGTTAGGTGGACTTAACGGTGGAGCCGTCCGCAGTTATTGCTTCAGGCGATAGAACGCTTTGTTCCCCGACGGGGTTACGGTCATTGGATTGGTCGCGTTCGGCACTGGCGTCCATGAGCCGGAGAGATCCGTAGCCGATTCCAAGTTCCCCCCGCCAGTCCAGGAGAGGGTGAGCTGACCATTTGCGGAGCGATTCACGCTAACCGTCCCGGGCGGATTCGCCTGGGCCTGGGACGGAACGCTGTAAATGCCCCAATTGTCGAGGGCCCAATACCAACTGGAGGTGCCGGCTTGCACAAACCGGAACACCACGCTCTTCTGGTTGTCCGCCAGCGGCACCCGATACACCTCAATCCGCTTGGATTCAGTGCCATCGTCGTTGTAACGGCCCTCAATGTAAGGAGCGAGGGCCTGCGTGATCGGGGCCTTGATAAAGAAACCATAATAGCCACCAACCACCTGACTGGTGTTTGTGTCTGTGTAACGTGCAACATCGCCATAGCTCGTCATCATGGTTTTCGTGACATCAATGGTGCCCAGCCCGTCCCGGTAAATGTCCGGCGGCGCTTGGCCGTCGTAGTCTCCCTGGACCCAATATGAGATGGGGTTGTAGTTGGTCCCGTCCAATGTGTACTCGAGCGCATTCAGGCTGTCCTGGTTCATTTCGCAAGCGCTATTGTATGCGATGACAATTCCCGACTTCCCGGTGAGGTCATAGGGCTTGGTATAGAGATATTGAATTTGTCCGGGCGGTCCATTCTGGCGGTCATCTGACTCCGCGCGGATATAGTGACCAGCCAAAAGCGGATTGGTGTTCTCATCAAAAGCGACCCCGTTCAGGACCTGAGGGGTGTAGGCACTAACCCCGACATCTTTGTTGATAGCCCACGCCTTATCAGCGACCACCCAACCCAGGTAAAAGTCGGAACTCAGGTTGGCCGGATCGTTGCCAGCTGCCTGTGGACCGGTGAAGTTTACTTGGGTCCAGCCCGTCGGCACGGTCGGATCGGGGCCCGCTGCGGTCGATTCGAAATCTTCGAAATACAACGGTGTTGGCAGGACATAATTACGCAGCAGATGAAAGTTCCACGTATTGGTATGACGGGCACCGCCGGCACCGGCGTCCGTCCAGGCGAGGGTAGCCGTGTGAACCGTTCTGGGCAGCTGCAGCCCCGCCGGATTGTAGGTGACTTTGGTCAACCCACCCGCCGAGGTACCGCTGGTAGCGACCACGGCTCCGTCCACGGTCCAGACAACTGAGGAAGCGCTGACTTGGTTCGACGACCCATCACTAATCAGCACGGTCGCATTGGTAAAGCCAACATCGGCACTATCGGAAAAGGGCGAAACAAAGGAACTTGGTCCCGCATATTTAACATAAGTTCCGTAGCCCGCCGTTCGCTTCCAATAGGCCTTGACTGCGCTTGGTTTGGAAGCATCGTTCACGAGCACTTTGTTGCCCTGCGCGTCGATCGTGTAAAACTCAAAGTTGGCATTGCCGCCTGTGGCAACGCGGAACCACACCAACCGGACAGGGTAAATGCCCGCCGTTTGGACAGCCACGCCAAACTGGATTTCTTTGGTGATCGCCCGGTAATCAAATATTCCCAGAGGGAGACCAAGAGCGTCGTAGGGGTTGGCTCCAACGCTGGCGCGGA
>JANXWY010000304.1 GCA_025350905.1 Verrucomicrobiota bacterium
GCGGTCGAAGGCGGACATCGGCTCCAATTCCACCGCGTCCCCCCAGCGACGCACTTTTTCAGCCGCTTCCTGCGCTTTCTTGACGAGCGCTTCGCGAGCCTGGGCCCGGTAGCCGCCGACGTCCACCAGCACCTTGGGCGCAGTGGCGTCCTGCTGGAACAGCAGGCGGTTGGTGATGTATTGCAGGTCGGACAACGTCTGGCCCTGACGACCGATCAGGCGGCCGGAGTCTTCGGTCTTCACGTCCAGAAGCAAAGTGTCGTCCAAGGGGTGTTCCTCAACCGTGGCCGGAAACCCGAGCAAGGCGAGCAGTTTTTCAAGCGTGGCTTTGGGGGGAGCGGACATAAATTAAGTGCGGAGTTCGGAACATGGAGCGCCGAGTCCCTGGCAGCCGTTCGGCGTCATGTGCGTAACCATAGGTTATTTTTTCCTTTTTGACGTGGGCGTCAACACCGAAGCAGTCACTGTCACCGGCGTGGTCGCCGAAACCCGGGCGGCGGCGGTCTTGGTTAGTTTGGTTTGCAGGATCGTCAGCAGGTTATTGACGGTCATGTAGAGCGCGAGGCCGGAAGAAAAATTGTAGAGGATGACGAGGAACATCAGGGGCATCCAGCGCATCATTTTTTGTTGGGCCGGATCCATGCCGGGCGACATGGGGGTGATATGCGTCTGCCAGATGGCCGAGGCGATGTACAGGAGGGGCAACAGATTGAGCGGCAACCCTTCCGGCGTGTTGAAAAACGGAATGAAGCTCAAGCCGGGGATGAAGAACAACGTGTCCGCCTTGGATAAATCCACCGCCCAGAGGAAATGCGCGCCGCGGAGTTCAATGGCGGTGCGGAGCATGGCGAACAAGCCAAAGAACACCGGCAACTGCACCAGCATCGGCAGGCAGCCGCTCATGGGGTTGATCTTGTTTTCGCGGTAAAATTCCCATTGCTTGGCGGGCAACTTCTGCGGGTCGTCCTTGTATTTTTCCTGGAGCGCCTTCAACTGCGGCGCCACCTCGGCCATGCGTTTAGCCGAACGGGTGCTGATGGCCGTCAACGGCCAGAAGATGATTTTCAGGAGCACGGTGATAACGATGATGGCCCAGCCGTACGGGATGGAGAGCGCGGAATGCAGCCAGTTCATGCCGAGCAGCAGCGACTTGGAAATGAAGCCAAAGAAACCGAAATTCATCACCTGATCCACGCTATTCGACAAGCGGCCCGCGATGCTGGCGAGCGTGCGGTATTCCTTGGGGCCGGCATACAGGTTGAACTTGCGCTCAAAGCTCTTCCCCGGCTCAAGCGTGAGTCCCGGATAAACCAACGTGGTTTCGAAGCCTTTGCGGGCCGGCTTGTTGGTAGCACTAAACCGCCCCGTCACCGGCCGCGGCAGATCAATCGCGCGGGCCACCATCTCCAGCGCCGGCGCGTCCGGCATGGCGACGAAGGCAAAGAACTGATTGTGGGGTGCGGCCCAGACCACGTTGCTCGCCCCGCCGCGATAATCCAATCGCGGCGTGCCGGGCACGCAGCCGAAGCGTTTGTTGTCGAAGTACGGCGACAACGTGTCCTGATTCTTCGCGCCGTCGCTCCACATGATGCCGGCGGCTGAGCCGTCGTCGTCCGCGTCCATCGGGGTGGCCGTGCCAATGACCCATTCCTGCGCCGACAGCGCGAGGGGGTGGTCGGTCGTATTCACCAGTTGCACGCTGGCGTGAACCAGGTAATTCGAGCCGAGTTGAAACTCTTTCACGATGCGTAGGCCATCGGGAAGCGTCTTCTCGGCGCGTAAGGTATTCGCGGTCTGGGTCAGGGCATAGACTCCGTCGCCTTGTTGCCAGCCTTCCGCGCCGATCACCGCGAGCACGGGCAGAGGGGCGTTGACGTTCAACGTGGCAAAACTATTGGTCGGCGAGCCCTTGCGCTGATGCGCCACCGTCTCCGGAAATTTGACCAGCGCGATCTGACTTATGCCGCCGCCGAGCGCCGTAAAAGTGTAACGGGCGTTGTCGTTGGTCAGCACCACCGTGGGGGCGTCAAGGTTGGTGGCAAAGGCCGGGCGGACATACGAGTTGAGGCCGGGCGCGGGCGCAGCGGAGTTTGCGGTCAGAGCGGGACCGGCGGTCAAGCCCGCGGCGTTGGTCAGGCCGGGCCGCGGGGGCGGGACTGGAATCGGCGGGAAAATTTTAGGGTGAAGCACGTTCAACCACAAAAACATCAGCCCCATGCAGGCGACGATGACGATGATAGATTTACGATCCATGAGATTTTAGCGGGCGCCGGCGGATTTGAGCGGTGCGATCTTGGGCTTCGGACGCGGAACGGGATCGTGCCCGCAACCGCCCCACGGTTGACACCTGCAGATTCGCTTCATCGCGAGCCAACTGCCCGTCAGTGCGCCATGGGTTTGCACCGCTTCCGCGGCATAAGCGGAACAAGTGGGTGTGTAACGGCAGCCGCAAGTCGCACCGAATAAGGTCGTCAACGCCGGCGAAATCGCCCACCGATAAAGGCGCACGGCCAGCAGCAAGGCATGTTGGGCCGGGTTCACTTCAGGAGTCCTGCCGCCCGTAAGGTGCCGAGGAAATCGCGTTCCACCTCCGCGAATTTCCGGCCCGCGATGGACGGCCGCGCCACGAGCACCAGGTCGAGGGTTTGAGCGAGTTCATATTGATGGAGCCGAAACGATTCCCGCAACAGCCGTTTGACCCGGCTGCGTACCACGGAGCCACCAACTTTTTTGCTGACCACCACGCCGAGGCGCGAGTGCTCGGCGCCGGGCAGGTGCAGCCAATTGGCGATCAAACAGCCGCGCACCGCGCGCTGGCCCGCCGTGCGCAATTTCCGGAAATCGCGGCCCTGCTTGATCCGCGACCCGCGGCCCAAGCCGCGCCGGGTTGGCGCGTCGGCGGCCATGCCCAACTTAAACCGGGGTCAGCCGTTTGCGGCCCTCGCGCCGGCGATTGGCCAGCGTGGCCTTGCCACTCTTGGTGGAATTGCGGTTCAGAAATCCGTGTTGCCGTTTGCGGCGGATTTTTGACGGTTGATACTGGCGTTTCATAAATTGTTTCAGCACCGCCCGACAGATTTCATCCCGCTTCGCGTTCGCCGGGGGAAATCCTGTTGACCGGAGCGGGGGAGGATAACCATGAACGGAGTCGTGTCAAGCCGCCCGCCGGGCCTGTTCCGGACTGAATCGGCTCAGGAGGGCCACCTCCCGGAGGGCCGAGTTCCCTGAGGCCCTAGTATCCTGAAAACCGCAGTTCGACCAGCCACAAAAAAGCACAAAGGGCGCAAAGAAATTGCGTCGAACTTACTTTGCCCACCGTCGGACTGGTTCTCCCAGCGGGTGATGAAAGTCACCGGTAGTATTTTCCGCTTGGTCCTGGGTTTTGTGCCGCTTGTGCCTCTTTGTGGCGATTTCAACTGCCGGATTTGGGATCGTGCATTCGCCGACGGTTACGATTGGGACTCGTGTAACTCGTCCCTCCGTCGCTGGATTTGTCACCGGTTTAGATCACTGCAAACATTCCGAAAAGCGCCGCCGGGGCGGGCGCACTCCAAAACCTGCCGGTGGTTCGGCAGCGCATGATGGTCGCGACCGTATCGTGGAGTGCGGCGGGAAGTGAAACGTCACGCCGCTTTCGGGGAGAGTGCGTCGTCATCATACCTCCGGACAATTATTCGACAACCGGGTGCGTCCCCATATCGAAACCAGATCCGGCTGGCGGAGCAAAGCCGCCAACCGGGGCTCTTGGGGCGTGCTCATCAGGGCGTGACCGCCAGGGTACCATTGACGAAGGTGACCGTGTAGTTCACGTCCTTGGCGGTCTTGGGGGTGATCGGATACGAACCCACTGGGCTGGTGGTCGTGGCCGTGGTACTGAACGCCACGGCTGTATCGAGACTTGCGACGGTGTCGCCATTGACGAAGCCGGCATAACTCGCCGTGAATGCTGGATTCGCGGTGCCCTTGGTTTTCGTTTTGTTGTCGGCGCTTATGGTCAGGGTCGCCTTGTTCACCGTCAGGGTTCCGTTCTGGAAGGCGATGGCATAATTCGCCGCGGTGGCACCATTTACCGTGATCGGATAATTCCCGGCGTTGCTGGATGGCGTCGCGGTAGTGGCCACGATCGCTGCCGCAGTCAGCACTGATTCGTTCTCCCCGAGGACGAATCCTGTGTAACTCACGGTGAGCGCCGGCAACACCTCGCCATACACCTTGGTGGCGCTTTGCGCCTTGATGGTCAGCGGGGCCTTGGTGACGGTGAGCGTCCCGTTGACGAAGGTCACGGTGTAGTTGGGGTCGCTGGCTCCAGTAGGCACAATGGCATAAGTCCCGACCGGGCTGTTCGCACTGCCCGGCGTGCTGATGGCAACCGGTGTGTCGAGGCTGGCTTCGGTGTCGCCATTGACCAGGCCGGTGAAGGTATAGGTCAACGTCGGGACGGCTGCACCATAGACCTTGCTCGTGTTCACCGCGCGAACGGTGAGATTCGCCCGGTTGATCGTGAGGGTGCCGTTCACCAGGGTGATCGTGTAGTTCGGGTCCACCCCGCCACTGATCGTGATCGGATACGTTCCCACGTTGCTCGCCGCCGTGGCGGCGGTGGTAACAACAGCCGGCACATCGAGGTCCGCAGCCGTTTCTCCCGGGGCCAGACCACTATAGCTCGCCGTCAATGCCGGCAACGCCGCACCGTAAGTCTTAGTCTTGTTCTGAACAGTGATGGTCAGCGTGCGCGGCGTCACGGTCAGCGTCGCGTCCACCAGGGTGATGGTGTAATTTGCGTCCGCGGCGCTGGAAACGACGATGGGATACGCGCCCACCGGACTGTTCGTCGTCGCCGTGGTCGAGAGCGACACCGGTGTGTCGAGTGCAGCAGCGGCATCGCCATTCACAAAGCCCGCATAGGCCACCGTGAGTGTCGGCACGGCGTTGCCATAAATCTTGGTCTTGCTTTGGGCGGTAATGGTCAGCGACGCCGGCGTCACCGTCAGCGAACCAGGAACCAGCGTGATGTTGTAATTCGGTCCGGCGCCGCCGGTGAGAGTGATCGGATAAACGCCTGCCGCACTCGCCTTCACGGCCGTCGTGGCCAGTGTGGGACGGGACGAAAGGCTGGCGGACGTGTCGCTGTTCACGAAGCCGGAATAGGTCAGCGTCAGGGTGGGCAACGCGGCTCCATAAACCTTCGACTTGTTGTCGGCTGTGACGGTCAACGGCGCCTTCGTCACCCCCAGCGTGCCGGGCAGGAGAGTGATTGTGTAGTTTGCCGCTGATCCTCCAGTGATGGTGATCGGATAGCTGCCGACCGGGGTGGCTGGCGTCACCGCGGTAGTCATTGTCGGCTGCGACGAGAGGCTTGCCGCCGTATCGCCATTCACCAGGCCGAAATACGTCGCGGTGAGAATCGGAAGCGGACTGCCGTAGATCTTGGGTAGGTTATCCACGCGAATGGTGAGGGGAGCCTTCGTGACATTGATCGTCGTCGAAACCGTTGCCGCAAGGTAACGATTCGCATCGGATGGTGTGAATGTGGCGGACAGCGTCCGCGCGTTCCCGACGGCAAGCACGTTGCCGGGACCTGGAGTATAGGTGAAAGTGCCCGGCACATCCGCACTGGCGTTCAATTGCGCGGCGCCCAACGGCGCCCCATAGACGATACTTGACGGGGCCGCCCAACTCACGACCGGGGTGCGTTTTGTGACTGTGAGCGCCACTGACTGGCTCACGACCTGGCCCGCAACGTTGCTCACCCGCACGGAATAAGCGGCGGCATCCAGTGAACTCACATTCGCCAGCGTGAGCGTGCGGGTCGTCTGTCCGCTCATTCCAACCCCATCGCGCGACCACTGATAGCTAAGCGGTTCACCGCCCGTCGCCGTCACGCTGAACGTTGCTGATGCCCCCGCCAACACCGAGAGGGCATGCGGTTGAGTCGTGATCTGCGGAGGCTCAACCACCGTCGCCGTGAATACGGTGCCGTTCAACTCGGTGATCTTCGGCGTGCTGGTGTTGTCGAAGGTGACCAGGAACCGCCCGCCCGATACCGTACCCACTAGATCGTCTGTCGTGTCCTTCGTCGGTTCAGTCCCGCCGCTGCTCCGTACTGCGGCCCAGTCCGAGCCGTTGAAATAGAGCAATTGAAGGTTTGCCTCCACCAACCCGTTCACAGTGGAGGGATAGTAGAATTGTGCCTGGGCGGTGTCGCCGGCAGCCGCGCCGGTGATCTGCAAATCCACGAAGCGACCACCAACTTCGACCACCGTCGCCGGGGTTGGATTGCTGGTGTACGTAGCAACCGTCACGGTCAGGTTGGCGGGAGCGCCGAGATTGCTGACCACTGCCACGACACCGGCGTCGCCGACAACGGTGGGGACGTTGCTGACGGTCCCCGCCTCGCCCGGCAACACAATCCGGCTTGCCACCGAACTCACGTTCGGACTGGTGATAATAAATGGCCGGGGATTCGAAGTGACGCCGTCCAATCGACGGACAGTGACTTGAACGGCTGTCACGTTGCCTGCGATCTGCAAATCGGTAGCCGGAATTTGCGCGGTCAATTGACTGGCGCTGACAAAAGTCGTTGGCCGCACCACGCCGTTCCAGAGAACTATGGTCGTGGCGTCAAAACCGGCGCCGTTGATTACCAGGCTCACCGCCGGACTATTGGCCGGGGCCGTTGACGGGGTAACAGTTTCAATGGCGAGCCCCACTGGATCGTTCGATCCCGTCACCGTTATTGTCACCGAGCCCGTTGCCGTGCCGCCGTCGATATCACTCACCTCATAGCTGAAAGATTCTGCATCCGTTGTGCCCGGGGCCAACGAAGCGGTTCGGGTGCTCGGATCGTAATTGAAACTGCCGTTGCTCTGTACGCGCAAGGTCGCGCCGGACGCCAGCGTGATCGAATGATTGACCGCGGCGGGCTGGCCGTTGATCGCCGTCACGCGCAGCGGCCCGGTAATCGAATCGAGCGTGAAGTATGGCTGGGAACCGTCCCGGTAGAGAACGCGCCCGACATGATCCTGAGCCAGGCTCAGATCGAGGGTGGTCGATTGAATCGAGTCGTCCTGGAGGAGATCGGCGCCGCCGGAAGCCCGGTCCACGAGATCAAATTGGATGAAACTCAAAGGCCGGCCGGAAGGAAGTGGATTTCCAAAGTAACTCAGACCACCCAGGGCCAGGATGAAGCGGTCTCCAAATGACGTATCATTGCCAAGTGCAATGTCAGTGTAGGTTCCCCGGAAGCCGATGCCAGACGCCGGGAAGGTCAACTGCCAGGTTGCCGATGGTGAATAGTAATCCTTCTGCAAAACCGGGTCTCCAATGTCCACTGCCGAAACCGTGGGATCGATCAGATAGTAGCCCGAGAACGGGGCGCCGCTGGCGAAGTCGGCATTGCTCTCATCCATGTGGCCGCTGAAGCGAAACTCGAGGAAGGCTTTCTGGTCTGGATCGCGGTCGTTGGCCAGCAGGCCGGGACTCGTCATTTGCAAGACGGTGTGCTCATCCGTCGTGTACGTGTCGTTGCCGGCGATAGGCGCCCTGTTCAGAACATTAACGAGCCGAGTGGCACCCGCGGTGGTGTAGTGGACTGTGTCACTCGGAGTGAAAACCACCGAGAGCGCTTGGCCATTTCCGGCGGGCAGGATCGTTCCGGCGGGAGGCGAGTAGGTGAACGTGCCGGCCACCGGCGAGCCATTGAACGAAGCCGCGGCGTTCAACTGCACAGCGCTCAGAGGTGTGCCGCGACTCATGTTTACTGGATTCGACCACGAGATAACGGGAGCTTGCTGGGTTGATGGCAGCACAAGTTTGAAAAGGATCCCGCCATTGCGCGCACCGCCGCCTGCTGTTGAGCCGTACAGGCTGCCATCCGGGCCGGTGGCCAGCGCGGCATACGGAGTGGCGCCATCGGTGCCGAGGAAGTCATGGAGCTTGCTGAAACTGCCATCCATTCCCAACCGGAAGAGGGTGCCCCGGCCGTTGCTGCCGCCGCCCTGCGCTGATCCGTAGAGACTGCCATCCTGGGCAAGGGTCAGCGCGGTCTGCGGATTGGCGCCATCGGTGTAGTTGAAATCATAAAGCTTGCTGAAGCTACCATCCGTTCCCAAGCGGAAGAGGGTGCCGATGTTGTTGCTGCCGCCTTGTAGGGTCGAGCCGTAGAGACTGCCATCCGGGCCGGGGGTCAGCGCGGCATAAGGATAAGCGCCATCGGTAGTGTTGAAGTCATGCAGCTTGCTGAAACTACCATCCGTTCCCAACCGGAAGAGGGTACCGTTGCCGGTGCTGCCGCCGTTTGGTGTCGAGCCGTAGAGACCGCCATCCGAACCGATTGTCAGCGCGGCATACGGAGTGGCGCCATCGGTGCCAAGGAATTCATGGAGCATGCTGAAACTACCATCCGTTCCCAACCGGAAGAGGGTGCCGCTGTTGTTGCCGCCACCGTTTAGTGTCGAGCCGTAGAGGCTGCCATCCGGACCCGGGGTCAGCGCTACTTGCGGATAGGCGCCTTCCGTGGAGCTGAAGCCACGGAGTTTGCTGAAACTGCCATCCGATCCCAATCGGAAGAGGGTGCCGTTGCCATTGCTCCCGCCGTTTGGTGTCGAGCCGTAGAGACTGCCATCCGAACCAACCGTCAGCGTGACTCGCGGTTGAGCGCCGTCGGCATTGTAGTTGAAGTCATGGAGCTTACTGAAATTGCCATCCGTCCCCAATCGAAAGAGGGTGCCGTAGCCCGTGCTGCCGCCGTTTGGTGTCGAGCCGTACAGACTGCCATCCGGGCCGGGGGTCAGTGCGGCATACGGATAAGCGCCGTCGGTGTAGCTGAAGTCATGGAGATTGCTGAAATTGCCATCCGTCCCCAATCGGAAGAGGGTGCCGTTGCCGGTGCTGCCGCCGTTTGGTGTCGAGCCGTAGAGACTGCCATCCGGGCCGGGGACCAGCGCGGCATACGGATAAGCGCCGTCGGCATTGTAGCTGAAGTCATGGAGCTTGCTGAAACTGCCATCCGCTCCCAACCGGAAGAGCGTGCCCCGGTTGTTGCTGCCGCCTCTTTGGGTTGAGCCGTAGAGACTACCATCCGGGCCAAGGGTCAGCGCGGCATACGGATTGGCGCCATCGTTGCCGTTGAAGTCGTGAAGCTTGGTGAAACTGCCATCCGTTCCCAACCGGAAAAGCGTGCCGTTGCCGGTGCTGCCGCCACCCGGTGTCAACCCGTAGAGACTGCCATCCGGGCCAGGGGTCAGCGTGGCATACGGATTGGCGCCATCGGTGGAGTTGAAGTCATGGAGCTTGCTGAAACTGCCATCCGTTCCCAACCGGAAGAGGGTACCGTTGTCGTTGCTGCCGCCGCTATAGGTTGATCCGTAGAGACTGCCATCCGGGCCGGGAGTCAGCGCGGCCTGCGGATTGGCGCCATCGGTGAAGGTGAAGTCATGGAGCTTGCTGAAACTGCCATCCGTTCCCAAACGGAAGAGCGTGCCCCGGTTATTTCTGCCGCCGCTTTGGGTTGATCCGTAGAGATTGCCATCCAGGCCGGGGGTCAGCGCGGCCTGCGGAGTGGAGCCGTTGAAGTCAAGCGCGCTGAAAGCGTCCAGCGTTACCACGGCCGGTGGCGAGACGGATTCCACCGGCGGTGTCCACCCAGCCATTGCGCGCATCAATCCTGCCGGCGGGCCGACCAGCAATATCAGCGCCGCCAACGCTGAAATGACCCGGTCAAAAAGGCAGATCGGTTTGAGTCGGATTCGATTCCTTCGGCTGGAGAGTTTCGGGTTCATGATCTGAGTGGGTTGGGGTTGGAGTCTTGCGGGATCGGTGTTGCGGCCTAAGGCGCAGCCAGTTTCCGGATGGGGGCGGTGTAGGTGCTCGCGCTGTTACCCGTCGCGCCGATCACACAGACGTTGCCCAGTGCGTCGCTTCCCACGCCCCACGCCTGCGCCGAAGTGGCGCCAGCGGGAAGGAACAAATCGGTCGTTACCCATGTCGCGCCGCCGTCCGTGCTGCCGCGTACGAGCCAGGTAGTCGGGCTCGTGGTGTTCCAGCCAGCGATAAAGACCCGGCCGAATTTGTCCACAGTGATCGGAGCGTTGCCCGGCCAGCCGTTGGCGAAATAGTCCACGTTCACCCAACTAGCGCCGCCGTTCGTGCTCTTGCGCACGAGCCAGCCATAGTTGGAGTTGCCCACCGTTTTGGCAATGCGCCCGACGGCGTAGATGTCCGCGTTCAAACCTGCCGCCACCCCGGAGTAGCCGGTCTGCATGCCGGTCGCGTAACTGTCCACTGTGGACCACGTCGCGCCACCATTGATACTGCGGCGAACCGTCCAGAGACCGGAGACATTGCCGATGGTCAGCACCTCGTCCGGCTGACCGGGAGTCGAGGAGGGGCGCACGCAAATCGAGTCGGCCTGATTGCCGGGGAAGTTGTCCACCGTGGTCCAGGTGATGCCGCTAACGGCACGGTCTCCTCTGCGCACGATCCATTTGCCCCCGCCAAGTAAATAGCCGCAGAGGTAAATCGAACTGGAATTTCCGGCAGCCACGTCGAGGCACATGAACGTCCCCGTCTGTCCGGCCCAAGGATTGATCTCAGTCCAGGTCGCCCCGTGATCGAGTGATTGCCAGAGAAAGGCCCGACCACTGACGGTGACGCTGCGATTTCCGACCGCGAACAGGGCCCCATCGGGCGCGGCGGTCAGGTCCCCCGCGTAGCCG
>JANXWY010000477.1 GCA_025350905.1 Verrucomicrobiota bacterium
CTCCATCGGGGCTGAAGGCATCGCCAACAACGTCATCCGCCGCAACGATGTGGGTCTGCGGTTCAGCGGCGACTGCACGCCCAATCCGCTCCGCATCACCAGCAGCGACCTTTACGACAACACCTCGTTTGAACTGCGTGAAGAAAGTTCTGTTCCAGTCATAACTACCGACTGCTATTGGGGCGATCCCACTTCGACTGAGCTGAACCAGAACCAACTTAATCTCAGCCGGATTTTTGACCAGAGAGACAGCGGTGCTTACGGTCTCGTTACGATCCAGAACCCGCGGGTCACGCCGAGCGGCCAAATTGTTGGATCGCCCCCCACGATCACCCAGCAACCGCAGCCGCAAACTGTAGTGGCTGGCAATCCTGCTTCGTTCCTTGTCGCTGCTGCGGGCACCACTCCGTTCCGCTACCAGTGGCGAAAGGATAACAATCCGATCAGCGGTGCAACCAATGCGACTCTCGTTCTCTTGAATGTTCAAACGGGGGACGCAGGCGGGTATGCCGTAATCGTGTCCAACAGTGCGGGAACCGCGACGAGTTCAAATGCGACGCTAACAGTGACCCCCGCAATCGGCAATCTTGCGATTCGAACCATCACCAGCGGGGGGAGTACTTTTCCAGTTTTACTGGCCGTATCTACGCCGGTTGGCTCGGATGTCAATTTTGTGGAGGAAGCATTGCCTGTGGGATTCACCCCCTCCGGCGTCAGCGGGAGTGGCACATTCAATTTCAGCACTCGAAAAATTCTCTGGGGTCCGCTAATGGGAAATCAAACCCATCAACTCACTTACACATTGCAACCGCCCGGCGGTTTCCAAGGAAGCGCATCCGTGAGTGGGACGGCATACCTCGCCGGCACGGCTGTGGCTGTAACAGGCGACGACATGGTTTCAATGATTCCGTCAGGCACACCCGCTACTTTGGGCCTCAGCCAGATGTTTGGATTTTGGACAATTTCCATTGCGGGGGAAGTTGGCCGCTCCTATCGGCTGGAGGCACGAGACAATCTAAACTCCGGCACATGGCAATCGCTGGCAACGCTAATCATCACGCAAAATCCCCGCTTGTATTTTGACGGTGACGTGGTCGGCAGAGCCCAGCGATTTTATCGGGCCGTATTGGTGGAATAGCCCCTTCCGCCAGTGGACCCCACGTGACGCTTACGATAATGCAATATTTGACTACTGTGGAGTTCATAGAAACGAGGCTTCCTGGTCGCTGAAGGCCGAAGTCGTCAGGTAGGCAAAACTGGAGCGGAGCTTGCATTTGCATCCATGAACCGTCTCAATGTAACAGGCCGACTTCTTCCACGCCTTCTGGAATGGAGTTTTTGGGCGAGTCGATCTGCAACAATTTGGTTTCCAGTTCGCCCACCTTGCGGTTGAAGGTCATCAACTTCGCGACGTACTCCTGCCGCTCGGCGGCGAATGATTCGCGCTCGCCTTTCATTAGCTCGATGAAATGGTCTTTAGCCCGATTCGTGATTTTCAAATCCATCAATTCCTTTTCCATTTCACGCGCACGATCCGAATCGGGTTCCGCAGACGGTGGCCGTTGTTCCGAAGCGCGTTCCGCATCATTCGGAATCGTGCCGAAGATTTCCGCAGACTCGATCGTCTTGGTCGCCTTCGCCTTTTCTTCTGCGATGGCGCGCTCAACACTTTCGGTCGTCATAAAATATTTTCGTTCGTTGGGATCGAAATACGCATCGAGTCGCGACACCCCAAGTTTGTTTGATTGGCACCAGTTGATGATGCTGCGTTCTGTGCGTGCCACGCCCGCCACTTCAAACCTGCGCGCGACCTCGCGCACGGTCAGTGTGTGATTCTCAGTGCGTTCCGAAGAGTTCGGAATGATGCGGAAAGCTTCCGCAACGTTCGGAACATTTCCGAAATCTTCGGAATCGTTCGGAACATTACTTTGTAAATGGGAATTATTTGTCTCCATCGAATTGCAAATTAAAATTGATAAAACCAAAACGCGGCAGCGGGGAAGTTATGCACAGAGGGAATTGCTTTCGCGCATGCGATAATAATACCACATGAAACAGATTGGTGAAATCCTCAAGGAACAAAACATCACGCTCGCGACTCCGGACCCGGTGGCGCGCGGCGGCTTTACGCAGGTGCCGAATTTTATTCTGAAAAACCCGAAACTTTCTGTCGGGTCCAAAGTCGCCTATGCGATGTTCCTGAGTTATGCCTGGCACAATGATTCCTGTTTTCCAGGACAGGAGCGATTGGCCAACGACATGGGCATCAGCCGTCCGCGCGTCACGCAGTTGATCGCCGAGCTGGAGCGGGCGGGACTGGTAACCATTCAACGAAGAGGGCAGGGAAAGACGAATCTTTACACCATCCACTTCCATGTCCCGGCCAAGGGCAAACCTTCAGAAGTAAACCGGCTTACCTCTGGAGGTAAGTGGGCGAACACCCGGATGTCAGCCGGCTAACATCTCTCTATATAAGAATACTCAGTTAAGAATATACAGAAGAAGAATACCCGAGGACGATTTTCCTGAAAGGAAAAGGGAAGCCCCCGAAATGGCCGCCAAAAGATATTGCGCGCCCTCCGAACCTCGCCAGTCGCGTCCCGAAATTATCAACTCATTTATCAAACACCATGCAACCCCATATAATCAACCCCGACAACTTTGTGAACATTGCGGCCATGCGATTCCAACCGCTGGTGCTCGAAGCCGTCGAAAACGAGCAACTGACGATCAAGCTGAAACTCGAACCCGGTATTGACGGCTTCATCGTAATTCTCAAACCCATGCTGCCCTCAATTGATTAACCATGCCGATCTTCATCGGCGTTGCGGATTGTTCCTGGAACTTGTTCGCTACGCGGGTGGCGACGGGCTGCCAATGATGTTTTGAGGATCTCTTGCAGCCACCCGGTGAAACCCGCGCCGGCAATCTCATTCGTGTCGGCGCCAACGTTTGCGCGCGTCAAAAATCATCATCATTTCAGGTTTAACGCGACCGCGCTAACGCGCCACTTTTTAGTCCCGTGTCGCAAAGGTTTTATTTTGCGACACGAGGCAATGGCTCAGTTAAGCCCTTCCCTGCCATAAATCTTGAAAAAAACCGACCGAAATGATCGGTATGTTTTGATTAAACTGATTTGTAAAATGCATCGGTTGCGACACCGCCAGAAGAATTCTCAAATGACGGGAGTTTGCTCGCTGCCGGACGCCATGATCCGCCGGACAAACAAAAATCCAACGCTACAAAGGCGGCATGCCTGAACCGTGGATTTATTGAAAAAGGCGGAGCGAAAACTTCCGGCGAACTCGCACTTTCCTGAATTGTGTTGCGTAATTTGCCCCGACATAAGGGGCGACATACATGGTATGTAGGGGCTCGCGCCCAGGACTTTTTACTACTGTGGCTCAACGACCGTTTACTAGCGCCCCCCAACGTGTCGTCGTCCAGGCCGACTTCGCGCTTTTTCCATAGGCTATCGGGATTCCGGTCAACTAGCCGTTGGCCCTCACCAAAAACCGCGAAGTCGGCCTACCCGCCGACACGTTGGGGGGACTGGTTTTGGATGAGGCGTTATCGCGCCAACGACGACTCGCTGGCAAACCGCCAGCGGTTCGCGCGGATGCGCGGAATCACCACTGGAAAAAGGCGCCGCCGCGCACGCGGCTGCCAAACTTGTCGCGCCGGTAGGCGCGCACAATTCCTTGGTCGCATGGTACAATAAAGCTGATTCCTGCATGTTGAGAAGCAACCCAATTTTCCTACGAACTTGCTTTTCGCACTTCAGGTTTCAAAACCAGTTGCCATTACCCCGCCGGCTCGTTCCAAAATGCGTTTGCCGGCGGCGAACACTCCGAAAGTCTAAAACGCACGCCGACTTTCTGGGCGACAGGAGTGGCGATTGGTTTTGGAGCCATGAGCGACGAACCAAACATCATCATCGGCGACCGTCACGGGTGGGGCGATCCGAAGCCCTTCGGCATTTCCTCTGCCGACCAACGGCAACACGTTTATTTGATTGGCAAAACGGGTTCGGGAAAAACGACCCTGCTGCGCAATCTCATCTTGCAGCACATCGCGCTGGGTCACGGGGTCGGCTTGATTGATCCGCACGGCGATTTGGCCGAAGATTTGTTGGATCATATACCGCCAGCCCGAGCCGACCATCTCGTGTATTTCAATCCGGGCGACCTCGAATTCCCGGTCGGCCTCAATCTGCTCGCGAATGCCAGACCGGATGATCGGCATCTGGTCGCCTCAGGCATCGTGAGCGCATTCAAGGGCATCTGGCGCGAATCCTGGGGGCCGCGCATGGAATACATTCTATACAATGCGCTGGCCGCTTTGCTCGATTGCCAAAACACCACATTGCTGGGGGTGAATCGCTTGCTCACCGACGACCATTATCGGCAATGGGTGGTTAAACAGATCAAAGACCCGTTCGTTCGCGAATTCTGGCAGGATGAATATGCCAGTTATGACCCGCGGTTTCAGCGCGAGGCCATCGCTCCGATTCAAAATAAAATCGGCCAGTTCCTGCTCAATCCGGTGGTGCGCAATATTCTCGGCCAGGTCAAAACCAAGCTGAGCATCCCGTTCGTGATGGACCACGAACGCATTTTCATCGCGAGCTTGTCGAAAGGACGACTGGGCCATGACAAAGCGAACTTGCTGGGTTCCCTGCTGACCACCCAATTTCAACTCGCCGCCATGGCGCGGGCGAACCGGCCCGAACCGGAGCGGCGCGATTTTTATCTGTTTATTGACGAGTTCCAGAATTTTTCCACCGAAGCGTTTGCTGCGATCCTGGCCGAGGCGCGCAAATATCGGCTCTGTCTGACGCTTTCCCATCAATACGTTGACCAACTTTCGTTGCCGGTGCGGCAGGCGGTGTTCGGCAACGTCGGCACGCTCATCACTTTCCGGATCGGCAATGCTGACGCGGAAGTGCTGGCCAGGGAATTTGGCAATACAATCCCAGCCAATGCACTGGTCGACCTCGATGCGTACGAAATCGTGGTGAGATTGTTGGAGAACGGAACGAACGCCGAACCATTCCGGGGGAAGACCCTGGCCCCGCTGGCGAATCGGGTGGGTCGCCGGTACCGACTCATTGCCCGCTCGCGCGAACGATTTGCCACTGCCCGTAAAACCGTTGAGGAAAAATTGAACCGCTGGCTAAACTAACCCAAGTTCGTCAGCCGGCGCAGCAAACTAACTTTTTTTCACATGCGACAGGATTGGTTTTGCTGGGGCTTCCACATTCCGACCGATCGAAAGGTCTTGTAGTGGAGAAGGACCCATTGTGCCGGCTTCCGACACTGCCGTATTCTGCGGGGCATGTTCCTGCGGCGAAATCGTCGGACCGTCAACGGGGAATGCTACGAGTATTGGACGCTCGTCAAAACCGTGCGCACCGCCAAAGGTCCACGCCAGGAGATCGTCGCGACCTTGGGCAAGGCACCGGGCCTGGAAAGCCGCACGCGGTATGGCTGGGCAGGGGTGGCCGATTTGTTGGAGGGACGTACGCCAGCGGTGCAAGGCCGGCTGGGAGAAAATTTATCGGCGGCGGCAGCGCCGGCGCAATGGGCGCAGGTCGATTTGCGCGGGGTCCGGGTCGAGCGCGTGCGTGAGTTCGGGCAAGTTTACCTGGCGCTGTCCCTTTGGCGGCGGCTCGGCTTGCATACGCTCCTGAAGGAAATCATCAAGCCTGGTGGGGAAGACGTGCCCTGGGAATTGACGGCCTGCATCCTGACGGTGGCCCGTTTCTGTGGCCAGCGCAGCGAACTGGAAGTGGCCGAGCGTTGGTATGCCGATAGCGCGCTGGAAGATTTGCTGGGCGTGCCGGTGGGCCAAATCAACGACGCTCGGCTCTATCGCGGACTGGACGTATTGCTGGCGCACAAGGATAAACTCTGCACCCATCTGTTAAAACGTTACCGGGATTGGTTTGGGGTGGAGTTTGAGTTCCTGCTCTACGACGTAACCAGCACCTATTTTGAGGGCCAGGCCCTGGACAACGAAAAGGCCGCGCGCGGTTACTCGCGGGATCATCGCCCGGACTGCAAACAGGTCAATATCGGCCTGGTGGTGACGCCGGAGGGATTGCCCATCGGTTATGAAATCTTTGCGGGCAACACCGCCGACGTCACCACGGTGGAGGACATGGTCGAGTTGATGGAGAAAAAATATGGTCAAGCCCAGCGCCTCTGGGTGATGGATCGGGGGATGATCAGCGAAGACAATCTGGATTTTCTCCGCGCGCGCGCGGCCCGCTACCTGGTGGGTACGCCCAAGCGACAGCTCAAAGCGTTCGAGGCTCAACTTCTGGAAAAGGAGAACTGGGCGCCAGTCCAGGCAGGCGTGGAAGTCAAACTGGTGGCCCACCCCGATGGCGGTACCGACGAACAGTATGTGCTGTGCCGTTCCAGCGCGCGGCGAGCAAAGGAGGCGGCGATGATCCAACTGGCCCGTAAACGCCTGCGCGCCCAATTGGACAAGACGCACGCTTCACTCCAGCAACGGCCGGCTCGCGAACCGGGGGTGATCGAACGGCGCCTCGGACGCTGGCTCGGGCGCTTTCCCGCGGCGGAACGGCTGCTGGAGGTGACGGTGGAACGTAACGCCCAGGGTCAGGCTTGTGGGCTCAACATAGCCGAGCGCGCCGAACGGAGCGCCTGGGCCGCGCACGCGCACGGAGCGTATCTGCTGCGCACCAACTGCTCAGAGAAAGATCCGGCCAAATTGTGGCGGTGGTATATGCAGTTGAGCCAAGCCGAAGACGCGTTCCGGATCAGTAAGAGCGATCTGAGTTTGCGACCGGTGTTCCACCAAAAGACCGAACGGGTGGCAGCGCATATTCTGGTGTGCTTTTTGACCTTGGCGTTATGGCGGACTTTGGAGATGTGGATGCACGGCAAAGGGCTTGGCACCTGTTCCCGCCAACTGCTCAAGGAAGTGGCGACGGTGCGGAGCATGGACGTAGTGTTGCCGGTCAAGGAAACCGCAAGCCAGGAGACGCGCGACGTGCGGCTGCGGGTGGTCGCGCGTCCGGATCGGTTGGTCGCTGAATTATTGGTTCGCCTGGGACTGGACCTTCCGAGCGTCCCGAAGGCAGTGCAAAATGTAGTGGAGAAAAACGGGGGGTGAGCTTTGAAAAGCTCAGCAATTTCTCACTTTTGTTTCCTGTACTGACGAACTTGGGCTAAGTTTGGTAACATAAAGCGTTTCGCCTACTTCCAATTCCGACAGGCTTCAACAAAGTTTACGAAATCGTCGTTTTGCAACAGTTTGGATTTTTCCCAAATCTTCTGGGGAATCGGCAGTGTGAGGAATTGCGCCACGTCACGGCGCAAGCCTTCCAGCTTGATGACCAACTCGTCGTTCATGGCACAATACACACTGCTGATATGGAGGAAAATGAAGTTGGTGAAAATCTCCTCCTCCCGCGTGACCGGTCGTTTGATCAAATCAGCGGAGGCGTCCAGAACCCGCGCCAGTTCCGGGTGGCTGAAGAATTCCTTCCAGACATTACGGTGATTGGTGGTGATGGTCAGCAGATTGGCGATCCGCCGAGTTTTCGTTTCCGAGCGCAACGAAAAGGCTGTGAAGAAAAGCCCGCTGATCACCCCGACGGCGTTGAGAATTGTGAACCAATTGTCGAGAGCCCATCCTTTCATGCCCCTCATTGTAACATGAAGGAGACGGATCGAGAAAGTGCGTCAGACGTGATCGGGAATGTCCGGCTTGGCCAAGACGAGGGTTGCGCGAGGAATTCGCACTATGCGTTCGTCGGGTCCACAGCCCGCCGAGGACGGCAACTGCCCCGCCGCCCCGGTAATATCGTCGCCGATCACGGCAAAATCGCCGTTGTCGAGTTCCCAAATGTCGGGACACCCTTGGCAGCCGACGGATTTAGCTCCGTTGGCATGCGGGTCCGGGCCAATGCGTTTTGCGAACATGCTGAAAAGTAACTATAGTAGCGTCCACTGTCAATCGTCTTTCTGCTAAGTATGTGGAGTGGCACCTGACAAAACTCGACGCGCTATTTGCGCCGCTGTCGCGCGCATCTTGCAGGAGGAACGTATTAAGCGTGGCCTATCGCTGACTGGCGTGGCGAGTGCGGCAGGATTGTCGCGTCAAATGATTAGTTTTGTTGAGCAGGAGACGCGAAACCCGACTCTCGACACCGTGCTGCGGATTTGCGCGGCTATGGACCTGGATTTTGAGGCCGTGCTAAAACGCGCCAAACGGGCGGAACACAAATAGCTTTTGTCATCCTATGTGTGTTAAAATCGTAGGATGGAGTCCGTCCGTCTTCCCCGCTTCAAACGCACTGCCGAGGTCGCCGCATTTCAACTCACGGAGCGCGACCAGCACATTCTCCGATTAGTTTATCGGTATCGGTTTCTTCGTTCCTCTCAAATTGTTTTGCTTATCGGCAGCAGCGCGCAGCAAATCTCGCGGCGATTAAAGTTGCTCTACCATCACGGCTATTTGGAACGTCCCCGCGCACAGATTGATTACTACCATAAGGGCGGCTCGCGCCAAATCGTTCACGGTCTCGGGAATAAAGGAGAGGCGCTCTTGAGGAGCGCGCCTGGCTTGGCTTTGCACATCATCAAGTGGGGTGCGAAGAATCGTTCGATCGGACGGCTATTTCTTGAACATGCATTGCTGGTATCCGATGTCATGGTGAAGATCGAATTGGCCTGCCGTGAACGGGGTGATGTTCGCCTTCTGACGGAGGAGGAGCTTTGTGCGTCCGATCCAATTTGCGATCTGGGTGCGCAGTTTAAATGGAGCGTGCGGGTGAACAGCCGTTTGAAATTCGGGGTCATTCCCGACCGGGTATTCGCCTTGGAGTTTGCGGATAAACCAGATGACCGCATGTTCTTTTTTCTTGAAGCCGATCGCGGCACCATGCCCGTCACCCGGAAAAATCTTTCCAAGACTTCCTTTCATCGAAAACTGCTGGCCTACGAAGCGACCTGGACGCAGAACTTGCATCGCACGCTTTTCGGTTTCCACCGTGTTCGCGTACTGACGGTCACCACCAGTGCCGGGCGAGCGCGGCATCTGACAAAAGTCGCGGCCATATTAGAACGGGGCCGCGGGCTGTTTCTTTTTTGCGACGCACAATCGTTGCTCGCCCATTCACCGCTGGCGGCGATTTGGAAATCTGGCGCTTCAGGCGAGTCAACTTCCCTGCTGGCCTGACGGGGTTCCCTTTTTCCGGGGACTATGGTACGATGCCTGGTTAGAGGTGGTTCGATTCCCGAATCATCAAATAGTTCCCCAAAAACCAAGAAAGGATCATCCGTATGCCCAAATCCCAGTTCGTGGACTTCAAGGCCGTCAAAGCGGCCATTCACATGGAGCAAGTGCTCCAGCATTACGGTCTGCTGGACCGGTTCAAGAAAAGTGGCGACAGCCTCAGTGGCCCGTGTCCGATTCACAAGGGCGTCAACCCGACGCAGTTCCGCGTCAGCATCAGCAAAAACGTCTGGAACTGTTTCAGCGAGTGCAAACGTGGCGGCAACGTCCTGGATTTCATTGCCCGGATCGAAAA
>JANXWY010000003.1 GCA_025350905.1 Verrucomicrobiota bacterium
TATACGATACCGGTTCCAACCGCGACGGCCGCCGACAGGCCTTAACTGGAAGTCGAAATCCGTCCGGACGGCGCCACATGTTCTAACCAACATGTTCATCGGATCCGTTGCACACGGCAATGGTGGGGTCACTTTGGTAAAAAAAATAAAGCTCGCCGCGGTCCGGCGAGCTTTTCTTTTTTGACCCGGGTCGTTCAACTCGTGAGGATCCGGGGTGGCGCGATGCGCAAAAGTCAGTGAACCTGGCGGAGGCCCTGGCTAGCATCCTTTTCCTTTTGATGGCTAGGTCAAATTGCTAGCCTCAATTTATGGCGCGTGACGACTTGTTTTCATCCACCCCGCCGCCGGCGGTGGCCGGCCCGGCGACGGCGGTGGAAAACTCGCCGCGCCACCAACCGCTGGCGGCGCGGATGCGGCCACGCTCACTCGATGAATATGTCGGACAAACGCACATCCTCGCTCCCGGTCAATTGCTCCGCCGCGCCATCGAAGCGGATCGCATCCAATCGCTGATCTTTTACGGCCCGCCGGGCACCGGTAAGACCTCGCTCGCCCAAATCATCGCGCGGCAAACGAGGAGCAAGTTTGAGCGGCTCAGCGGCGTGGAATCCAATGTGGCCGACATGCGCCGCGTGCTCGCCGCTGCCGCCAACCGCCTCGAAAACACCGGCGCGACGACCATTCTGTTCATCGACGAAATTCATCGGTTCAACAAATCGCAGCAGGACGTGCTGCTGCCCGATGTCGAAAGCGGCGTCGTGCGGCTCATCGGCGCGACCACGCACAATCCGTTTTTCTTCGTCAACTCACCGCTTGTTTCGCGCTCGCAGATTTTTGAACTGCGTTCGCTGACCGAGGAGGAACTGTTCAGCCTGTTGCAATGCGCGCTGACGGACGCGGCACGCGGTCTGGGTCATCTAAAGATTGACGCCGAGGAGACTGCCTTGCGTCATCTCGCCAAAGTGGCCGACGGCGACGCGCGCAAGGCCCTCAGTGCCCTGGAAATTGCGGCGCTGACCACCGAGCCGGGCCCGGACGGCGTCGTGCGCCTCGACCTCGCCACCGCCGAACAGAGCATCCAGAAGAAAGCCATTGTATACGATGGTGACGGCGATGCCCACTACGACACCATTTCCGCGTTCATCAAATCCATGCGCGGCAGTGATCCGGACGCGGCGCTCTATTGGCTGGCCAAGATGATTCACGCCGGCGAGGACCCGCGTTTCATTGCGCGACGCATTGTGATTC
Organism: Verrucomicrobiota bacterium; assembly: GCA_025350905.1. Taxonomy (GTDB): domain Bacteria; phylum Verrucomicrobiota; class Verrucomicrobiia; order Limisphaerales; family JADLHS01; genus JADLHS01. The sequence continues at coordinate 1,249 of JANXWY010000003.1, forward strand.
ACGCGGCGGAAGATGTCGGTTTGGCCGACCCGATGGCGCTGGTGTTGGCGAACGCGGCGTTTCAGGCGGCGGAATTCATCGGCTGGCCGGAGGCGCGGATTCCGATTGCCGAAGCGACTATCTACATCGCCACGGCGCACAAGAGCAACAGCACCATCAAGGCGATTGATGCGGCGCTCGAAGACGTGAAATCCGGTCGCACCCTGGCCGTGCCGGAGCATTTGCGCGATGGACATTACAAGGGCGCCAAGCTTCTTGGCCACGGCGAAGGCTACAAATATGCCCACGACTACGAGGGCAATTACGTGCCACAGGATTATCTTGGTGCGGACAAACGCTACTACGAACCAACCGATCAAGGCGTGGAGAAGAAGATCAAGGAGCGATTGGACAACTGGCGCAAGCTGTCCAAGGCCACCCGAGAACCAGTCAAAGCCTCGGAATCGAAATGAGCTGGCGAATCTTTTGCAGCCTTTGCTGGACTCAGATTCGAGTTCATTCCAGCGACAAATTCCTCTCGACAAGGAACTTTACCGGGCCAAAAGTCAAATCCGTGAACTTTGCTATACTGCAAACTCGCGGTTCAAGTTAGGCCGCTCGACCACGCCCATGTCATTCAAGGTCACAGATGATTCAGGATTTCTCGCCATCATCGACCCGGACGCCTATCGGGGTTTCGTTCACGCCGACTGGACGTGGGATACGATTCAGGAGCACTTCAAGCGAGAGATGCGCGAGCGGCACCTGCTCATTTGGGGCACAGGCATGGAGCATTTCTGGAGCATTGACGTTTCGTTTCAGCCGACCAAAGCCGCTGGTTTCCGCGAGGTTGTGGGCAGCATCGACGCTTCGCGGGGTCGCTTGCTCCTCACCAATTACGAGAGTCTCACGATGGCCGCGCAGTTCCCTGATGTCGTGCTGCCGCGGGCCCACGAGCGAGGGCAGGTTTTGTCTGTGTCGCCCGGACTCTACGACTGCCGGATTATCCAGTTGTCAGACCCGGAGAGTGAAGCACCATTCGAGGAGTCGGTCAGTTTCATTTATGAGTTTACGCGAGCTACATCACCGAGAGAGGTTTGGAGTGAGCTTCCTTGGAGAGCGGCCTAATCTAGTGTTGCAAATCTCAATGGATGGCCAATGCGAACCAATCCAGTCTCGAGGGCTGAACCCACCACTTTTTCCGTGTTGAACACCTCACCCGCTCCTCGAAGCCTTTGGCTGTGAATCCGTCCCGCCATTCGCTATGACCGCAGCCCTCGACAGCGTCAAAGCCAGCTTGCGCGAAAAGATCCGCGTCCGGGTGAAGACCATTCCGGCGGCGGAACGCGCTGCGGACTCCACGTTGTTGTGCGCGCGATTGCGGGAGCAGCCGGTCTGGTCGGCGGCCCGGTTCGTTTTGCTTTTTGCGCCGCTGCCGGACGAGCCGGACCTCTGGCCGCTGCTGAACGAAGCGATTGCCGCCGGCAAGACGGTTGCGTTGCCGGCCTTCGTCCCGGGAACAAACGGTTACCTGGCCCGTCAAATCATTGATCCCGCGCGCGATCTCGTTGCCGGCCGGTTTGGCATCCGCGAACCATTGCCAACTTGTCCGGCAGTCTCGTTAAACCGGCTGGACTTAGTGCTCGTGCCTGGGATAGCTTTTGATGTGCGCGGTGGGCGGCTCGGTCGGGGGCGAGGGTTTTATGACCGGTTGCTGGCTGACGTGCGTGGCCCGAAGTGCGGCGTGGCGTTCGAGGAACAGATCGTGGAGGCTGTGCCGGTGGGGCCGTTGGACATTCGTTTGAATTGCATCTTGACGCCGACGCGCTGGATCGAGACCTGACCGGCGCGCGGTTCTGAAATGAGTCTGGTCTTAAACATTACCGGTGCGGCCGTATGCACCGTGGCCGGGGCGGGAGTTTGCGCGATGATCTTGAATTCGCGCGCCCGCCAGCGCGAAGATGCCCGCCGGCGCGAAGCGGACGGGCAATTGGATAAGATCCGCGCGGCCGCCAACCAGGAAGCGCTCCAACTCCGCACGCAGATCGAACAATCGCTGGCTACGCATCGCACCGAACTCACCACACAGGAGCGCCGGCTGACCGATCGCGAGACGCTGCTCAATTCCCAGTTCAACCGGGTAATCGAGACCGAGACCGATTTGAAACAGCAACGGGAAATGCTGGAACGCAAAAGCGCCGCGCTGGAGAATGCCCAGCAGGAGTTGATCACCCTGACCCAGCAGCGCCGCGTGCAACTGGAAAAACTCAGCGGCCTTTCGCCGGCGGAGGCCCGGGCCCAATTTCTCAAGGAGATCCAGCAGGAAGCCCTCGCCGACGCCGCGAAGGTCGCCCGCCTGATTCTCGACGAGGCGCGGAGCCGCGCCGAGGAGAAGGCGCGGCAAATCATCACCGTGGCGATCCAGCGTTACGCCGGGGACCAGACCTTTCAAAACACGACGGCGACCATTTTGCTGGAGGGCGCGGATATCAAAGGCCGCATCATTGGGCGCGAGGGCCGGAATATCCGGGCGTTTGAAAATGCGACCGGCGTAACGGTGTTGATCGACGATGAGCCCGGGGCGGTACTGCTTTCCGGTTTCGATCCGGTGCGCCGTGAGATCGCGCGCGAGGCCATGCTGCGGCTGATCCAGGACGGACGCATCCATCCGACGCGCATTGAGGAAATCGTCGCGGCGGTCAAGGCGGAGATGGACGAGACCATCTCCCGCAAAGGGGAGGAAGCGGTGACGCGCGCGGGCCTGCCGGTGATGCATCCCGAAATCACCAAGCTGCTGGGCCGGCTCCATTACCGCCAGAGTTTCGCCCAGAACCTCCTGGACCATTCCGTCGAGGTGGCCCAACTCATGGCGTTGCTCGCCGCCGAACTGGGGGTGGACGTGAATCTCGCCAAGCGCGCCGGCTTGTTGCACGACATTGGCAAGGCTGTGAGCCACGAGATTGAAGGGCCGCACGCGGTCGTGGGTGCGGACATCATCCGACGGCATGGCGAAAGTGACGCCGTGGTCAACGGCGTGGCGTCGCACCACAATGATGTGCCGCCGGTGGGACCGTTGGGGATTCTCGTCAGTGCCGCCGATGCGATCAGTGCTTCCCGCCCCGGTGCCCGCTCCGAAAGCATGACGACTTACATCAAGCGGGTGGAGGATCTGGAGAAAATCGGCAGCTCGTTTCCGGGAGTGGAGAAATGCTTCGCGGTGCAGGCTGGTCGGGAATTGCGGGTCTTCGTCCAGCCGCAAAGTGTCAGCGACGATCAGGCGTTTGCGCTGGCGCGAAATATCGTGACGAAGATCGAGAGCGAGCTTCAGTATCCGGGCCAGATTCGGATCACGGTCATTCGCGAGATGCGTTGCGTGGAACTGGCGAAGTAAGCCGCCGGAACCGGTCGGCTAGCGCCCTTCCATCATGCCGGCGGGGAGTCCATTTTCCCAGGACTTGGGCTCGTTCCAAGGACGAACTGAATCGTTCTGGGATTCGGTTGAGGCACAACCGCAGAGGCAGATAACTATCAGCAACAAAAGAAAACCCGCCAAGTTGCGAAGCAGAATGGGGTTGGGCCGAAAGACGTTCACGAAGCCGGGTGCGCCGGAATGATAAGATCGCCCTCGGCGACATCGGACAGTTTCCAGCCGGGCATGAGGTTGGCGATGCTGCGACCTTTCAGCACATCACGAACGATCACTTTGGCCACCAGCTTGCCGGCGCGACTCACCAACAATTCGCCGTAGGGTAATACGCCATCATCTTCGCCAACATTAATCACCACAAACTCCCACTTCGGGTCGGAGACGACAATTTTCCCCTGGAGATTGGCGGGCAGCTCAACGGGTTTATCCGGACCCGTAAATCGTTCGAGCTCGGCCGTCTTGCGGTTCAGGGCGAGTTGAAGAATTTTCTTCTCGTCCGCCATCGCTTCCAACGCCTTCTGGGCCTTGTCAATCTGCTTGCCCAAGGCCGAGATTTGCTCCGGCTTGTAGCCCGTCCCCACGTAGGCAGCCAATTCCGCGCGGGCGTTATCGCGTTCTTCCGTCGTTGTGGTCAGCTTCGTCGCGAGCTCGGTGGCCTTCTTGATTTGCGTCGCCGCTTCGGCCACGGCTTTGTCGCGCTCCTGACTGGTGGCGGTCAGGGTGTCCTGGGTTTGCTTGAGATCTTTGCTGGTCTTGTCCAAGTCCCGCTTGGTGGTGGTCAACTCCGCATCCGTCTTGTCAAACTTGCCATGCCACTCGTTGCGTTCGGTGGCAAGCGTCTCGACCTTCTCCTTCACCTTGACGAAATTGAGCGCGCCCGCCGCCAATCCGGCGAGGATCGCAATGACAAGACTAATTCGAATCAACATGGCTTTGTCTGATTGATTGCTTTAACGCGGCCAGATTAGACGGTGGCCGAACTGGTGTCAACGGTCCTTTCAAAAGTTTTCCAACGGCGCCGCCGGCGCGTCCTGCGTCACCGCCGCCACCAACTCGTCTTGCTCTTGGGCTTGGGGGAATCGGGTTGGTTGTATTGCTGGATGAGTAACTGGCTCCGCGAAGCTTCCAGTGCCGAAATAAATTCATCGTAGCTGAGAAAGCGGTCGGCCGGATTTTTGGCGAGCACCTTTTCCAAGGCGTCGCTGGTCGGTTGCGTCACTTCGAGCAGTACCTGATTCGGTGGCCGGAGCGGGGTGTGGACGTGCGCCCCTACAAGTTCCTCCACCGTCGGGGCATCAAAGGGCACATGGCCGGTCAACGCATGATACAACGTGCAGCCGAGGCTGTACATGTCCGACAAAAAGGTTTCCTTTTCGCGTTTGATTTTTTCCGGGGCCACGTAATACGGTGTGCCTTCGGTCACCGACCCCGTTTCCGCTTCCACATCCACGCTGCGGGCCAGTCCGAAATCCACCAGCTTGGGCTCATTGTCGGAGTCGAACAGGATGTTGCCCGGCTTGATGTCACGGTGGAGCAAGTTGTGTTTGAGCGCGAGATCGAGCGCCGAGGCGATCTTGATGCCGATGTCGAGCACGGTCAGCTCGGCCACGCGCGTCTGC
>JANXWY010000010.1 GCA_025350905.1 Verrucomicrobiota bacterium
GCCTACAATGATCACCCCGCGTTGACCACGACCCACTGAGGTTATGTCCCTGAAAGCCTTTCACGTCCTCTTCATCACCGCCGCGAGTGCGCTGGCGTTTGGCTTCGGCCTTTGGCTCCTGCAAGCGTATCGCTCGCCGGAAGGTGCGACCAGCGATCTGACGGGGGGCGTGACCGCGCTGGTCGCGGGCTTGGGCCTGCTGGTTTATGAAGGGTTCTTTCTGAAAAAACTAAAAAACGTGAGTTACTTGTGAACCGTCGCTCCGCAAAAATTAATTCCCGTTTAAGTTCCGGACCCGCCCAGCGTTGGCCCCTCCGCTCGCCACGGCTTTGGCTGGTCAGCGGGTTGGCGCTCCTGGTGAAACCGTCGGTCTTCGCCTGCGCCACCTGCTTCGGCGCGTCGGATTCGCCGCTCGCCCAAGGCATGAACTGGGGCATTGCCACGCTGCTCGGCGTGATCGGCTCCGTACTGGCCGGGGTCGTTGCGTTTTTCGTCCACATCGGACTCCGGTCAGCCAAGGTCAACGCCGGCGAACCGATTCAACCTTCCCAAAACCCATGATGGATTTCTTTTCCAAATTATTGTTCCTGCCGGTACTCGCCGGTGAAAATGGCAAAGCGGTGGATGAACTGATCATCTATGTGCACTGGCTGATGGCGCTCCTGTTCCTCGGTTGGTTCGCCTACTTTGCTTACACGCTCTGGCGGTTCAACGTGAAGCGGCACCCCAAGGCCGACCACCTCGGCGTCCGCAGTCATGCCTCGAGCTACATCGAGATCGCGGTGGTGGTCGCCGAGCTCGTGTTGCTGATCGGGTTCGCGATTCCGATGTGGGCCAAGGCCTCAAACGTGACGAAGATTCCCGACTACAAGGACGCTACGACGATTCAGATCGTCGCCCAGCAGTTTGCCTGGAATGCGCGGTATGCCGGCAAGGATGGCATCTTCGGCAAACAGGACATGACGCAGGTGGCCGAAAACAACATATTCGGAGTGCGAGCCGACGACCCTAATGGCAAGGACGATGTGCAGGTCTTGAACGAGATTCATGTTCCGGTAGGCAAGCCGGTCATCTGCTTCATCAGTTCCAAGGACGTGATCCATTCGTTTAAAGTCATCGCCTTGCGCGTGACGCAAGACGCGATTCCCGGCATGAGAATTCCCTGCTGGTTCACGGCCACGAAAGAAGGCCGCTACCAAATCAACTGCGCCCAGCTCTGCGGCAATGGCCATTCGAGCATGAGCGGCGGGTTTCTCGTCGTGGAAAGCCAGGCTGCCTTTGATAAATGGCTCGCCTCCAAGACGGGCGGGGCCATGATCCTTGAGTAGGACGCGGGAGCGCGGCCCTGCGACCGGCTGAATCCCCGGCCACCACGGGTGCCGCACCGTTGCCTCCGGATATGGATCAAACCACGCAAAAACTCGCGCGCACGATTTGGGTCGGCGTCGGCTTGCTGATCGTCATCCTCCCGACGACGTTCGTGCTCTCCCGCCTGGAAGCCAAGCGACGGCCCGTCTCCCACCTGCCGGTGATCAGTCAAGTCGCTGATTTCACACTCACGAATCAAATCGGTCAACGCGTCACGCTCGCCGACCTGTGCGGCCATGCCTGGGTGGCGGACATCATCTTTACACGCTGCGGCGGTCCGTGCCCCCGCATGACCAAGCAAATGGAAGCGCTGCAAACCGCTTTGCCGACGGATAGCCGGACCAAACTCGTCACGCTCACCACCGATCCGGAATTCGATACCCCCGACGTCTTGAAAAAATACGCCGCGCGCTTCAACGCCAACGCTGACCGTTGGTTTTTTCTCACCGGTCCGAAGCCGGACATCGCCGCCTTGGGCAGTAACGGGCTCAAACTCGCCGCCGTGGAAAAGAAACCGGAGGAACGCAGCGACGCCGATGATTTATTCATCCACAGCACCATCTTTGTGGTGGTGGACAAACAGGGACGGCTGCGCGGTTCGTTTGAAACCAGCGGGGACGGCGTCGAGTGGACCAACGTCCAGCCGAGAATCCTCACCGCCGTTCGGGAACTGGAGCGCGAACGATGAGTTTCACGGATCTGCCGCTGGTTAACGCCGGCCTCAACGGGCTCAGCACGGTCTTGCTGACGGCCGGTTTTGTTTTCATCAAACGCGGCCAGAAGATTGCGCACCGCAACTGCATGATCGCCGCGCTGGTGACATCGACGCTCTTTCTCGTCTGCTACCTCACCTATCATTACCAGATGAAGCAGGTTTACGGGGCGGCCCATACCCGGTTTCTAGAGCCGACCTGGTTTCGCCCGATTTACCTCGCGATTCTATTTACCCACTTGCTGGGCGCGTTTGCCATCGTGCCCCTGGTGCTTATCACCCTCACCCGGGCCTTGCGGGAACGCTTTGATGCCCACAAAAAAATCGCCCGCTGGACCTGGCCGATCTGGATGTACGTGTCGGTGACCGGCGTGGTGATTTACTTGCTGCTCTACCAAATCTTTCCGCAACGGTAGGAAGGTCGCTTCGCGACTGGGGCCCTGGCGACCACCAACCGTGGGCGGGTTTTGCCTGTCTTGCCGGAATGGTTGCGCTAGGATTTGGCCGATGCGTCTTGGCTCGCTGACCTTGTCCTCGAATTTGTTTCTCTCGCCGTTGGCGGGATACACCAACCTGCCCTTCCGCCTGGTATTGCGCGAGATCGGGGGCGTCGGGCTATGCACGACGGATCTGGTCAATGCCCGCTCGTTGCTCGGAAAAAACCCCAAGGCGCTCAAGTTGATTGAAACCAACGCGACCGATTCCCCGCTCGCCGTGCAGCTTTTTGGCAGCGTGCCGGAGGAAATGCGCGACGCCGCGGCATATCTGGAATCCATCGGCGTCGCCTCCGTGGACATCAACATGGGTTGTCCCGTCAAGAAAGTCTGCAAAGTCGGCGGGGGTTCGGCCATGATGACGGAACTCGACAAGACCGCCGCCCTCGTTCGCGGCATGGTCAACGCCGTGAAAATTCCCGTCACCGCCAAGATGCGGCTCGGCTGGGACGCCGACAACCTCACCGCCCCCGATCTGGCGCGCACCCTGGAAGACGTCGGCGTGCAGGCGATTTTTGTGCACGGCCGCACGCGGGAACAGGGTTTCGGCGGCACCGTCAACCTCGCCGGCATCCGGGCGGTGGTGGCGGCCGTGAAAGCCATTCCCGTCATCGGCAACGGCGACATCATCACGCCGCAAGCCGCGAAAAAGATGTTCGACGCAACCGGATGCGCGGGCGTGAGCATCGGGCGCGGCGCGTTTTACAATCCCTGGATTTTCCAGCACACGCGGCATTACTTGAAAACTGCCTCCCTCTCCCCATCCGATGGGGAGAGGGCCGGGGTGAGGGGCGAACTCCCGCCTGAACCCTCGTTCGCCGAGCGCGTGCGCGTGATGTGCCGGCATCTGGATTTGATGGTGGAAGTATTCGGCGAGGAACTCGGCTGCCGGATGTTCCGCAAGGTCGCGCCGTGGTATGCCAAACGATTCGGTCCGGCTCATGTTTTTAACAAGCGCGTCGTCCAGGTCGCCACGCGCGCGGAATTTCACACCGTGCTCGACGACTACACTCACTGGCGCCAACAATTTCTCGACGACCGCGGCGAACTGCTCCCGCGCTTCCAACTCCCGCCGATGGTTGCGTCCTTCATGCAAGCCGAAGTCCCCGCTGCCGCCCGCCGCGAAGCTATTCCCGTCCCGCAAGGCCCCGTGGAAGTGTGGTGAATTGCCCGATTGAACTGCCCGGCCAATTTTGATACCGTCCCGGCGTGAGTCCGACGATTTTCCGGTATCGCAATTACCGGTTTTACTTCTTCTCCCGAGAAGAAGCGCGTTTGCATGTGCATGTGATTTCGCCGGACGGCGAGGCGAAATTCTGGCTCGAACCAAGCATCGAATTAGCCGTCAACAAAGGGCTGGGAACAACTGAACTGAATGAATTGCAGCGTATCATCGAGGAGCGACAAAATGAAATCCGTGAACATTGGCACCGACACTTCGGCGCCTGAAATCCTGAATGTCTCCATGCACGGCTTCTGGTTGATGGTGGCGGGCCGGGAATATTTTTTAGGCTTCGACGACTTCCCGTGGTTTCGATCGGCGACGCTCGCGCAATTATTCCATGTCGAACTCCACCACGACGAACATCTTTACTGGCCCGAGCTGGATGTGGACTTGGATTTGGCGCGCATCGCGCATCCCGAGAACTTTCCGCTGGTGGCCAAGTTTGGAAATCGATGAGGTAGGCGCGCGCGACCTGCAAAGCGGGCGAAGGATTTCTGGCTGGACAAAACTTTTTACTGAGCGCAGCGACGAATCTATGAAACAGGATAGGCCGCACAGCGCGCCAGCGAATATCAGCTAGAAAACCATGCGCATCGGCTATTTAGAGTCTACTTTGCTTGCGGTAGCCGCGGTCGGGGTTTTCTCATTGATCGTACGACGCAAAGGCCAGGAGAGGTCTTCTTGGCCGACATGGTTGCTTGTTCCCGTCGTTGTCTTTTTTGCCATCCCGATGGGCGTCGCCATGCCAGACCCACTGAGGCCATTTCGCTTCCTCGTCTTCGCCATCGTTCTCAGTCGCTGGGTTGTTGCGCTAGTTCGCCGGGAGCGCAGTCGCGGCTGGATTTTTTACGTCGTGCTCTTGGTCTTGGCCCAGCTTTTTATCCATCCGTTGGCCGAGATGTTCACACAGACGAAGCGAGGACAGAGCATTTTACAATCGGGTAACACGAGGACAGGCGGCGCGATGACTTCATTCACTGTCCGAAAAACAGTTCTCGTCATGCCGTCACACGCTGCGCTTGTGCGGCGGCGCCGGTGATGCCAACCCTTCAATCCTGCCGCCGGGCCACAACGCTCATTAGCACCCACAGCAGCCCAAATACCGTGGCGCCCAATCCGAGCCGGCCCAGCCAGCTTGGCGTCTTGGTGTTCTCCGCGAACAACCCAATCGTCATGGGTTTGTTGATCTCGGTTTGCAACACCTGCGTGAACGAGTAGCGGACCCCGCGGGCCGGCAGGGTCACATGCAACGGCGTGACCTTGGCCACGGCGAGTTGTTGCGCGGCTTCGAGCTTTTCCCATTGCTTGCCCGCCACCTCGGCATCGTCCGCGCGGAGTAATACCTGCGGCGGCGGCTGCCCGTTCAACCTCAAGTCCAGCGTCCCCTCGTTTAACCGAGCGTTGTTTTCAAAAAACCACGCGTTCTGCGCCTGAATCAGGTTGCTGCCTTGAATCCGGCGGACCTCCTTGCCCAACTCCTCCACTTCTCCGGCATTGGCCAACGACCCGTTGTTCGCCCCCGGGCTTTTGGCCCGATTGTAGTTTCCCACCGCCTCGCGCGTTTTCCCTTCCGCCAGTTGCTGTTTCACGGTGGACAATTCCTCCAGCATCGCCTTCTGTTTCTCCGCGACCTTGGAGGACTCCGCTTCCGAATACAGGCTGCGGCTGAAATCCTGCACGACCGGGGCGCCCAGGTCCGCCGTGCGCGTCATGCTGCCCGCAAAGTCGGTGTATTCATAATCGGGCGGCAGGAACAAATCCCATCGCGCGTTCTTGAGCGGCACATCAAACTTGGGCGACGCCAGCGCCACGTTGCCGTGGCGCCGCGGGAACGGGTCCTCGCCCACGTACGTCAATTCCACCGGGATCGGGGCGTCGCTGGCTGCGGTGCGTTCGAGCGGCAGGAGCAACCGTCCCGCGCGGGTGCTGGGGCGAACCGGTTCCCCCGCCACAAACGCGCTCCAGACTGTCGTGCCTTTGGGCAGTTCGATTTCGAGATGCTGCCGGCCGTTGTTGCGCACACTCAGACTGACCTCGGTCATCATCTGGCCGTCGTCGGCCACCACGGTCGTAAACCGGGCGCTATCCACGAGCGCCTGCAACACCTCCGCCTCCGCGTACCGCCGCGCCTCGATGACCAGCCGGTAACCCGGTCGAACATAGCGATACGCGAGCACCGCGGATTCCGGACCGCGACCGCTCCACGCGGGTAGTTCGCTCACGTCAATTTTGCTGAGCAACTCGCTCGTGCTTTTCTCCGTCACCTGCAACGGCGGCCGGGCCCCGAGCACCAGCCAACCTGACTCGCGCTCCACGCCCAACGCCTCGACGCCCGGGAGGGCCACCAGATTCGTTCGGGCATCTTTCGGCCATTCCCACGTGACCGTCAGCACGTAATCGCCGCGCACCTTGTTCTGCAACTCCACGCGCCAATCATTCGTCTGCTGGTCGCGGCGACGGATGTTGACCCCGCTGATCTCGACGTTCTTCGCGCCCGCCGGCACGCGCACCCGGAACTCCTTCACTGGCGCGTTGGCGATGTCATATTTCACCAGCGCGCGCGCGCTCACCAGGGTTTCGGCCACGGTGAAAGCGTTGAAGACCTCGGCGCGCACCCACGCTTCGACACTCTCCGTGGTGACGGACAATTTCCATTCGGCCGCCGCCTCCGGGCCCACAAGTTTGAACGCCAGCGCACTGCCCTGCGAGGCCGAACCCGCCGTAGTTACTACGATCGCGTAGGGAACTTCGACCAGGCCCGCAAACGAAACGGTCTTCACGCCGAGGCCGACTTCCGACGTGACGGTGACGTAGCCGGAAAGTTTTTGCATGCCCAAGGGGGCCACCCCCGCGAGGCTCAGCGCGGGCGGCACGTCCTTCCAGTTCTGCGCGAGCGTCACCGACAACTGGCCGGCGCCCAGGGTGCGTTCCTTGAGCGAGACCTCGAGCACGCGGGCCCCGGCGTCGCTCCGTTCGGCCCACTGCTGCACGTTGCTACCGTTCACGGCCTCCAACCGCCAGCCGCGCGGCAACGCGAGGCGCAGCGCGAACACGCCGGCTTTTTTAACGGTGTAATTCAGCTGCGCCACCAGCGACAGCTGCTCCAAGCCCACCCGGAAATCATTGCGGATCACCGCCTCGATTTGCGGTTGGATGGCTTCGACGCGCACGGCGAGCTCAAAATCCGCCCACAGAAAGCGGAACGCACTGAGCAAACCTTCCTTCGCGACGCCGGCGGCCCGCGCGAATTCTTCCGCGTCCACGCGCTGCAACTCAGCGGCCCGGTCGACCGTCAGCGCCAGTTCCTCGCCACCCGATAACGCCACCAGCCCGGTCTCGCGTTTCACGTCCAACGCGTGCGGTATCTCGACGCCAACGGAAACCGGCAAGGCGTCGAGCACCCGCTCCGTTTCCAGCGTCAGTTTGTAGTCGGGGGAGACGCCCTTGAGCAGGTCCACCGTCAGGATTTCACCGGCGGCCTCCGGCTTGAGTTCCCAGGTCCGCAGGCTCGCCCCCTCCACGCGCAGCAATCGTTGGCCCGCCGGCAGGCGCACCCGCAGCTGCTTCAATTCGCCCTGCGTCACCTGGTAATCCAGCGTGGTGCGAAGTTTGGTGACGCCGCCGCTGAAGGTGGCCAGCGCCGTGTTCTGGCAAAAGACGGTGGCGGCAATTTCGGCCGCGCGCTTCACGCGGGGCATCCACGTCAGCTCAAGACGATCCGTCGCGCCCAGAATGGCCGTCACGCTGGTCTGACCGTCGCTCGCCGTGCGGTGAAAGCTCACGGCCGTCGGGAACTCCACGTCCGCCTCGGCTTCGTCAATCGTCACCTTCACCTGGCTGCTCAAGGCGGGCGGAATCGCGAACGCCAGCGACCGTTTCGTCACGTCACCGCCGAGTTTGCCTAACAATTTCAGCTGCACCGTGGCCGGGCCGCGCGCGGGCAGAACCACGGAAACTGTCCGCCCCTCCCGCACCAACTTCGCCCCGCCCGTGGCGGTAACGGATTGCACCGCGACGTCGTCCCCGAACAAGGGCAGGGTTTGATTCGTCGCGGCGGACAGGATGACCAACGTCACTTCGAATTGAGCGACCTTGTCCTGCACGCGACCGGTGTAATTGGCACTGACCAGGGAAACGCTGTTGGTGGCCGGCGCGCCATCCTGGGCGCGCGCCGAAGTGCCCGCGGTGAGCAGGCCGAGCAGGAGGAGGAGGGTGGCGAGCGTGGATGAGGTTGGTCCATCGGTGAGCGGCAATTCGGGTGGCCGCGAATTTTTTCGGTGCTCGCGGAATCGCCGGACGCCATAGCCAATGGCCAGGAACACCAGCAACGGTACCAGCGCGATGAAAGCGGCGCCGAGCACGCGCCACATTGCGAACAGGCTCACGACGCCGCAGATCACCAACATGGCGGCCACCGCGAGCCAGAAGGCGCTGCGCTCCGGTGCGCGCCAGAACCATCCCCAGAGTACCAACCCGACGACGAACATGACCACCTGCATCAGCATCTGGAGCCCACGCCAGGATTTTACGGACATGACCGAGGCTTTGATGCTGAGCGGTTCGCGTTTCACGTTGAGAACTTTGGTGAAATTAAACTGATGGCCACTCCGCGGCACATCAATGCGAATGGGCCGGACGCCCGCGGCAGTGGGTTTGGTCGGTGCATAAAACCCCAGCGTTGAGGCCGAGCTTGCGATCGCCAACCCGGTAGCGGGATCAATGGCTTCCGGAAGGGCATTCGTAAACGTCCCTTGACCGCCGCCGCCGCCACCCGCGCCGCGCATCAAGCCAAAGCGCTCCCGAAACGCAGCCTGGTCCGTTGCGGCTGCTGCCGTCGGCGCGGGCGGCGGCGGCGGCGCCATCGCCGCAACGTCGACTTCCCCCATCGCCCGGGCCGATTTGCTGGGCACCAAATCCGGGGCCGGTGGCTGCGCTCGCCGGGCTCGCTGATTCGCCTCATCGCGGACGAGCATTTCTGAAAACTTTTCGCTGTTGACCTGTTGCACGCTACCATCCGCGAGCAATACGGCGCGACCGTTCTGGTCGCTCGGCGAATAAGCGAGAATCGCACTGGGATCGCTCGCGTCCTTGCCGGCCCCCACCCAAACAAACCGCTGCCCCGTGTTCGGATCGATCGTCAGCTTGTCGGTGCCCAGCTCCGCTTTCATGTCTTCGAAACTTGCCGGCATGCGGTCGCGGTTATCCCCCGACCAGATCCGCGCGGCCAGGCCGACCTGCTTGAGGCTGTTCATGGCGCTGATGCGTTGCGCCTTCGCCTTCGACCTGCTCAACGCGGGCAGCAACATCGCCCCGAGCAGGGCAATGATGGCCAGCACGGCGATGAGCTCGAGGGCCCGGCGCATCCCCCGCCGGGCGGCGGCGATGACCAGCGCCGCCAGGACCCCGATCACCAGGCATAAAATGATCACCCCGACATTGCGTTCGATCAGGTTCCAATAGAATTGCAAACACTCCTGCCACGCATCGCGCAGCCCGTAAGTCGTGCCGCTGGCCACCGTCATGTTGCCGTCAAACCCGCTGAGACGTTTGGTCATCGGCACGAAGAGCGCCCATTCGGCGTAGGTGTTCGGTATGTCGGTAATTGGGGCCTTGAGTTCGAGGCGGCGCGGGAAAAGCGATGCTTGCAAATCCACGGACTGCTTGTACACGAGGTCCACGGCGAAGGCTTGGTCCCGATTCGCGTCCCGCGGCAGGCTGACGAGGATGTCATCGCCGTCGCGTTCAGGCTTGGCGGGCTGACCGTTCACAAACGTGCTCCACAATTCCGCACCCTTGGGCAACGTAAACCTTTGGGCCTGCATCTCGTTGTTCTTCACCATGAACGAAGACTGCGTGAGCATCTGCCCTTCCTCGGTAATGACGGAAATGAGTTCGGTGCGGTCGGCCACGGCCGCGAGCACCGGCAACTCCTCGAACCGGGTCACGCGCACGGTGTGCTGGTAATTCGTACCGGTGTATTTGTAGGCGAGCAGCAAGGGCCGGGTGCAGAGCGAACGGTCCGTCTCGCTCAACTCGGATTCATCCACGCGCTGCAATGGCTCGGCCGGCGCCGCAGGTTCGAGCTTGAGGCTCGCCGCCGTCATGATCCCGAGGCTGCCGGTCTCGCGTTCGACGCCCGGCGTATGCGCGCCGGCCAGATCGAGGTCCGCCGCCTTCGCGTCGAACGGATAATCGTAGGTCACGACCAGCGTGTAGCCGCCCCAGGCCTTGTCCTGCAAGGTGAGAGTCCACACCACGGAATTGGTATCCGCCGGGGTCGATTCCTTGCGGCGGATATTCGCGCCGGTGAACTCGACATTTTTCCAATGCGCGGGCAACGCGACCCGGCATTCCTGCACCCCTTGATTGATGATCCCGAAGCGGATCGTCGCGCTGCCGCCGACCAGACCATCGCCGACCGTCACGAGGTTGAAGATTTCGCTGACAATCCTTGGCGAAAGCTGCTCCGTGGCGAGCGTCAGTTTCCAATCCGCGCGCTCCCCGGTAAACGCGAGCAACTCATCGCTGCGCGGGAGCAACGTGTTGACCGGCACTTCGCGCAGGCCGTCAAGTTCCTGCGTCTTGAGCCGGATGCCGGGCGAACTGGCCGCGCCGAGTTGGATGGTCACGTTCGTCGCCCCGGTCACGACCAGCGGCCGGAGCGTGACGGATTCCGGGAACTGCGGGTGCGCCTGTTCGAGCTGGACCTCGAGTTGGCGCAAGCCCAGGACGCGCGCGGCGAAATTGAGCTGCAGTTTGCCGTCCGTGGTCTTCCAATCTTCCACCCCTTCGCCCCGGACCTCCGCCACCGTCAAACCGGGCGGTGGCGTGAGTTCGAGCGAATAAATGCCAGCCTGTTCGACGTTGAGCGTCAAGGCATGCCGGACGAGCAAACGCGATTCTTCGACGCGCGCCGTGATGCGATCCACCAGTTTCAACACCGGCGCCAGGCGGCTGAGTTTGGCGCGGACACTGAAGGGGCGGGCAATGAAACGATAGGCCGCCAGCGAACCGGCCGGGGCATTCACCTGTCGCAGTCCGGGCGCGGATTCGATCGCCACCTGCGCATCATCGGCGCTCAGGGTGAACGAGCCGGATTCGCGTTCGACGGCGAGCGGTTGCGGCGGGACCAGCATCGTCGCCGCGGCTGTGGTTTCCACCGGCTGCTCGGAAAAGAGCGTGAGCGTGTAGGTCTTCTCGATCGGCTTGATAAACTCCACGGTCAGGAGCGCCGTGTGGTTGGTCGCCGGGGTGAGCTTCCAATCGCGAATCTGTTCACCCTGCAAACGCGTCAGCGTGTGCGCGGCCGGGAGTTCGATGGTGAGGCGTGGCACCGACGCCTGCAAAATCTCGTAGGTCAGCGCCGTGGTAAATTTGATCACCGCGGGTGTGACTTGCGCCGTCGCGACCGTGTCTACCGTGACCAGCGAACGACGCGCGACTTCGGCGGTCTTGCTTTGCCAGCGCAGATTCAGCCCGCGATCCGCGCCGAGGAAACCGCTGACGCGGGACGTGGCCTTTTTCTCCGGGTCCAGCTGCGTGCCGCTCAGGAGCTGCATCTCGATGCCGGCCTCGGCGGCCTCGGCTTGCACCGCGGCGATCGGCGAGACGGGGCCGACGAAACTGATTTGATTCCAGGGCTCGGCGCGGGTGATTTTGGCGACCAGATCGAGCGTGACAGCGTACGCGCCCGGCGCGGCGCAAAACAGCCGCGACCGGCCCGCACTGCTCACGATGCGCAAGGCCTCCGGCAGTTGGGCCGCGATTAAGGCCACGTCCCCCTCGAACAAGGGCGCGGAGATTTCGTTGGTCGCCAGCGATTCGACTTCGAAATTAACCTGGAACCGCGCTTCCGTGTCGGTGACGTGTCCCGCGTAAGCGATGGAACGGAAGAACAGATTCGTATTCGCCGCGCCCGCCGTCGTTGTCGTCGCCGCCAGCAAACGCGGCGGGCTGGTACCGCGCGAGATGATTTGCAGTCCGTTCAGCACGGCGACGCCATTCGGTCCCGGCGCGACCTCGATGATCACGGGCAGCCCCGCCGTCACCACCACATCGCGAAACACGACGTATTGCGAACGTTCCGACCATGCCACGGCCGCCTTCCAACCGGGGGCGCCGAGTTGCGTCAGCGGGCCGAACGTGTTCGTGCCGGCGCGGAGCGTGAAGACGGAGTTTTGTTCGCCCGTGACGTCGGCATCGGCGTGGCCGTAGAGGTAGAAATGGAAACGGCCCGGTTCGAGACCAGAGATGGTGGCGGTGAGGTTCGAGCCATTTTGCGCAAAGATGAACGTGTCGAACATGGCGTCGCCCGAGGCGTTCCCCCAGACGCCCGGGGCGTTCGTCACCGCGAGGCTGATATGGCTGTCGCTGCCATCCGCGAATTTCAAGTTCTCCAATCGCCCCTCCGCCACGAGCGGCATGCCGGGCGTGAATTTTGGCGCATAGTGGTGGTAGAGATTCCAGAAATCATTCGTCGTCGCCCCGGTGGCGGCGAAGCCCGTCTTGGCGCTGGTCTGGCCGACGCCAAAATCCACGTTGAGCAAAGTTTGCGCGGGGCTGGACGCGGCGAGGCATAGGCTGAAAATGAAAAAGGCTGCGGGGGACAGCTTCCGCTTTTTTAATTTTTTATTTTGCATTTTTAATTGGCATGGGTTCTTGCGCAAATCCGTGGCGGCGGCTGTGGCTTTCATAGGGCAGTGCTCCGTCGTGGGGTGAGGGCCAGTTGCGAACGGTTGGTTTTCATCGGGCAGTTGGTTTAATCACCATAGCGACAAAGGAGTTTCAACTCCAGCTAGCAGAAGTCGCACCTGAAGCGGAATCCGACGGATTCTCTCGTGGTTCCGAAGGGGAACTAGCAACGCGACGCGCTCCGGCGCGTGAACCTCACGCGGGCGGCGTGAAAATCGTTGCCCCGCGACGAAATAATTTCCAGCGTGCGTCACTCCGAGGTTGGACGGCAACTTCGTCGAATTACTCCGGCGTAAGTTGGCATTCACCTGCCAATCCAATGAAGGCGCTGGCTGCGATCGGGGAACCGGGCGCGCCCCCCGCCCCCAGTTAAGCCGTTCCGCGCCGGGCGAGCACGGCGGCGCCGGTGATGCCGGCGTTGTCGCCCAGTTTGGAGGCTTTGATCTCGATGCCGCTCATAGTACCGGGCATGACATGCTCTTTCGCGGCTTTGATGAGGGTGGGCATCATCTCCTCGGCCAGCGCTTCAATGACGCCGCCGCCGATCACCACGAGCTCCGGGTTCAACACGTTGATGAGATTGGCCACGCCGATGCCGGCAAACTCCGCCGCCGCCTCCACGATCTTGGTCACCAGCTTGTCGCCGCGCCGGATGGCTTTCCGCAAATCGCCGCTCCGCATGTCGCTCAAATCCTTGCCGAGCATGTCGGTGAGCAGCGTTTCCTGACCGGCTTTGACGGCCGCTTGAATCTCGCGAAAGATGGCCGTGCGACTGGCGAGGGCTTCAAAGCAGCCGCGATTGCCGCAGCCGCATTTCGGTCCATTGACTTCAATGACCATGTGGCCGATTTCGCCGGCGGTCAGATTGTGACCATGATAGAGGTCGCCGTTGAGAATCAGTCCGCCACCAATGCCCGTGCCGATGAAAATCCCAATTAAATCGCGCGGCTTGGCTTTGTATTCCTGGTCGAAGACACCGAGGGTGCAGACGTTGCAGTCATTGCCGAGAAACACCGGCACCTCGAGGAGCTTTTCCAGATTCTTCTTCAGCGGCACATCCTTCCAACCGGGCAGATTGGGGGCAAAGATGACGCGGCCCGCTTCGGTATCCACGGCGCCGGGCGCCCCGATGCCGATGCCGCGAACCTGAGAAAGTTCGAGGTCGCATTCGTCCACCGCTTCCTTCACACAGCGGGCAATACGCTCGATGACCGCGTCCACGCCGCGATCCGCCTTGGTGCTGAGTTTGGTGCTGCCTTTGAGTTCCAGTTTGGCATTGAAGACGCCGGCCAGAATTTTGGTTCCGCCCAGGTCCACGCCCACGAAATTTTCTTTGCTCGGATTTTCAGGCATAGGCAGGGATCATTGCTCCAAGTGACCGGTGAGGACCGCGTCGGTTTTCTTGCGCAGCTCGGCATTGATTTCCTCGACCGAGCGATGGCCGTTGAGGATATGGAAGTCGTAGGTACGCTGCATCCGCTTGAACTGCTGGGCCATGAGCGCCTGGTATTTCAGGAAGCTGTCGAACAGGTCGCGCGCGAGGCCGAGGTCCATGCCGCTTTCCCAATAATCGAGCGCGGAATACTTGGCAAACGCGCGTTGGACGAGTTCCTCGGGCGCGACGTTCAAATAGAAAACCGCATCGGGCACGAGCGCCATGCCGTAGAGATTTTTCAACCACACCTCGTCCATGCCGCGCACAATGTCGCGCGCCATCAACGTGTAGATGTAGCGATCGGCCAGCACCATCTGGCCGGCGCGCAAGGCCGGCAGGATGATGTTTTCCAGTTGGTCGGCAAAGTCCGTGGCGTAAAACAAACTCAGCGTGGTGCGGCTAAGAATGTTGCCCTCCTGCGCCTTGTCGAGTTCCTCGCTCACGAGCGAGGAACGCTTGAGGCCCACTTGCACGGTGGAGTGACCGTTGCCTTCGAGCCATTCGACGAGCCAGCGGATTTGCGTGGAACGCCCGGAACCATCGGCGCCTTCCACGACGATGAGCCGGCCCGCGAGTTTTTCCACGGCCACGCCGGGGATGCCGTGCCCGTAAAAGCGGCGGGCGGTTTTTTGCGGGACGATGACCCGCAGATTGCGGGGTCGTTTGGGGATGTTGGCGGTGGCCATGGCGCTCAAGCGGACGGGGTTTTCTTGCGGGCGAAGGCGGCCAGATCCAGCTTCCCGGCGACGAGCGAGCGCACAATGTTTTGTTGCGCCTCAATGCTGGTGTTGGCGTCCATGAGCAGGAAATTGAATTCGGAACTCATCGCGAGGTATTGCTCCAGGATGCGACCCTGGAAAATGCGGAAGCTTTCGTAGGGATCGGGGGAGAGGCGCAAATCCATGCCCGCCTCAAAATACTTCAACTGCGGACGCCCATCGAGGATGCGATTCAGCGAAACCTCGAGATCAGCCTGGAAAAAGAAAGTCAAGTCGGGCAACGCCGCAAAGCTGTAGATATCCCGGACCCATTGGGGCGGACAGCCCCGCACGATGTCGCGGGCGTAGGCGGTGAACACGTAGCGATCGCACAACACGAGATAGCCTGCGCGCAGCAGGGGCACGAGATGGCGCTCATAGCGATCGGCAAAGTCCGTGGCGTGAATGAGGCTAAAGGTGGTGGGGGTGAGCAGCTCCTGCTTCTTGCCCTTGCTCGTGGCGGATTTTACCAGCTCGGACGAATTCCATTCGCTAAAATAAACCTTGCTGCCCTCGGCTTCGAGCCAGCGCTTGAGCAAATAAATCTGCGTCGATTTGCCGGAGCCGTCGAGGCCCTCGACGGCGATGAGGCGTCCGGGAAAGCCGAGTTGGGCGAACGTTTTCATTGCGCCGGGCCAAACTAACCCTTTGGTTATCCAAGACAATGTTTTTTCCGGCTCGGGATTACGGGGCCGCGCGGCGGGGACAATAATCGAAGATCGAAGGTCAGCCCGGTGCCAACCGTAAGCCGGCCGCTTGACCCTCCCGGCGAATTGGATTGTAACTTTGAGGCGGCTCGCGGCTCAGGCATTGGCATCAGTTGACCGCCGCGCTGCCGCAGGCGCGGTTGTCATTTGTCCTGGTCCCAATAAAAATTGCCGCGTGCCACCGACCGAACTCTAAAACATGAAACCATTGACCTTCACCCATGTTGCCGGGCTTGCCGCTTTCGCGCGGTTCCGCGGCTTAGCCACCGGCGGGGCCCAGCCCGGCGCCCCGGCGCCGGCGGAAAGTTAGCTATGAACTGGACCCTCATTTCGCTAGTGGGACTGGCGGTCATCGCCATGCTTTTCATCAAGCGCGCGTCCGCCGCCTCGCCGGAAATGCTGCGGCAGCACTTGCAGGCGGGCGCGCTGGTGATTGACGTGCGTTCGCCGGCGGAATACCGCAGCGGACACGCGCCCGGCGCCCTGAATATTCCGCTGCCCGAACTCGCGGACAAGTTGCCGCGCGAGTTTCCGGACAAGGCAAAGGTGCTGCTGCTCCATTGTCAGAGCGGGATGCGCAGTCGCAATGGGCAGCGACAGCTCCAGCGGCTCGGCTATAAACACGTTTTCAACCTCGGCTCCCTGGCCCGGGCAACGCAACTGGTGAAGGCAGCGCGGAATCAATGACCGGTTCCGGCGGGTTGATTCCTGGTCGCACGCGGATTGGCACCAAACCCGTCGGTTAGCCCACTTCTTCCACCACCGCGTCGAGGCCGCTGTGCGCAATGATGCGCACCGTTCGGCCCTTCTCCACCAGTTCCCCGCGCGTGAGGACATCGAGGAGGTGGTCGCCAAACCGGGCCTTGCCGCCCGGGTACAATTGGGAAACGGTCACGCCGGTCTGACCGATGCGCGCTTGTTGTTGTTGCTCCAGCGCGGCGACGGATAGCACGCCGCTGGCGGTTTGCGAAACCAGGTTGCGGAAGAGGGTGGTCTCCGGCAGAAACCGCGCGAGGACCAGTACGAGGCCCAACGAAATCAGCACGGCCAGGCTGATGTCCCGCAGCGGCAGTTGCAATTGGGGAAACGTGGGGAGCGTGGGCGCCCCGGGATACACATCCACCATCCCCATGACCAGGGCAATCAACATCAAGGCAGCGCCGGTGATGCCGAGGACCAGGGTCCCCGGGAAAACGAACCACTCCAACGCCACCAAAAGCAAGCCCAGCACGAAGAGAACCGCCCAGCCAGCCCCGGCCAGGCCCGCCACATAGCCACCGAGAAAATACAGCGCGAACGCGGCAATCCCGACGATGCCGGGCAAACCGAACCCCGGCGTTTTGAATTCAATGTAGACCCCCACGATCCCAATGATCAGCAGCAGCGGGCTGATGGCGGTAATCCAGGTGCCCAGCTGCTCCGCGCCCGTTGGTTTGATTTCGATGCGTTGCGCCCCGGCGTAACCGAGCTTGGCCAGCAACGCGTCCATGGATTCCACCGTGCCGAGCGACAGCAACGGCTTGGGCGGCTGGCCATATTCCTTGGCGGCCTGCCGGTCGGTGAGCGTCAGAATATTTCCTTCCTTGTTGAGGACTTCGCCGTCGATCTTCAATTCCTTGGTCTTGTCGATCATCGCTTCGATGACCTCAATATTGTGCCCGTTCTTCTCGGCCTGCACGCGCACCAAGGCGCGCACCGCCGACGTCATCTTGGCCTCGACGGTGTCCGGCATTTTTTCCACCCCGGTTCCGCCCGGCGACATCATGATGGGCGCTGCCGCGCCGATGACGCTTTGCGGCGCCATGAAGATTTTTTGCGTTGCGATGGAGATGAACGCGCCGGCGGAAAAGGCGCGGTTGTTGATGTAGGTGACCGTCGGGCCCGGGAACTTGCTGATGATCTCGATGATTTCCTCCGTGACATCCACCCGCCCGCCATCCGTTTTCATGTCGAGGATGAGCGCATCGGCCTTCATCTCCATCGCTTCCTTCACACCCCGGCGAACGACGTAAACCAATGGCGGCATGATGGCTTCCTGGATGGGGACGATATAAACCTTGCCGGTGGGTGGGATGGTCGGCGGTTTAGCCTCCGCTGCGAAGCCCGCCGCGCCGGCAACGGTCAGCAAAAACCAACCGAGCCGCAGGCCGGGAGCATGGTTGAACTTCATGCCCCAGCTTACGCCCGCCGCCGAATCGTCACAACGGATAAACCAACAGTGGCCCGGGGAGTCGCCGTGCGCCCGGGAACGCACACAAAATCGCTGCGCGTTGGCTGCCCTCCGCCCGACACCGAGTCCGTCCGATTCCCTGCGTCAAGTAACCTGGCCCGGCGGATCCGGTTCACCGGAACAGCGCGGCGAGGTCGAAGTTGCAGATGAGTTGCAGGCCGGTGACGAGCAGGATGGCATAAATTATCCGCACGAAAATGGTTTCCGAAAAGCGGCGGTTCAGCCAGACGCCCAGCCAGACGCCGAGCGGCACCAGCGGAAAAAACTTTGCGCTCGTCAGCAGCGTGGCCGGAGTGATTAGCGCCTGCGAAGCAAACACCGGCAGGTTCAAGAGCGAGCGGTCCACGCAGAAGAACGGCAGCTTGATCCAGTTGACAAACGTGAAGACGAGGACGCTCGTGCCCACGAAGATTTCCTTGGGCAGCCGCTGCGGCATCAGGAACATCGCAGCCACCGGCCCGGCGCCGTGGGCGAAGGTCGACGTCACACCCATGCCGACACCGCACGGGAGGCCAACCCAATGATTCGGGGCAAACGCCCCTTGTGCCCGGAAGAGGCGATCCTTGGTGACCTGAAACCCAACGAACAGCAAGGCGATCAGCCCGATGGCGATGTTAAGCTGGCGCGGCGAAAACTGGCCGACGAGTTGCACACCGATCACGACCCCGACGGTCACACCGGGGAGCAGAAACTTCAGGTTCTCCGCGCGCCAACGGCGCCAGTAGTGGTAAAGCGAGAAGGCGTCGCCGGCGCACAGCAACGGCAGCAGGATGCCGATGGCCGTCTTCGGCCCGAATGCAAGCACGCACAGCGGCGTCACGAGCATCCCCAACCCGCCACCAAAGCCCGCCTTCGCGACGCCAATAAACAGCACCGCGAAACCAGCGAGCAAAAGTGCCGGCCACTCCATATCGCGCATTCGTGTAGGTGGAGTCGTCCGGAAAAGCGAGCGAAAAGCGGTCACCGGCACCCCAATGCGTTCTAGTGCACTCCTTGGCCAGCGTATTGATGCTTTCAAGGGCATGGATGACACCGCAGGGTGGGTCGCCGATTGCTATTTCGCCCGTTGGGGAAATATTTTGAGCACTTGCGCGAGTTCATGAATATCACCAAGGCACTGGCTGTCGAGACTCGTGTTCGAACCCTGCTGTCCTTGCGAGGCGGCGAGCCGTGCGTCTGCCAAATCACTGAACTGCTTGGTCTCACGCCATCAACCGTCTCCAAACACATTTCTATTTTATTTCAGGGGAACCTGGTGGAATCGCGCAAGGATGGACGCTGGATTTACTACCCGCTACCGGGGAAGAGCGCCCCGGCAGCGGTGCGAAAAGCGTTGGATTGGATCGCGAAGGCCCTCGCCGCCAATTAACGCGTTGTGCAGGACCATCAACAACTCAAAGAGATTTTTAAGCAAGATCCCGCGGCATTGTGCAAACGCCTATGTCAAAAGTGAAACCGCGAATCCCAAGGTGGCCGGGATTCGACTGGGGAGAAGGTGTCGATTTCGCAGCTGATGGCGAGACTTGCCCGCGTGGGTAAAGAATTTTACTCTGCGGCATGACCGGACTGGACTGTATCGCGGCCTTGAAGGCCTTGGGTGAGGAAACCCGACAGCGGATCCTTCGTTTGCTCTTCAAGGAACCCCTAGGTGTAAATGAAATTGCCGCGCGTTTGAAGGTGTCTCAGTTCAACGTTTCCAAGCACCTGCGAATCATGCGCGAAGCCGGACTTTTGGAAGTTGAGAAACGGGGAAGACAAAAGCTCTATAGCGTTGCCGCTCCGCTCAAGTCCCAAGTCGCCTCAAACAACAACGTGCTGGACCTCGGTTGTTGCACCTTTCGGTTGGATCGGTTTCCCAAATGACACGACCCGGCTCATAGCATGCCGGCGCACTTCGTCGACTCGGCGGTCATCCCGTAGTTTGAACAAGGATTTTCAACAAGTAGGTTGACACCGATCCGCATCGTATGCACTCTTGCGCATACGTTCTGAAGGCGACCAACACTTGACCACTCATGAATCCGACTAAATCCCGGGCGCGTTCCGACGACACAATGTTTTGCGAATTCCCAGCTGGAAGCGAAACGAGGAATTTTTCTGCCGGCGGCTGGAGCGCGAGCGCTTGCCTGAGCTCGCTGGTGATCTTTGCGCTGGCCTTGACTGCGGCGCCACGCGCGGTGCAAGGGCAAACAATTTATGTGCCCAATGGATCGTTTGAATCGCCAGCAACGTCCTTTGCGGATTCGCAGATGGATGGGTGGCAGAAGGCGGCCGAACCCGCGTGGTATATGGGCGGCGGAGGTTTTCCATGGGAGCAGCTCATGGGTCAGTTTCTGAACACCACCAACGGCAGCGCCAATCATATCGACAACATGGACGGCAGCCAGGCGGCATTTATGTTCGCGTTGCCGGAGGTCGCAATTCAGCAAGACTACAACTCGCTCTCCGGAACAAACCTCGCTCCCTCGCATCAATTCAACGCGCGATTTGAGTCGGGCAAAGCTTATGCGCTCACCGTTGGCTTGCTGGGCGGTGGGGGCGGGATGTCCAACGGCGTGACGTTTGAAATCAGCCTGTATTATCGTGACGTCGCGGGGAATGTGATCACGTTCGCGACGACAACAATCACCAACAGTCAGGCCCTGTTTCCGACCAACACGCACTTCATTGATTTCCAAGTGCGAACTCCCTTCGTGCAAGCAAGCGACGCTTGGGCTGGAAAACACATTGGCATTCGACTGGCATCCACCGTCGGGTTCGATCTGCAAGGCGGTTATTGGGACGTGGACAATGTGCGATTGTCGGAGAGCATTGTGCCAAATGGCTCGTTCGAATCCCCGGCAACGGATTTCGCCGACGCTCGAGTGGGCGCGTGGCAGAAAGCCTCGGAGCCAGGATGGTATATGGGCGGTGGGGGATTCCCGTGGGACCAGCTCATGGGCCAGTTCTTGAACACCACGAATGGGAGTCCGAACCGCATCGACAACGTGGAGGGAAATCAAGCGGCATTCATCTTCGCGTTGCCCGATGTGGCGATCTTTCAGGATTACAATTCAATCGGCGGCACCAACACGGCGCCAACCCATGGTTTCAATGCCAAGTTCCAAGCAGGAAAGTCCTACTCGCTCACGGTAGGATTGCTCGGCGGGGGCGGGGGGATGTCCAACGGGGTGATGTTCGAAATCAGCCTTTACTACCGCGATGCCGCCAGCAATCGGGTGACGATTGCCTCCACGACCATTACCAATACCAGCTTCCTATTCCCGACGAGTACTCACCTGACCGATTTCCAAGTCCTCGTCCCAATCGTTCAGACCGGGGATGCCTGGGCCGGCAAGAACATCGGCATTCGCGTGGCATCCACGGTCGGTTTTGATCTGCAAGGCGGCTACTGGGATGTGGACAATGTACGCTTGGTCGAAAGCCTCGTGCCGAACGCTTCGTTCGAGTCGCCGGGAACGGATTTCGCCGATCCACGCATGGATGGCTGGCAAAAATCCTCCGAACCACCTTGGTATATGGGTGGCGGTGGATTCCCTTGGGATCAACTCATGGGCCAATTCCTAAACAGTACGAATGGTACTCCTAACCACATAGACAATCTGGAAGGTAACCAGGCCGCCTTTTTGTTCGCATTACCAAACGTCGCCATTTATCAGGATTACAATACCATCTTCGGAACGAATCTCACGCCGACCCACGACTTCAATGCGACATTTGATGCAGGTAAATCCTACAATCTGACGGTTGGAGTGCTGGGCGGCGGCGGCGGGATGTCCAACGGTGTGACGCTGCAAATCAGCACTTATTACCGTGATCCTGCGAGCAACCGGGTGGTCGTCGCTTCAACCACCATCACCAACTCCCGAACCCTTTTTCCGACGAACACTCACCTCACCGATTTCAACGTGCAAGTGCCGACGGTGATGGCGAGCGATCCGTGGGCCGGCAAACACATGGGCGTTCAACTGGCATCTACCGTTGGCTTCGATCTTCAAGGCGGATATTGGGATGTGGATAATGTCCGGCTGCGGGTCGTGCAGGATCCGATTTTGACCGGGTTCACTCGAACAAACAGTCAATCCCAATTCACCCTGCAAGGCGCGCCGGGCCGGTTTGAGATTCTGACCAGCACCAACATCGCGCTTCCATCATCGAGCTGGACCAGTCTTGGTGTGATCACGAATTCCTCGGGAAGCTTCCCCTTCACGGACACAAGCGCGACTTTTGTCAGCCGCTTGTATCAGGCACGGCAATCGCCATAGGTGGATTGTGCAGCAGCGAATACGATGTGTGACCCAGAGCGCATTGAGATCGCACAATGCATTTACCTTGATGGAACTGCTGGTTGTCATCGCGATCATAACCATTCTCGCGGCACTGTTATTGCCGGCCCTCTCCCGGGCCAAAGATTCAGGTCGCAAAGCGGCGTGCATTTCAAACCTACGGCAAGCTGGCATCGCGATTCAGGTTTATGCACAGGACAACGACGGTAGAATTCCCTACGGTCCGAACGCTCCGGCATTCACTCATCCAGCGGAATTTTATCCCTCGACCGGTTCTCCAACCAGCCTGCTCTCGCTACGCAGCGGCGCGCCGGTCGCGCTGGGATTGCTGCTGCAAATCCAACTGGCGCAATCCCCCAAAGTGCTGTTTTGTCCCGGCGCGGATCAGTCGCTGGATGCGGACGCCGAATTGGCCAAAGTGGGCACAAACCAGGCGCAAGGCAGTTACTTCTACCGGCACGGCGGCGTGACGCAATTGTTTTACACCCCGCCGGAGCAGCCGGATTCGACCCGGCTCGATAGCCCAGGAAATAATCGTAACGGAAAGCCCATTCGAGCCTTGGCTCTTGATTCCCAGTTCCTCTGTTCGCCGGCGCTGGCAGCATTCAACGTGAAACCTCGCACGCATCACAAACAACGCGCCGTCAACATCCTGTTCAATGACGGACACGTTTCGTCACCGGCGAACCGGACTCAACCGTTCACGGTGGACCTCCAAAACAATGCGGATTTATATGATGCCTTCAATCGCATTTTGAAGGTGCTCGAAACTGCGGATGAATCATACTAACGCTGTTGACCATGAACCCCAACCTCGTGCTCACGCAGAAGCAAATCGCAGACTACCAGACCGAGGGCTTTCTCGTCGTGCGGGGTGTTTTAGCGTTGGCAGCGGTCGCCGAACTTGAAGCCGAAGCCGTTCGCTTGATGCAACGGACGGACCTCATTGATTCCGACAACATTCGCTGCCGCTGGCAAAACTGTGTGGCGACCGGCGAGTGCCGCTTCGATTGCTTTGACCCCGTGATCGACATCAGCCCCATATGCGCCCGGATTGCTCGAGATCCGCGCTTGGTCGAAATTGTTTCAGCGCTCTTTGGCGAGCGCGCGCATCTGTTCAAAGACAAGCTCATCTTCAAACCTCCCGGCGCCCAAGGTTACGCTTTGCACCAGGATTACATCTCGTGGAAATCCTTTCCGAAGAGCTTCGTCACCGTGAGCGTAGCGATTGACTCGTCCGACTCGGGTAATGGTGCGACGGAAGTGTTTCCCGGTTACCAATTGTGCGGTTGCATGACGCCAGAGGACGGCATGTATCATGAATTACCACTGGAGACCGTTGACGTGGCCAAAGGCGTGATGCTCGAGCTCGCACCCGGCGACGTGGCGATTTTCAGCGGCTACACGCCGCACCGTTCCGCACCCAACCAATCCGCGCAATCGCGCCGCCTGCTTTACCTCAGCTACAACGCTAACAGCGATGGCGGCGATCAGCGGGACGCGCACTATGCCGAGTTCAAATCGTGGTTGAAAGATCGCTACGCTGAACATGGCAAAACCAACACCTTCTTCCGGTGAATGCCCTCGAAGACAGCGCCGCAATCTCACCTGCCCGGACTGTTGCAACACCAACGAGTTCACGCCTGGCGTGGACGCAGGTCGTTCTTGCCTCCTTGTTGATGCTGGCAACGCTCCCGGGCCGCACGCAAGGGCTCGGTCTGGTCACCGAACCGCTGCTCACTGACCTGCACCTTGACCGCATCACCTACGCGAACTTGAATCTATGGGCGACGCTACTCGGAGCGCTCGCCTGCTTTCCAGCGGGCTGGGCGATTGATCGTTTCGGGTTACGCTGGGTCACGATGCTGATCACAATATTGCTGGGTGTCGCGGTGTGGCGGTTGAGCGCCTTTTCTGGAACCATCGCGCTGCTCTTCGCCTTGCTATTTGCAACGCGCGCTTTCGGACAAAGCGCCCTGTCGGTGTGCAGCATCACCACGGTCGGGAAATGGTTCAACAGGCGGATCGGCATGGCGATGGGAGTTTACTCCGTGCTGCTCAGTGTCTTTTTCGCGGTGGCGTTTATCGCCGTGGGTTATTCAGTCCGTATGAATGGCTGGCGGACTGCCTGGCTGCAAATTGCCTTGGCACTCGCTTTTGTGGTCGCGCCGATTCTGCTGTTCTTGCTGCGCGAACCCAAAGGCCGGGCGGAGCAGTCACCGTCCGCCGATGCCGCGCCAGACAAGCAGCGCGGCACCGGGAATATGCCCGTCGGGCCAACCCCACCAAACTTCACCTTCGTCGAAGCGGTTCGCACCCCTGCCTTTTGGTTGTTCGCGGGTGCCGCAGCTTCGTTCAATCTCGTTTCTTCCGGGCTTGGCCTGTTCAACGAAGCCGTGCTCGCAGAACGCGGCTTCAATCAGCAATCCTTTCACTTCTTTTTGGCCGTCACCACTTTGCTATCTCTGATTGGCCAATTCGCCTGTGGCTGGTTGACCGCCCGGTGCACTTTCCCAACCTTGACGCTGGCGGCACTGGCACTTTACGCAGCGGGGTTGGCAGGGATTCCTTTGGTTCATACCTATTGGCAACTCTGGCTGGTGGCCATTCTCCTCGGGATTGCCGGCGGCATGATCATTGTGATTTTCTTCTCCGTTTGGAGTGCGGCGTTCGGACAACGACAACTGGGCCGCATTCAGGGCGCGGCACAGATGCTGACGGTGCTGGCATCCGGGCTCGGCCCGGTGCTCTTCGCCAAGTGCGCGGAGATTTACCATTCTTACGCGCCGCTACTCTTTGTTTTGTCAGGCACTGTTCTGCTGCTGGCTATTGTGGCCAAATCCATCCGGCTCCCCAACCAACAACCCAGGACGTCGAATGAGCTGGTTTAACCTTGATCCCCAAAGCATCGTCGAACGTTCCCGGGCCAGCGGGGTCGATCCAAACTTGCCCTCGCTGGGAACATCCCTCCGTCGTGGCATCGTGGGTTTCACCCTGGTGAGTGTTGCCGGCTTTGCTCCGTGGGCGCTGGCAGGGCGCTGGTTTCATCGCACCGTTGGCGAAGCGGGGTTATATGCCGTTTGCGCCGTGACGTTCATTGGCTTGAGCGGACTGCTTCTGCACCGCTTGATCATTGGTCCCGGTTCGCTCGTGCGATTCTACAAACTCTTCGGCGTTGCTTTCACAGCATATTCAGTCGCGTGGATTGTTGGCTGGATGACGTTACGGGGCCATTTGGGCAGCGTCGTTGGGTTGCTTGCTGGCACCGCAGCGATGGGCTGGATGTTGGCACGCGCGTTCGATGCCACCGGAACAGTATTGAAGGTGATCGCGGCGCTCTTTGTGTTGAATGCCTTCGGATATTTCATCGGTGGCTGGGTTGAAGGAGGCCTTGTTGGGCTGAACGAATTCTCCTTGTTCGGCATGACCGTCGAGAAACCTGCCCGCATGATGCTCGCAAAATTGCTCTGGGGCGTTTGTTACGGCATTGGTTTTGGAGCGGGATTGGGTTTGGCCTTCCATGATTGCCAGGGCAACGTCCGCGCGCTGCTATCTCCTGGCAAAGACTGACGACCATGCCCGACACCACAAAGCCTCAAAACAATGTGACCGCGTCGGTCAAATTTCATGTCTCCCTCAACGTGTCCGACTTGCCTCGTTCCGTTGAGTTTTACCGCACACTTTTCGGAGTCGGTCCTGCCAGTCAACATGCCGACTACGCGAAGTTTGAGTTGGATGAACCACCCCTGGTGCTCTCCCTGATTCCCGATCGGTCGGGTGCGAGCGGCAATCTCAACCACGTCGGCCTGCGTGTGGGAAGTTCCGAGGAACTTGTGAAAATCCAAACGCGGCTTGAAACGGCTGGCAATCGCACCAAACGCGAGGAAGGTGTGGCTTGCTGCCATTCACGGCAAACCAAGTTTTGGGTCACGGACCCCGACCGTGCGCTTTGGGAGCTTTACATCCTGCAAGCTGATGACGACGAGCAAAACCACGATGAAACGCCCCGAACGTCCGCTTCCGAAAACCCGCCCCCCGGGACCGACCGCGTAGTTTGGGAGCACCGCATCACCGACCCATGGCCGATCCAGATTCCGCACGCCGACAACAGCGTTCATGCGGTGTTCCTGGAAGGCTCGGCCAATCTCAAGCCCGCAGCCGCGTCTCTCGCGGGGCTGTTTGCAGAAGCACTCCGGGTATTGCGCCCGGGTGGGGAGTTTCGGCTTCACGGCTTGTCCAGTGACTCGCCCTTGTCCATTCCGTTGCCGTCGTTACCGGGCCCGGCAGCCGCCGTCGAATACGTCCCTTCACATGTTGAACCGTTGCGGGAATTGCTCGCCGCCGGCTTCGTGGAAGTCCAACTGGAAAAGCTCTCGGCCACGGCTCATTTCAATGTCGGTGGCGTTCCGTTGCGCGAGATTCTCATCGTCGCTTGCAAGCCCGGCCATCGTCCGAAAACATCAAACCATGTCGCCATCTATCTTGGTCCGCTCGCCCAGGTGACCGACGATTTTGGAAACGTATTTCGTCGCGGTGAGTTGAAGTTGCTCAATGTTCATGACTGGCAACTGCTCTCGAAAAGCATTGCTCGCAGTCAATTCCTGCTCCTCGCACCCAAATCGGTTGGAGCAAACTAAATGCGGTCGGCCAGATTTCCAGCGCGCGGCAGCGGCGGTCAAATCTCGGACGTCCGGTCAAAAAACCCGCCGGGAAGTGGCGGGCGCCGCCTTGGGCTGTTCCTTCTTCTTCTTCTTGATTTCTTTTTTCTGACTGCGGTTTCCTTTGGCCATATTGAACTCCTGGTTATTGTTGGCGGCCAGCTACGCAGGTTTGGCCACGTTATACAAGCGCAGACGTGCGTCAGGCCCGCGGATGAAACGGGAAATCGGTGTAGCCTCGCGCATCCGGCGCCGACCAGACCTTGACGTCCGCCGGCGGATTCAACTCCCAGCCATGCGTGAAGCGCTCCACCAGATCCGGATTGCTCAGGAACGGACGGCCGAACGCGATGAGGTCCGCCGAACAGGAAGCAATGGCTGCCTCCGCCGTTTCCTGCGTGTAGCCACAATTACCGATCAACGGCCCGGAGAACACGGTGCGAAATTCCGGGAGCGTCATCGGTTGGCCCAGCTCATGAAAACCAAACGCCAGACCGTCCACCAAGTGCAGATACGCCAGGCCGAACGCGCTTAATTGCGCGGCGGCCGCCGTGAAGGTTTCCCGAAAATCCGGCGACCCCATGTCGTTGAACATCCCATTAGGGGAAAGGCGCACTCCGACCTGCGCGGCCGGCCACACGGTGAGAATGGCCGTCACGATTTCTTGCAGAAACCGGCACTGGTTCTCGACGCTGCCGCCGTAACGATCGGTTCGTTGATTCGTCTTCGACTGGAGGAACTGGTCAATCAAGTAGCCGTTGGCCGCGTGAATTTCCACGCCATCAAATCCGGCGGCCTTCGCCCGCCCCGCTGCCCGCCGGTAATCCTCCACCACCGCCGCCACTTCGGCCGTCGCCAGCGCACGCGGCGTTTCGTACGGCAGTTTGCCCTGCGGAGTGTGAATGGTGTCCCCGTTGATTTTGATGGCGGAGGCCGACACCGCCGGCTGCCCGCCATGAAAGCTGCTGTGCGAGGCGCGGCCGCAATGCCAGAGTTGAAGAAACACCGGCGTGCCCCGGGCGTGCAGGGCGGCGACAATTTTCTTCCAACCCGCCTCCTGCGCGTCATTGTAAATCCCCGGCGAATCCACCCAGCCAAAGCCTTGTTCGGAAATGGTCGTCGCTTCCGTAATGATCAGCCCGGCCGAGGCGCGTTGGGTGTAGTATTCCACCATCAAATCATTCGGAATGCGTTCCCGTCCGGCCCGGGCGCGCGTCAGCGGGGCCATGACTACGCGGTTGCGTAAGGCTAGTCCGCACAGGTCAAACGGCGAAAGCAAATGGGGGGAATTGGATTTTTGCGGAGCAGAGTTCATGAATTGTCAGGGGTTAGTACTTTAGGGCGGCGCCCACGTGACCGAGGATACCGGCCGCGAACGCCTGCGTAGTTTAGCGGGCTTCGGGTCGTTCGCAAGTAACCCTTCGCGCCGCTGGCTCACCGATCCAGGGATGTTTCATCTGCCTAAGGAAACGCTGATTTAATCCGCATGGATTTCTTTTGAACGAGGAGGCTGATTTTCTCGTCTGTGTTGCATGACCCACCAGACCAGTTTCACGCAC
>JANXWY010000015.1 GCA_025350905.1 Verrucomicrobiota bacterium
GTGCGTGAAACTGGTCTGGTGGGTCATGCAACACAGACGAGAAAATCAGCCTCCTCGTTCAAAAGAAATCCATGCGGATTAAATCAGCGTTTCCCTAGATGACCGCGGGGGTCGCAACTCCAGAAGCGTTGCACTTTTGCGCAGCAAAGTAGAAAAGCGGGTTTCCTTCCACGGCCTCGTTGACTATGGTTACGCCATGAAGATTTACCAGTTGCGGCTGAGTTGGTGCCTTATGTTTTTTACCTGGAGTGGGGGTGGATGGCTTGCGGCCGGCCCCGTGGAAGATTGGGCCAGGATGAGCCCCATCATTCCGCAAGGCTACGTTTGTTACCACGCTTCCAACCCGGTAAAAATCGACGGGCAACTGGACGAAGCCGCCTGGCAGGCGGTGCCGTGGACGGAGAATTTCGCGGACATCGAAGGCGCGGCCAAGCCCAGTCCGCGCTTCCGCACCCGGGCAAAAATGCTCTGGGATGCAGAATATTTTTATGTTGCCGCCGAACTGGAAGAACCGCACGTCTGGGCCACGCTCACGCAGCACGACACGGTCATTTTCAACGACAACGATTTTGAAGTATTCATCGATCCCGACGGCGACAGCCATGAGTACTACGAATTCGAGATCAATGCGCTCAATACCGGTTGGGACTTGCGACTCAAAAAGCCGTACAAAGACGGCGGGCCAGCGCTCAATGAATGGGAGATCCCCGGCTTGAAAACCGCCGTCCACATCAACGGCACGCTTAACCATCCGGGCGACACGGACATTGGCTGGACGGTAGAAATCGCGTTTCCCTGGAAGGCGCTGGCGGAGTTCGCCGGCCGCCCAGTTCCCCCCGCCGAAGGCGAACAGTGGCGCGTTAATTTTTCTCGCGTGGAATGGTTGACCGATATCGTCGAGGGTAAATACCGGAAGCAGCCCGGAAAAAAGGAAGACAATTGGGTCTGGTCGCCCCAGGGCATCATTGACATGCACCGCCCCGAAAAATGGGGCTATGTCCAATTCACCCACCAGCCGATCGGTTCGGTCGCCTTCGCGCCCGACCCGGCGGCGGCGGCGAAGAACCAACTCCATCAAATTTATTATGCGCAGCGTGCTTACCAGGAAAAGAACGGCCGCTGGGCAACATCGCTGGGGCAACTGACTTTGGACACCGCCCCCAAAACAATCGGGACTCCAACTCTCAAATCCTCGCCGGGGGGATTTGAAGTCACGGTTGAAATAAAATCGCCGGACGGAAAAATCCAGCACTGCCACATTCGTCAGGACGCACGGGTTTGGTCGGATTGAACTTTGAGTGTGCTGACCGAACTTTGGCAATGAGTTTGCACCTTTCCGTTCTCCGGTTTGAAACACTGATGGCTTGAAAGCCAAATTGGTTCTCCGCACTTGGCTTTTCTTCCATTCCTTGGGCTGATCTTCTGCGGGATCTTTGCCACCCAGGTAGTGATTTTATCGGCGAAAACTAAAGCCGAATGAATTTCAAGTGCTATTGTCTCACTCGCCAGGAGGTTTTCCTTCTGTTGACCTGGCCCGCGGCTCCATCTCCTCACCCGCAGAAAAGTTTTAGGAATAAAGCGATTGACATAAAGACTGGTTTTCGTCGAAGGTGACTTTGAGGCGTTGAAGCCTCAAATTACCCTGCTTATTCCATGAAAATTGCAATTGAAACTCCGCTCCCGCGACCCGGCAAACGGGCCCGCACCCTCATCAAGGCAAGCGCCTTCCTCGGACTGGCCTTGGCTTCATCGTTCGTGATACAACCAGCCTTCGCCACCGTCACGGTCCAAGGCTGGTGGCACCTGGATAGCACGCAACCGATCACTGATTCCAGCGGCAACGGCCGAACCTTCAGCAGTGCTTTTTCGACGGCGCCCTCTACCGGAGGACAGTTTGGGGGCTTGGTCGTCAACAACGGTGCCGGTGGACCGCTGGGCACCACGGGTTACTCGAGCACTCAGGCAATTCAAGTGGGTGTCGGCGTCGGTGGCAAACGCCAGAGCGCCATGTGGGGCATTGGTTACAATCCGCCCGCGACCAACTACGGCATCGAAATCTGGGTTCTACCGCAAGACAACGGAATTGCAGGTGGCAGTGGGGGCTGGATTCTTTCCTCCGGCCAAGCCGGCGGTGTGGCCTTTCGCATCAACGCCCCGGGCGGCACCGATTCTTACATTGATGCGTTTGTGCTTGGGGGAACCGATACAATCGGAGAGCAAGTGCCGATTGATACCAAGCAGTGGATGCATTTGGCCTTGGTAAATGACAACGGCGTTGTGACGCTTTACACCAATGGCGTTGCCTGTGGGGCCAGTCTTTCGACCGGCTTGACGGCGCCCGCCGGCGATGTCTATTGCGGTACCCCGAGTGACAACCAAGCCTATTACGGTTTCTTGGATGAGGCACGCATGTTCACTTTTGCCCCAGGTGGATTCTCAACCAATGACCTGCTCCTCCGTCCTCCCGGTCCAAATATCATCAGCCAACCGCAGAGCGCCTCAGTCTGGAACGGGGGCGCGGCGACTTTTACGGTCAACGCGTCCTACGACAGCACTTTGCTTTACCAATGGCGCCGCGGGGGCGCGAACGTTGGCGGTCAGGCGAGTGCAAGTTATTATCTGAACAGCTTGAGCCTCGCCGACGACGCCAGCGCTTTTGATTGCATTGTGACCGGTACCGGCATCTCGAAAACCACAGCTCCACCCGCAACGCTCACCATGGTGCCGGTTAATCCTTCCAACGTGGCTGCATATCGCAACGCCATCAATGCCGAGGCATCGCTTCTGGCCTACTTTCCAGTGGACAGCAATACGGGTGCGACCGTGACCAATACCAAGGATGGCACGCACAACGGCGCGCTTGAACTCGGGGCCACTTATGACGGGCGGACCAACACCACGTTCGGGGCACGCTCGCTTTCGTTCAACCTGGATGGCGATGTTCAGATTCCGACCAATCCGGCCTTCGAATTTGCCGGTGGCAACGGAACAATTGAGGCCTTGGTTTACTTGAGCCAGGGAACGGTGACCAGTCCGACCATTTTTTCACTAAACAATGACGGCGGGGCGGGAGCTTATTATACCTTGGGCGTCAGCGCGAATGGCAACAACATCACCTACTCCAACGATACCAGTGGCCTGCTCACCTGGACCGTGCCGGGGGGCTTGATTGGCAAGTTCGCACAGGTGGCCTTGGTGATTGACCATCTCACCAATGTGACCGCCTATGCGAATGGTGAGAAGCTCGGCACCAAGACTCAAGCCGGATTTGGCACTGTCGCCGGAACGCCGGCTTGGATCGGCGGCGTCGGCACCAGCGTCACAGACAACCGATGGGTTGGGAATGTGGATGAACTGGCAATCTATGGCAGCGCTTTGCCGCAAAACACCATCCAGCTCCACTATTCCGCATTTGTTTACGGCACCAACACGGCCGCACCCAGCTTCGTAAGCCTGCCGCCCTCCAAGACCGTTTTCGCCGGCGGTTCCCCCGTCTTGGTGGCTCAAGCAACGGGCACCTTGCCCCTGAGCTATCAATGGAAATCCAACGACATTGCTATTCTCGGTGCGAATGCCGCCTCCTTGACGCTTTTGAATCTCAAAACAGGCGCCACATATAAGCTGGAAGTGCAGAATGCCTACGGCATCACCAATTCACAACCAATCGTATTGACCGTCACTGCCCCGCCCTCTGGCTATGCGAGCGCCGCAATGGCCGACCATCCGACCGCCCTCTGGCGCTTGTCGGAGAGCAGTGGGACAACTGCGGTTGATTCCGCGGGTTTCAACGATGGCACTTATAGTGGTGGCTTCACGCTAGGCCAACCAAGCATCCCAGGGGAAACCGGCACCTCGGTCGCATTGAACGGCACCGACGGTCGCGCGATCGTTCCTCTTACGCCGGTACTGAATCCCAGTGGCCCGTTTACCTGTGAGTTCTGGGCCGCATGCAACGTCACTCCGACCCCGCCAGCCGGGGCCGCCTTCGCCGTACCTGTCGGGTCAATGGACCGGCCGGGTCGCAGTGGTGGCTATGAGTTTTACTTCGACGGCAACTATCTCGGATATGAATTCCACACTGCCGCTAATGGAGGTTACAGCCAGATCGTGGGTGACAATGACGCCGCTCCGACAGCCGGGACTTGGTCCCAAGTCGTCGGAATTTACGATGGGACCAACATCTCCCTTTACGTGAACGGCGCGCCCGCGAGCCCGGATTTTTCGCTCCCTGAAAGCTTAACGCCAAACACGGTTAAAGGCTTCTACATCGGCTCCAGGGCCGACAACGTCCGGTTCTTCAACGGACGGATCGCCGACGTGGCTTTTTACAATTACGCCCTATCGGCTTCACAAATCAAAGCGCACCTGCTCGCGGGCACGCCGCTCACTGCCACTATCAGCGCCAGTGCTCCGAATGTCGTCGCCGATTCGAAACCGGTTGGCACACCCCACGATGGTGTCAATAACGGTGCGATCTGGGCAGCTTCCAATGGAACGCGCACTGGTGTGATGCAGTTCGTGGGTACCAATACCACCCAGATTACACTGGCAAACAACCCTGACTTCCAATCAACGGTGGGGACCATCAGCTTTTGGTTGCGTTCACCAACCACCAACGATCCCGCGACTGGTTCAGGTAATGAGGGCGCCATGTTGGTTGACTGGCGTGGGGGATCGGGCGCCGTGATCGTGCTTTATGATGACGGCACTTTGTTTTTCCAGACAACCCCGGGCTCGGCGAATTCATTTCATTCTGCCGCTGTTGTGGACAACAACGTTTGGCATAACATCGCACTCACGTATGATCAACAGACTGGCGGGTTGGTTGAAGCCTACATAGATGGAGTCCTCGACACCCAATCTCCGGGTGCCGCCACGTGGGCTTGGGAACCACGAACCATCGAGATCGGCCGATCCCATGATAGCTATTGGCGACCTTTCAACGGTTATCTGGATGATTTCCGCATCTACAATCGAGTATTGAGCAGCACCGAAATCGCCTCGATTGCGAGCAGCGGGGCATTAGTGGATACCGCTGCGCTGAAAGTGCGATTCAACTTCGACACTGCGCCGGTAACCGGCCTCTCCGTAAGTTGGTCGCCATCTTGGGCGGCTCTCCAGTCTGCGAACGACGTCAACGGCCCATATTTGAATGTCACGAACGCGCTCTCACCGTACATTATAGTTCCAGCTCCCGGTGGGAAGCAGTACTTCCGGGCCGTAACTCAGTAATCCACTGTTCAATCCGTAGTCAAGCCAGGCGGCCGGGAAGCAGTTCCCGGCCGCCTCTCTTTTAGCCGCTCCGTTTTCATGTTCGAGACAAGTTTCAACTTGTGCCGCACCCAGAAGTTGAATGTTACAAGAACAGAATAGCTCTGCGTAGTTCGACCCGCGGCGAGCGGGCGAAAGGATGCTCCGAGGCATCCCCGCTACATTCGGCGCGGCGAGCGCAGTGCCGTCTTTGCCGATTTCGCGGCTCGGGTTTAGCAGGAGTTTTGCGGTCATAGATTTCCGATAAGATTATTCCTCCACCAGAAAGAAGGATTACTCGTCAGTCCCGCCAGGCGAACTCGCCTCGCGCCACACTCCAGTCCAATCCGAAAAATCCCGCTGCCCGAACGCCTTCCGTCCCTTTCGTCAACATATCGGGACCGAGAATGATGAGGTCCGGATACGCGACGCCGGCCAGAAAATATGGCAGCCGATCCGTTAGCTTCAGCCCCACCACTCCGGTCCCCGTCACCACGCCCACGCAGGCATGATCGCTGCCCGGGCGCGGGCGTAAAAATAAGCAGGCTAGATCCGAACCGGTCGTCTGGCGTTCACCCACGAGAATCCGGTCGCGCCGTACTTGTACCGGACTCTCGCCCAATAAATCCGGCCAGGCGCCATTCGAATCCGCATTGCCGTATAGAATCACCCCCCGATCCGGCTCAGCTCGGGCATCAAATGCGGTGTCGGGAATCACGTCCAGCGAACCGTTGCCGCGGTACCAGAAGGACTCGGCATCAAAGCGTGCTTTGTTAAAAGCCCACGCGTTTTCCTCAGGCGTCCCTTTCGTGCCGTACACAAAAATCATCCGATCTCGAAAAGCGGCTTTGAACGGACCGTAACGATGCGGTCCCTTGCCCGTCGGGGCAGGTTCGCCAATCAAACTCCATTTTTCATCCTGGCGCGTCAGCCACATCCGCGGCTTGGCCGGCCAGGGAATATTCTCGAAAGTCTGCCCGTCCACTTCAACCCGCAGCGGGTCTCCGGGCGGGGCATGATCCAAGTTCAGCGCCAGCCGGGCCACATTGGTGGTGGTCCCGCTGAATCGCCGCTGCCACGGATCCCACTGGAGCTTGACCGACGCCGGCAGGAGCAGGGTGATTTGCGCCTCAATGCCCGCCCAGTGCGACCACGCCGAGACTCCGGGATTGACGGTCGTGAAATTTACCTGGCGCACCCCGGTCCGCGGCGGCCGCGCATGGCGGGCGAAGAAGTCGAACATAGGCGGCCAATCCACGCATTCGGCGCCGGGTTCATCGGATGTTTCCCACCAATGACCGGCGCCGGGTTGCTCGTGCCAGGCCAAGTCGCGATGGAAAGTCTTCAACTGTTCTCGCATCGTCCGCGCCTCCGTCACCGGTACATTGTCATCCGCGTCACCGTGCAGGATGTAAACTCCCATCTGCGCCAGGTTGGTGGCTAGCAGCAGGGTGTCGCTGGAGTTTGCCGCCCGACGTAACATTCGAGCGACCGGATCGTTGGTTGGCCAGCGTGACGGTCCCGCGTAGGAAAAGAAACTGATCCAGCCCGCACTCGGGCCGACGGCGGCAAACAAATCCGGAAAGGTGCTGGCCAACTGCCACGAGCCATGGCCGCCCATCGAGTGCCCGGTCAGATAGATTCGGTCCGGATCCGGGTTCAACTCACGTTGCGCCAGTGCCAAAACTTCGAGCCCATCCATTCGGCCCCAATCTTCCCAATCGAATCCGTACGGACGCCGGTTGGTCGGCGCCACAAGGTGACCCCAGGTTTTACTGGCGTACGCGTCCGCCTGCCCGATGGCTTCCACACTCGCGCCATGCAAGGAAAGGAAGAGTGCTGGACGTGGGCCGTCCGGTTGGGGCGGACGGGCGGGGTTCAATGCAAAATACTGCACGCTGTCGTCAATCTCGCTGACAAAGGTTCGTTTCTGCGTTTGCCAGGGCTGCCGCACGCGCAGGGACGTGCGGGCGGTGTCCAGGGTCGATTTCGTGGTTTGTTCTTTGGCGATCAATTCCAGTACCAGGTCACCCAAGTCATTCGTCCCGGGCGCCCGGCCTTTCAACCGCAGGCCCACTTTGCGGATGGTCAGGGGTGGAATCGTCGGCAGAGGGGTGACGACGGGTGAGCCGTTCATCAAGACCGTGCGGACCGCCAGATCGTCGCGTCGCTCGGCCGTGGCATTGATCACCACCACCGCGCCCCAGGAATTGGCGGTCTCGCCAACGATCAAGTCCGGCAGGGTCAGATCACTCAAGTCGAAGGCCAGTCGAGCTTTTGGTGGCACCAGTGCGGCTTTCATTTTTCCACGCCCAACTTGAAACAGGAAATCATTGGTCCCCGGCTTCAACAACACCGGCAACCGGACGTAACCATACCCATAGGTGTCCCCGGCTCGGGGCTCGCCATTTACGTAAACCATCGCGTGCCCGGCCGCTTCCAGGAGGGCGATCGATTCCTGCTCGGCCACGAAGGAAAGGTAGGCGTAACCGCCTTCCAACGCTTCGTGCTCGAACCACCCGTTCGTGCCCAAGGAGAGATTCGTCCAATTGACTGACTGTCCATCCGCGAGCGTTACCCGCTCACCTTCCGTCGGGCGGGTCCACTCGCCAGCAATGAGCGCTGCTT
Source organism: Verrucomicrobiota bacterium (assembly GCA_025350905.1). Taxonomy (GTDB): domain Bacteria; phylum Verrucomicrobiota; class Verrucomicrobiia; order Limisphaerales; family JADLHS01; genus JADLHS01. Next base: position 7,879 of record JANXWY010000015.1, read on the forward strand.
CCAAGGCATCAGTATGCGTCGCCGTGCGCCCCGCCTTTCCCACCGGTTTGATCACCAGAGCAGTGCGCCAGATCAGCGGTGGGTTAGAGGTCAAAGGTCCATCATTCGGGCTCGCAGCCGCAAGTAAAGAACCGGCGGAAACCGTCAGCGTCAGCATCCCAACCAGCCTCGAAAGCAAATGGCGTAATTTCATTTTGGCACCCGCACGCTAGTGGAAGAGCCTGGATCGGGCTAGTGATTATTGCGCCGCTCCGGATTGCTAGTCGAGCGGTTTCAAACCGATGGACTTTTGTTTTCAATTAAATTAAACCATAGCCTCTATGTCGCCTCTGTCCGATCCAACCACGCGCGGGAACGCCGAACTGATCCCTTGGGCGTCAACTTAAAAAATGTGAAACCACGCCGGGGAAAAATTCGCCGGATCCACCGGAGCTGGTTGGTGCTTCTGTTCCTGGTCGCGGTGGCGACCTCGGCGCCGGCCGTGCCCGTTGACTCCAACAATCTCCCGCCGGCGGCGACATCCAAGGTTGACTTTGTCCGCGATATTCAGCCCCTCCTCGCGCAGCATTGCTATACCTGCCACGGACCAGACAAGCAGGAAAACGATTTGCGTTGGGATGAGAAATCCGCTGCCCTCAAAGGCGGTACCTCCGGGCTGGCCTTGGTGCCGGGTCGCAGCGCCGAAAGCCGGATGATTCGGCTCGTGGCCGGACTGGAGCCAGTCCGGATCATGCCAAAAAAGGGTGTCCGTTTGACGCCGCAAGAAATTGGATTGTTGCGCGCCTGGATTGATCAAGGTGCCGCCTGGCCCGCCGAAGCCGTAGCGGCGCACCCAATCGATAAAGCCGATTGGTGGAGCTTCCTGCCGGCCTCGCGTCCGTCCTTGCCGAAAGTCAGGAATCAAAACTGGGTGCGCAACCCGATTGACCAATTTGTCCTCGCCACGCTCGAGGCGAATAAGATGTTGCCGTCGCCGGAAGCCGACCGCCGCACGTTGATTCGGCGGTTGAGTTTCGATTTAACGGGCTTGCCACCCACGCCAGAAGAGGTCGCCGACTTCCTGCGCGCCAAGAACAAACGGGCGTATGAGGAACTCGTTGACCGGCTGCTCGCCTCGCCGCGATATGGCGAGCGCTGGGCCCGGCATTGGCTCGATACGGTGCATTACGGAGAAACGCACGGTTACGACAAAGACAAGCCACGGCTGAATGCCTGGCCGTACCGCGATTACGTCATCCGTTCGCTAAACCGAGACAAACCATACTCGCGCTTCATCGAGGAGCAATTGGCCGGCGACATTCTTTTCCCCACAGAACCGGACGGCGTGGTCGCACTGGGATTCCTGGCGGCGGGGCCGTGGGATTTCGTCGGCCACGTCGAGTTGCCGATCCAAAAATCCGACGGCTTGATTGCGCGTTACAACGACCGCGACGATATGGTGATGACGACCATTTCCACGTTTCAAAGCTTGACCGTCCACTGCGCTCGCTGCCACGACCACAAATTTGACCCCATTTCACAACGGGATTACTACAGTTTGCAGGCCGTATTCGCGGGGGTTGATCGCGCCGATCGCGCATTCGACTCCGACAAGGAGATCGCCCGCCAACGCTATTCCCTGTTGACGAAAATGAAACCGCTGGCGGAGCGCTACGCCGTATTGAGCAACCAAATTGCCGAGATCACGAGCCCCGAAGTCCATGAACTCGACGCCCGATTGAACCAGTTTCGATCGCAACGCGACCAGTTCGCCCGCGCCGCCGCGGGCGGGAAGAGTCCTGGAAACGGTTACCACAGCGAAATCGCCGCCAGCGCCGACACCGTGAAATGGGTACAGCTGGACCTCGGCCAATTGCTACCGCTCGAAGGGGTCGGTCTGGTGCCCGCACGACCGGTGGATTTTCCGGACACGCCAGGTTTCGGTTTTCCCGTGCGATTCCGCGTGGAGACTTCGACCAATGCCGATTTCAGCACCTCCGAAACGATCACCGACCAATCCACCACCGACTTCAAAAATCCGGGCGACCACCTCGTTTTGTTTTCCGCCAGCAAAAAGCCCGCGCGCTTCGTTCGCCTTACGGCCACACGGCTCTGGGAACGCACGCAGGACTACGTTTTTGCGCTCGCGGAAATGCAGGTGTTCGCGGGCGGAACCAACTGGGCGCTCGGGTCGTCCGTCAGCGCGCTGGACTCAATTGAAGCCGGAACTTGGTCCAGGCAATTCCTCGTGGACGACTTCGACAGCCGGCATAAACTCGGGGATCCGCTCGCGCCTGATAAATCCACCGACAAGGAAATACTCGAAGCCGAAATTCATGCCCTCACCGAAAAGCGGGCGCAGCTGATAGTATCCTTGACGGACGAGACGACGCGTAACCAGCTGACGTTGGTCACGAACGAGCTGGATCAGCTCACCCGCCAGCTCGCGGCATTGCCACCGAGGCAGAAGGTGTATGCGGTCGGTAATGATTTCAAACCGGAAGGCAGTTTCCAGCCGGCCAAGACTCCGCGGCCGGTGCATCTGCTGGCGCGTGGGGACGTGAACAAACCCGGGGATTTGATGGCTGCCGCCGGCATTGCGTCCGTGCCGGGGCCGGATTCGCATTTTGCCCTTGCGGACGCTCAGGACGAAGGTGCCCGGCGCGCGGCGCTGGCGCGCTGGATTGCGGACCCGCAGAACCTGCTCACGCGCCGTTCCCTCGTCAACCGCGTGTGGCATTATCATTTTGGCCAGGGCTTGGTGCCGACCCCGAATGACTTTGGCGTCAGCGGTGCGCGGCCAACGCATCCCGAGCTCCTCGACTGGCTCGCC
>JANXWY010000019.1 GCA_025350905.1 Verrucomicrobiota bacterium
GGTCATTTCCCTGGCCAAGTGCTCGCCTTGCGAACGAAACTGCTCCAGAAAGCGCCGGTCGCGTGGGTTCATGTTCAACGATTCAGCTCTCATTGAGAACTGAATATATTGTAACGTTACTATATTGTCAATATACTAGTATCAGCGACTATGAGTTCATGGGCTGCACTAGCCTGACTGGAGTCTTTTTCAGAAGTAACGCCCCTAGCGTCGGCGCGGAGGTGTTTCTTGGTGACGACAATGCAACAGTTTTTTATTTGCCCGGGACCACTGGTTGGGGCCCGATCTTTGGTGGTCGTCCGACGGCACTGTGGAAACCGCAGGTACAACCCGGCGATGCCAGTTTCGGTGTTCTGACGAATCAGTTTGGGTTTAACATCTCGTGGGCCAGTGGCATGGTCATAGTGGTCGAAACCTCCAGAAATCTAACCGACCCACTGTGGATACCGCTCCAAACCAACATCCTCACCGGCGACTCACTTTATTTTAGCGATCCCGACTGGTCAAATTATCCCAGTAGATTTTACAGGCTCCGCTCCCCGTACTGAGAACTTGGGCCGTACTACCAAATAGGCAAGTTCACCGGGTCACTTGACTGGAAGCAACTGCGTCGTCGCAACGTATTTACCCAAGGCTGCCCCTGCCTTCCGACCGTCCATGTCCGCCGAGTGAAAATGTATGCCGCCGTAGATACGGCTCATTCCGATTTCCTCGGCACAGGCCGACAGGCTTTCGTAACTTCGCATGACTTCCGGCAACGCGTCGCATCCAACGGTGAAGGAGACATGATCTGAACCAAAGACTTGAGCCAGTACCGCTGCTGCTGTCCCGCTGAAAGTGCTGTGGCCGGATGGGTATTCGGGAAATGGCGGCGTGGGCAGAAGTGATTCCCATTGTCGATCAGCATCGGTGTCCGGGTTGCCATCGCGGTCACCCTGTTGAATAGCCGTCACCGGACGCCAGAAATCGTATTGGTATTTTGCGTCCCAACACACAATCGCTGCATCCGCCATGGCGATGTTCAACAAGGCAAAGACGCGGGCATTCTCCTCCAAGGACAGCTTGCGGTTCCGCACGATGGATCGCGCGATGTCGTTCCAATGGCCGGGCGGGGTGACCGTGTAACTGAAGTCCGACCAAAACCGCGCGATTTGCGTCTGCTCCTGTGTCCGGTTGGTGCTGTTCATCGCGCCAATCACCTTTACTTGATTGACATCTTTCGCATAAATCGCGCTGTCCAGTGCGGGTGGTCCAGCCGGCCGGAACCGGGTGATGTTCGTCATCGCAAACGGTGTCACGAACCGCCATTGCGGCAGTTCGGGGGGGCGCAAAAGCGGCGGCGTGCGCCGCCAACGCCCGGGTTCATCGGACGGAATGTATGGCACAGTGGTGCTCGCTCCGTCATCGCGCCGGATAGTAAGAATGGCTTCCGCCGCCTGTTGTCCCAACCTAATACCGTGCGTTCTCGCCAATTCATTCGTAATCCCGACCAGAGATTTCGTCAATAGGGCGTCGAAATCAGCCCGCAGACTGGGATAAAGCTGGACTGCAACCCGATGTGCAGACGTGGCAGCGGCGCCTTCGACCGAAGCACCGGCAACACCCTGGGCATTGAAGCAATACGGCTGGTGCGTCTGGCCTACGGCATTGACGGCGTCAAATATGGCAATATGGAGAATCGCCAGATTCCGGGAAGCCAGGCACGGATGCGTAGTTTCGTTTTGAATGGCGCGGAGAAACACTTCGTTCCAATCCGTGACCACATCACCCTGAATGTTTCCGGGAAGACCCAGTAGCACGAATAAAACAGCAAGGATTGCTCGATTACGTGGCATGTTTCCTCGGTTTCAGACGCGTGGAATGATGGGAAAGCCGCGCGCCCCATGCCAGAACCGGATGACCTCCACCACGCGTGGCCTTGCTTTGACCCGGTAAAATATCCGGTACGAGCGATAAATGATCTCACGCACTTCCGGGCGATCCGCATCGGGTGCGTGGCGGCCAATCTCCGGAAAGCGGGCCAAGACTCGCGTTCGCCGGATGAGTTCCATGCCCATCCGCCGGGCCGCATGCTGATTGTGTTGCGCAATGTAGGTAACGATGCTCCTTAGGTCATCAATCGCGGGCTGCGATATGATTACTTTGAAATCCATTGCGGCAACATCTTCTCGACTTCCTCCAGCGGCATCCCTTCCCCGCGATCCAGCGATTCGATTCCTTCGAGTATCGCCGCGCGCAGTTCCAATTCGTACGCCGCGTCGGCCAGCGTCGCGTCCTCGGGCAACCGGTTCGCAATCTCGATCAACACGTCCTTCGTCTTCATGGTTTTATCATCCGATACCCACCTTCATCACTCAAGCGGCTTTTGTCAGTCACATGCCTTGCCTGCTTCACGCTCGCTTAACCCAAAAGCCATCAGCTCTCAACAGTTCGCTTCACCGCGTCCACGCGTGAACGTAGGTCGCGGTCTCCAGCGGAAGCGTCACGGTGACTTCGCCGACGGATGGATTGGCGGTGTTGGTGATAATGGTGTCATACGTCGCCGAAGGCGCGTTCTCCGGCGTGATCTTGACACGGATCGGAATGTCTCCGGTGAAGCCGCGCGCTTGGACACGGACGATCTGGTTCGTGGATGCGCCGATAGGTAAGGTGATGGTGATCGCGGCATTCGTGCCCTCCGTAATGTCTCTTCCGGCGGCGTGGATGATGTCCAAGTGCGGATTGTTTGGTGGGAAGACGACCATTTGGGTGCCGCGGGTGGCTTTGCCGCTGAGCGTCAGGTTTCGGCTGGCGAAACGGTTTGTGCTGTCGATTCGGGTTCGGCCGTCCGATGCTCCTGCGGTTTGACCGCCGCCACCCGGTACTCGCAAACTACCAGCGCCATCAACAATTGGCGCGAGCAGTCTAATCGCTCCACCGCTTCCCGCTCCCCATCCAATCCCTCCAAACGCATCAATTCTGCCGCCTGAATTAATCGTCAGTCTCGTGGAGGAGGCGAGAAGGATCGCGCCGCCGCCGCCACCACCCGCAGTGGTGCTTTTCGCCGCGCCACCAGACCCGCCAATCAGAGGACTAAGGAGAGTATTTCCGTAAATGTTGCTGTTACTCGAGGAAGGGAATGCGAATGCAGCGCTTTCGTAGGGGTTACCCGTCATGCCACCACCGGGCCCCTGTCCATCACCTTCTGGATAGCCCTGAAATGCGCCAAAGCCCCCATCGAATCCGCCCGGGCCTCCGGCTCCGGGGGCTGCACCACTATTTCTTTTGCCGGAAACGTCAATAATGCCGGAGATGATTACATCACCCGTTGCCAGCATATAAACCGGCGTGTTCAGCGGATTGCGGTTGAACGTCAGCGCCGCGCTGTCCGAGATGGTGATCGTGGTGAAGTTGAAAATGCCGTCGGGCGGCAAATTGAGCGTCGTGTTGCTGGTGACGTTGAGCGGCCCATCGGCGCCGGTGCTGCCGGAGGAGAATTGGGCCAGGGCTTGCGACCAGCCCAAAAGGCAGATCGCTGAGGTGATGCTGAGGCGGTTTATCGCTTTCATAGTTTGTTTCCTTCTTTAGTTCATTGATCGGGAGGGTGCGGCTCCGCCGAACCCTGGCTCGTTCGGCATTTTGATTCGAGTCGGGTTCGAGGGGACGCTCATCCTCCCAACGTTGACGACAAGCGGGTGAGTGTCTCCTCGAATCCAGATCAAGAGGTCGTGCGTCCCGGTCCGGTGGATGCAGAGATTCAAGAATGGGTTCGACACCGAACCAACTCTCCCGGCACGATCCGGCGCATGGCGGGAAGATATTCGGACGATGGTCAGGTCGGGCGCAAACATCCGTCGTCGGGTGTGCATATCCGCCTTGGTGAACCCAACATCGTGTTCGTCACGATCGTGACGCGTGATCGCAAACGTTGGCTCGTCCAGCCAATCGTGCATCAATTGCTCCGCGAGAGTTGGCTGGAAGCGCGGGCGTGGCTGGTCGGCTATTACCTGCTCATGCCGGATCACCTTCATTTTTTCTGCGCCCCGCGCGACCTGGAATTCACACTGGACGAGTGGATCACGTATTGGAAACGACAATTCAAACTCAACGCCCATCACGGGAGGGTGAGAGTCCCCTCGAACCCTGACCAAACGATTGCGCGGCTGGCCGGCCCTGAGATTGGGGTTCGACCAGAGTCTCACCCTCCCTTGATGGGCGACCCGTCGGAGTATGGCTGGCAGGAAGGCAAACCTTGGGATACGCGCTTGCGTCGCTCGGAGAATTATCAGGAGAAATGGCATTACCTTCGCGAAAATCCGGTGCGTAAAGGATTGGTTCAAGATTCCACCGATTGGCCTTATCAAGGCACGTTGAACGTATTGCCGTGGTGAAGATCCTCGTGCCGGGGAGGGTGAGCGTCCTCTCGAACCCGGACCAAACAATTGCGCGTCCGTCCAGCGCGGAGATTGGGGTTGGACCGGAATCTCATGGGATTTGTTTTTCGGGAGAGTGAGGCTCCGCCGAATCGTGACTGGATTGGCGTGGGCGCCGCGCCGAATTGAATGGGGTTCGACCGGAGTCTCACCCTCCCGGCATTTGAGTTTCGTGCTCATTGCGTCGGTATTTTGACGTTCACTGGCGGTTGAGCGAGAAACAGACCCGGACTGTTCGTTCCGGAGGTATCGGGGCTGGGCAAGTCAATTTGTATCGGCGGATAGGCGAGCACCAAGCCAAGGCCCGCAATTCCTGCGGCATCGGGACTGGGCAAATCGATCTCCAGCGGCGGACGAGCGAGAACGATTCCCACTCCGGCATTGCCAAATGTGTCCGGGCTGGGTAGGTCAATTTGCAGTGGTGGACGAGCCAGCACCAATCCAACCCCGGCGGTCCCGGCAGCATCAGGACTTGGCAGGTCAATCTGAACTGGAGGAAATGCAACGAGCGTCATCGGCGGGCGGGCGTTCGCGTCCGCTGGGTTTGTTCCATTCTCGAACTCGTCGAGGTCGGACCAACCATCGCCATCGGTGTCAGCAACGAAAGGATTGCTGTCGAAAGCAAGCTCCTGCGTATTAGTCAGCCCATCATTGTCGTCGTCATCGTCCGGGCCGCCGGCAAGGATGGCGAAGGTCCAGGAATAGTTACCCAACAGATGATTGCCCGCCGCGTCCGTGACGTTCGAGGAAATCGTAGCGCGATAAATCCCGAGGCCGAGTGGCGCGGGGAATTCCAACGCCGCCGCGTTTAGTGTGTCGCGATAGGTAACGACCACGTTCGTTAGCAATATGTCGTCACCCGAGCCAAGACGCACATCTGGCCCGCCGGAGACAAGTTGGTAGTTGGCAAAATTGAGTGTGGCTAGATCCATCGGCTCACTGAAGTAGGCGAACACCGCGGAGGGCGGATTGGTGATGGCCACAACTGCGTTGGTGTCCGGATCGGTTTTCAGCAGACGCGGCGGCGTGGCATCGAGCAAAAGGGCAACGAGGATTTCGTCGCTCCAGGTGGAGTTGCCTCCGGTGTCGGTAGCCTTGGCGCGAATGGTGAAATTGGTTTGCGTAGCGGTGATGCGCGGCGTCAGGAAGCGATACTCGAATGGGAAATTCCCGTCCGTCTCCACCTTCACTCTATCCACGTAGAATTCCACGTTCCTGACTTGTACGTCGTCGGTGACCGAGGCCGTGACGCGGGCCAGCTTGCCCTCCTCAGCCACACCATTTGTCGACGTACTCAACGCGAAGCTGGTCGAAAGTGTGATGTTGGGCGGATTCGTGCCAGCGTCGTAGGCGAGGTAGTTGATCACTTGCAATCCGCTCACACCGTCGGCGGCGTAAGCACGACCGTTGTAAATGGAAAGGGCGGTTGCGTCCCCGGGTGTAGGAATTCGTGTGTTGAACTGTGGCGGCTGGTCAGGCGCGGGCAGGGTGTAAAGTTCCACATCCAACGGCGTACCTCCGAAACCCAGATTGACGGCGGCAATGCCCAGTCCCGAGCCATTGACAGTTATGTGCCGCCAATCTGATTGCCCCGGACGATTCTGCCGCAAAAGTGCGGGCGAGCCATTTGTTCCGATTGAAAATACGTTGAACCCATCGCCTACCGTCACGTAAGCCAACCCATTCCCCGCCGCCATCCGCAGCGCACCGCTCGTCCCGATGCTCCCCAACGTCGGTAAATCCAGTTCGTAAGGGTTCAGCACCAGCAACGCGCCGCTCGTCACCGCCAGCAGATGATCGCCGGAGAACGCCAGGTCTTGCACGCCTGCGCCGAGGGAACGGCGCGACAGCACGAAGCCGCTCGCCAGATCCAACGTCACCAGATCGCCATTGGCGAGACCCGCGTAGGCCAGGCCGCCCGCCGCCGTGACCGCCTGGACCGGACTGCCAAGATTGACCTGATGCAGGATGCGCGCGGCGGGCGGATCGGTAATATCAATGATGGCCAGGCCGGCCGCGCCATCGGCGACGGCGATGAGGTTGCCGAAGCAGGCCACGCGCAACGCCGTGCCCGGCGTGTCCACCTCCGCAATGCGGATGGGGTTCTGCCCGGCCACATTGAGCACACTCACCCCGGCTGCGCCACAGGCAACGACAGCGAGGTCATTGATCGCGCAAACGTCCACCGCCGTTCCCGTGGTTTTCGTCGCCGCGATGATGCCGGTGGTGGCGGCCAAACCTCCAGCGGATCAGTGCCGTCCAGAATTTCGACGCCGTCCGGAATCCCGTCGCCATCCGAGTCGGCCTTGTTGGGATTCGTGCCCAGGATGAACTCGGCCAGATCGGACAAACCATCGCCATCGGAATCGGGGGAAGTGCTCGTGCGCAATTGAAACTCGGGCAATTGAAAACTCCGGCCAACATCCGGCGTGGTATAATTGGTCACGGCCACTCGCATCGTCTGCAAATGCAGAATCCACTCCCGGTATTGGGTGTTCGGGGCAAGGATGATGAGGTCGTGCGCGTAACCCTGGCTTCCGGCTTTCCCGCGCAGAACAGGAATCGTCGGATTGCTCATGTTGCTGATGGCGTAGTAGTGAACGCCGACTTCCAAACCCAAGGAGTTCGTTTCTGCGGCAGCTTGGTTTGCCCCGCTAATCAGAATCAAAGGCCCGCCAAAGCCGACACCCCGCCCAGTCCTCTCAGCCACCATTCGCACGCAACGTGCGCGCTTTGCTGAAAAGCCGTACGAACTATCATTATGAGAGGCTTGGTCCTCACCGGTTCACATGTTGAAAGAAGCGGGTTCGAATGCCTTGCTGCACAATCTGCGAATCATCAATCGAGATGTGCGATTCCGTGTTCCCAGAGGCGTCAAGATTCAGTTCAAATCCGTCAACGCCTGGGTTTAGGGGTATCGTCGGTGCACCATCGAGAAATAGGTCACTCGCATCTGCAACTTGATAGTAGTTGACGTGGAACGCCGAGAACACGGGTCGCCGGGTTTCCGGGTCTATGTTGGCGAGGGGTTGAGCGACTGCGTCGATGTACGCAGAGAATGCGAGATTGTAGAGCCCATCGCTCAACGCGAACGATACGTTGTAAACTGAGCCACCACCGTGGCTGTAGCCAATCAAAGCGACCGTGCTCACACTACGGTAATCGAACGCATCGTAGATTTCTCTCAGCGCAACGAGTTCTGTATTGGGAATGTCTTGTGGGTCGGGTTCATCGTAAACATGTACATCGTATCCGCTGAGGTAAAGCGACAGGCCCAAGGCACTGATTCCGCCTCCGATTGCAGGAGGATCAGATGGAGTTTGGTTTTCGCCTACAAAGAGCACAACGACACTGGAGAATGGGTAGAAGTGAACCTTGTCTGAGCCGATTATTGTTCCCGAATCCATCTTCGCTTGAATCTCTAAGTCTGCTTCTCCACCGGCAGGATTTTCTACCCAGAGAGAAATTGGGGAAGTAACTATTGACAATACTGCTTCATCGTTCGCTCCCAAAATCAACGAGGTCTTGTTCTGGCTCGTCCACACTTTGATGCTACTGCTGCTTCGCTTCAGCACGTAGCCGAATCCAGATGAGACTGCCAGTGGCGCGTTTACTTCAACCTCCACAAGGTTGTTGTTGTCATTGTTTCCGTTCACCCTGATGCCAGCCCCCGGTGATTCCTCTTGGCCTTCTGGCACTGCCCAGCGTTGAAATGGATGTCCGTAGCCCTGCCCTTCAGTAGTCGGGCGAAACGCTGTAATGCCCACGACAATGACATGCACCGTGAAGACAACCGTTTTGCCCGGACAATCGGTTACAGCAGTTACCGTATGAATTCCTACTGTCGTGAATGCTGGTGGAGTGAAGCTCAAAGACGGAGTTGAGTTTGGAGCGACAGTTCCATCAATCAGCCATTGCGTGACGCTCATTTGAACCGTTTGAACAGCAAATGTGTCTGTTTGGCCTACGCCGATGAATCGCTCGGTGTCGCCAACGGCCGTGACCGTGCCAGTCGCGCAGGAATTGGTGACTGTAACTGTGACGCTGTCTGTTCTCGGTGTGCCACCGCTCGTGCAAGCCGCCGTGACCGTGGCTGTGTAAGTTCCGTTGGCTTGGTATGCATGCGAAACTGCGCTGCCGTGAGCAATCGAGCCATCTCCGAAATTCCAATCAAAATCAACGCCGGTGTAATTCGGCGGCGTTGTCGTTGCAGTGAAGCTGACCGCATCGCCAACAAAAACCGTCGCCGCGTCCTGCCCGTTTGCCTTGGCATCAACACTCTGAACCTCGCGAATGTGAACCCCCACGGAATCGGACTTCGTGTCCGAGCAGGCTGTCCCCGTGCAACTGACGGTCAACGTAACAGTGTAGTCCCCAAAATCCGGGAACTGGTGAGTCGGGTTCGGTGTGGTGTCCTCCGGTGAACCGTCACCGAAATTCCACGAATAGGTCAGCGTGCCGCAGTTGATCTGCTGAACTTGAGCACTAAAGCTGACAGGTGTGTTCTGACATTGCGACGACTGGTTGGAGAAGCCGTTCGCCTGCGCGTCCACCGATTGCAGACCGCTGACCGTGACGGAAGGGCCGGGCGGCAGCGTGATGTCCGTTGGCGGACATTCACGATTGGCTTTGGCTGTGAACTGGCAGGTGTAAACGCCCGCTTCACCATTTGTCGGCGAATAAGTGGCACTTGATCCAGAGCCGGAGGCAACCACCGAGCCATCGCGGGAGATTTTCCATTCATATTGGATTGAGCCGGGCGAAATCGTTTTGGTCACAGGAGGGTCGCAAGGACAATTAACTGTCTTCTCACCACCGGAATCTGTGACGCCAGACGCGGAGAAACTGATGCTGCTTCCAACACAGACTTCAGTTGCGCCTGCGGTCACAGAGCCGCCGGTGAGCGAACCGTTATTGTTACAAGTGTCGGTGCATCCGCCGCCAGCGTTACAACCAGTCAGTGGCCCGCCGGTTACTCCCACTCCCGGCATTACGCCATGCCAGCCCGGTTGGCGGACGCCGACGCCGGGATCGGTTTCCACGTAGTTGCCATCGGCGGTCACGGTCATTGGCCCTTGCACTTCCCAGCGGCCGGTGTCGTGGTTGTAGCTCATCAAGGCGCTTTTCGCGCCGGGCGGCAGTTTGAGGCCGGTCTGGGAATCGGGCAGGTTGGGAAAACGCACGGGCAGCGGGCGGTCCACGTTTTGCGGGCCGTCGGTCTGAATGGAGATGTCGAGCGCGTGGACAATGCCGGCGGGCAGCCGTTCGGGCAGGCGGTCGGCCGGCACGGGCGCGAGGCCCACGCGTCCGCCGCGCGTGCCGTTGTCGCTGTAGAGCGCGTTGGTGGGGATGGTGACGGAGACGCCGGCCCACGCGGGGTTCGCGGCAATGACTTCGGGCGGGAAACCGATGGTAGTGTCGGCGGTCGGGTTGACGGGCTGGAGCGTGCCCGCCTGGACGAGCGGCAGGTAGATGAGGCCCGTGCCGCCGGCGAGGTTGTTGGTGCGGCCCGCGACGGCTTCCCACGGCTTGCCGACCAGCGGATAGTAAGCGCCATTCGGCCAACTGCTCTCGGGCGAGGTGCGCCCGTCTATGCTCACGAAGAATTTTCCGGCGGGACAATTGGTGAGACGGAAGAATCCCTGCGCATCCGTGGTGGTGAAGATTTCCTGCTCCGCGCCAATGACGCTGATGAGCACGCCGGGCAGCGGATGATCCACGAAGTTGGTGGTCGTGTTCGTGCTGACAACGGGGATTTGCACCGAGGCATAGACATGCCCCATCACTGCTGTCTTTGCGACGGGTGTGATGCTCAAGGTGTCGAAGTCCACGATGGCGTTGCCGCCGGGCTGGCCGTCGCCGTCGAGATCAAGTGCGCGGCCCAGGTAATCGGTGAGGCCTGAGCCAGTGAACGTGACGCGAATGCGGGCGCTGGCAGGCAGCGGTTCCTGGTAGAACAGCGTGACTTTCTTGCGGTCGCTGGAGAGTTCGATGCGGGAGAGAATTTGTCGGCCACCGAAGCAGGCACAGAGGTGGTTGGTGTTGAGAATGGTGCTGGGCGCGAGCGGGTGATTGAAGCGAAAGATGGTTTCGCGGGTGACGGACACGCCGCTTTCGCCGTTGGCGGGAGAGCTTTCCGCGATGCTGGTGATGGAAAGTTTGGCGGAAAGGTATTCCTCCAATAACGTGCGACCACTGCTCCCGGTTCGCGATCCGTCGGTCGGGTCGAGCGGGTTGAGCGATTCGGGCTGCGAGGCGTGGTTGAGTTCCCAAATGTCATCAATGCCGTCGCCATCGGAGTCCAAGGGCTGGGCGATGGGAACTTTGCGGACGCGATAGAAGCGAGCCGAGTTGGTGAAGGCAGAGGCGAAATCATTGAGTTGCCCGAGACCGTTTGTGCCCGAAGGCAAAGCCATGCCCGCCGTCGAGGAGATGTTGGTGATCTGGTTGCCGGCCAGGAGAATGTAGTAAAAGTTGGTGTCGGCAGTATGGTGAATGAGCGGCTTTCCGTCAGGCGGGATTACGATGTCTGTGATGCGAAATTCCGGCGGTGGAATCCAGGCGAAGACGCGGGGGATCAATTGGGGGATGCCGCCTCCGCCAAGCGAGAGCGTCCGGGTCTGGGTGGCATGCCCGGGCAGAAGAACGCTGTCCGGCTGGAGCGAACTGAGGTTGTAAAATGGCTTGGGTGGGAATTCCTCGTCGTATCCGTCGGCATCGGTGGGCCCGGTCGTGCCGCTATAGGAATCAATGGAGAGGACCAGTGGCGTGTAGAGGTCGCGCGTGCCGGTATTGGTAAGACTGACCCAAACATTCCAGACGCCCATCGTGCGATTGGTGCGCAGGGACTGGAACTGAACCACGGTTTCGGCGGTGACATCTTCGAGCCGCCAGCGCGTGCCGCTCAGGAGGAATTCCTTTTCCGCGGCCTGGCTTTCGACCAAGGCAAGCAACGAAATCGCTCCCAGCAGAAGAAGGCGGTGTTGGGTCATGGCCGGGGTCGTTTCTTCCGAAGGAGAATCAGAACTGCTCCCAACAAGCCAAGCGCGAGGTTGCCGGGTTCAGGAACGACAATGGTGAAATTATTTCCGTAGCCGAGGGAATGGCCGCCGTTCAAGTTGTCAAAGAGGTCGAGAAAAATCGTGGTGTTTTGTCCGGAAAGCTCAGTCGGCACCGGAAATGAGACGGAGTAGGCAAAATTGGCGCGAAAGCCCAGCGCGGCCGAAGGCGCGGAAATCAGCGAACGCGAAATGAGCGCAGAGTCGAAGGTTAGTCCACCAGGATTTGCCGGCGCCCAGGTCACGCCGGCTGCGTCGGCCGTCAAGAGCAAGGCATTAGGGAAACGCTGATTTAATCCGCATGGATTTCTTTTGAACGAGGAGGCTGATTTTCTCGTCTGTGTTGCATGACCCACCAGACCAGTTTCACGCAC
>JANXWY010000070.1 GCA_025350905.1 Verrucomicrobiota bacterium
CCGCCGCCGTGACGTCGGGCTTGCTTGCGGCGCGCATTGTCAACCAGGATGCGCCGCATGGCCTCCGCGGCGGCGGCGAAAAAGTGCGCGCGATTCTGCCATTCTGGCTGGTCGTCGCCACCCAGCCGCAGCCAGGCTTCATGGACCAGCGCTGTGGCTTGGAGTGTTTGACCGGGAGTTTCGTGCGCCATCCTCTGTGCGGCGAGGTTACGCAGCGCTTCGTAGACGAGGGGCAGGAGTTCATTCGCCGCGTGCGGGTCGCCCTGCTCAATGCGCTGGAGGATGACGGTAAGTTCGCTCACCTGGGGGACTTTACTGCATTCCGCCGCCGGAAAGCAGCGCAGAATTTTGCCGTCCGCGTTCGTTTCCCGCCGCCCTTTATCCCGGGTTCTCGGCTCGGTGCCCGCGCGCAGTTGGCCGCCGGCACCAACGAAGCCACGAAGGCGATTCAAGCCGACGCCCGCCTGCCTTCAAAAACTGCCACTTACGACCAAGCAAATGGATTGGAGGCAGATGGAATCAACCCCCACGCGAAAACTGCGACCATCCCACCAATCGACCTCCCAATTCTGGCGACTGGTGGCGAGGAAACGGTACATCACGCCGACATTCCATTGGTCACTAAATCGGTAACGCACCCCGCCGAAGGCTTGGAACGCCGGGACAAAATCCGTTCCGGATCCGTCGGGTTCAGTATAGGAATAGCCATCGTAGTAGTTGCCGAAACTCAGGATACTGAGCGCCCCGCCGGCACCGACGCCGGCAATGGGCACGAGGCGGCCGCAAGGATATTCAACCACGACATTGGCCATCATCAGCATCTGCCAGAATTCGGAGTTCGGGTAGGACCAGTTGCCGACGGAGTCAACCGTATTAAAGGTCGAGCCCAATTCGGCTTCGAGGGTCAGCCACGGCGTGACCCGATAACCGGCGGCGAGATCAAACTGCAATCCCGGCGACAGCTTCAGCTCCCCGCCACCGGTGACGGGACCACCAATTTCGGTAAGCTTGGCCGCCTCGGGAAAGGTGCCGCCAATATCAAACCGGACGCGCCACCTTTGCGCCAGCGAAGAACTTTCGTCCGCCACCGCGGCAAAGGCCAGACAACTCGTCGCGACCAAAACCAACATTTTGTTTTTTTCATCGCGATTCCTTTCAACCATGGTTCAGCCACACTGCGGTTCTATCATATTTTAATTGCCGGCCGTGCATTGATAAAACGGCGGCGCAAATTGAATCGCTTGATGAGAATCCGGTGAATCGGTAAGCGGCGGTGGAAATGTGCGGCGAGGGGCACTTGGGTTTCCGCTCCTCCAGGCGTGCAGACCACCTTGTCACCATCTATGAGCGGCGAAGCTAAGGACGCCGCTGTGAGCTATTAGCCCTGACCCCACCTTTGCCGAAAAAGTATATGCCGGTCGAAGTGCCAAAGGTGGTCAAAAAAGTGGCCTGAAGGTTAGTTCAGGCCATGTTTTAGGTAGTAAAAGTATTAAAAATTACTAACTGCAACCAAGACTCTCGCCGCAGTTCAGGCACTTGTAGCAAGCGCCATTGCGCACGGCCACGTGACCGCAGTTTGGACACGTCGGCGCGTCCTGTTGAAAATGGGCCACGGAGTCGCTCAAGGACTTCATCCGCTGTTCGGCCGGCAGATGTCCGTTGCCGTTGCTGACGGTTTCTTCGAGGTCGAAGATATCAGTGTCTTCGGAGATCGGGAGTTCCGGCACCGGCCGGTTTACCTTTTTTTTTAACTCCTCCAGCAAGCCGGGCATGGCGAGTTCCGGTTGATTGCGCGGGGCCACGTTGGCCTCGCGATAGCCGGGAACGAACTGCATGGCGAGCCAGCGAAAAACGTAATCGGTGATGGAGGTGGCGTTGCGGATTTCGGGATTCTTGGTAAATCCGCTCGGCTCGAACCGCTGGTGCGCAAACTTCCGCACCAAGGCCTCGAGCGGCACACCGTACTGCAGCGCCATGCTCGTCAACGTGCCAATGCCGTCCATTAAACCGCCGATGGTGGAACCCTCCTTGGCCATCGTGATGAACAATTCCCCGGGCTGATGATCGGCAAACAGGCCCACCGTGAGGTACCCTTCGTGCCCGGCGATATCGAACTTGTGCGTCAGCGCCGTCCGGGTGTCGGTGAGCCGGCGCCGCAAGGGCTTGCCGGATTCGAGGCGCAATTTGGCGATCTCGGCCTCGAGTTCCTCTAGGCGCGCTTCCAGCGAAACCACGGCGGGCGCCGGGCTCTTATCGCCGGCCTCATTGGTTTTCTTGGTGTTGAGCGGTTGCGAACGCTTCGAGCCGTCGCGATAGATGGCCACGCACTTGAGTCCCATTTTCCAAGCCTCAACATAGGTGTTGCGGATTTCTTCGACCGTGCAATCGGTCGGCATATTGACGGTCTTGGAAATCGCGCCACTGATGAAGGGCTGTGCGGCCGCCATCATCTGGAGGTGGGCGAGGTAACCGATGCTGCGCTGGCCGCGGAACGGCTTGAACGCGCAATCAAACACCGGCAGATGCGCGGGTTTCAAGCCGCTGGCCACCGTGCCCCCGTTTTCCTCAACGTCTTCAATCGTGTCGAACTGTTCGACATGCGCGATGATGCTCTCGATCGCCTTGGGGCTGTAGCCGAGGCGGCGCAGGCCTTCGGGTACGGTGCGGTTGACAATTTTCAGCATGCCCCCACCCGCGAGCAATTTGTATTTCACCAGTGCGATGTCGGGTTCGACGCCGGTAGTGTCGCAGTCCATCAAAAATGCAATCGTGCCGGTCGGCGCGAGTACGGTGACTTGCGCGTTCCGATAACCCACCTGCTTGCCCCGCGCCAGGGCGCGATCCCAACACCGGCGGGCTTCCTCCTTGAGATAGCCAAATTCGGCGCTCGGATGAATGGTCTCGACGGCCGTGCGATGGAGTTTGATGACCCCCAGCATGGAATCCACGTTGTCCTTCTTCGCCGGTTTGCTGACGTGGGCGCAACGGGCGTCCCGATAGCCGGGGAACGGATCCATGGCCCCGGCGAGTTCGGCGCTTTGCTCGTAGGCGTGGCCGGTCATGATCGCGGTGATGGCTCCGGCGAGCGCCCGGCCTTCATCGCTGTCATACGGCAAACCGTAGCTCATGCACAGCGAGCCGAGGTTCGCGAAGCCGAGTCCGAGAGTGCGGAAGATGTGCGAGTTTTCGGCGATTTCCTTGGTGGGATAGCAGGCGTTATCCACGAGGATTTCTTGCGCCGTGATGTAGATGCGGATGGCCGCCTTGAAGCGTTCGATATCGAATTTGCTGTCCTCGCGCTTGAATTTCATCAGGTTCAGCGAGGCGAGATTGCAGGCGGTGTTGTTGAGGAAAACGTATTCGCTGCACGGATTGGTCGAATGAATCGGCTCCGTCCCCTTGCAGGTGTGCCACTTTTCAATCGCGCCGTCGTATTGCATGCCGGGATCGCCGCAAATCCACGTCCCTTCGGCAATCTTGTAAAGCAGCTTCGCGGCATCCTTCTTCTCCAACGGTTTGCCGCTGGTGATGGAGCGCGTCCACCATTCCTGGCCGGCCAGGGCGGCTTCCATGAACGGATCGCCCGCCCGCACGGAGAGGTTTTCGTTCTGATACATCACGCTGCCATAGGCTTCGCCGTTGTATGAGCCGTCGTAGCCCTGCTCGATCAATGCCCACGCCTTGCGCTCTTCCTTTTGCTTCGCGTCAATGAACTCTTCGATGTCGCCATGCCAGTCGCGCAGCGTGTTCATCTTCGCAGCCCGCCGGGTTTTGCCGCCGGATTTGACCACGTTCGCCACCTGGTCGTAAACTTTCAGGAATGACATCGGGCCGCTGGGGCGGCCGCCGCCGCTGAGTTTTTCACGCGCCGAACGAATCGGCGAAAGGTCCGTGCCCGTCCCGGAGCCAAACTTGAAGAGCATCGCCTCAGCATGGGCGAGCTTCATGATGCTTTCCATGTTGTCATCCACGGACTGGATGAAGCACGCGCTACACTGCGGATATTCGTATTGGGTGCGGGCGCGCTCGGCTTCGCGGCGCTTGGGGTTGTAATACCAGTTACCTTTGCCGGAGTTTTTGCCGACGCCGTATTGATGGTGCAAACCGACATTAAACCACACCGGGGAATTGAACGCCCCGAACTGGTTCACGGACAGCCAGGTCAGTTCATCGTAAAACACTTCGCCATCCGCCTTGCTGAAATAGCCATCCTTCACGCCCCAATCGGCGATGGTGCGGGCGATGCGACGGATCAGCTGGCGCACGGAGGTCTCGCGCTCGGACGTGTGTTGCTCGCCGTAAAAGTATTTGGACACGACCACCTTGGTCGCGAGCACCGACCAGGCCTTCGGCACTTCCACGTTTTCCTGCTTAAAAATCACCTTGCCGCCATCGTCGGTGATCTCCGCGGTGCGGCAATCCCATTCGACTTGATCGAAGGGTTTTACTTTGGCATCGCTGAAGACGCGCTTGATGGGCAGTGACCGGCCGGTTTCGGCCGCTTCCCGAGTTCCGGGGCGTGTGGCGGAGACCGGGGTGGGCCGGCGCCGGGTGGAGGAGGAATTTGCCGTCAAAACATCTTCGCGAGCATCAATCATAGTATTTCTTTGGGTTGAAATTTTTCCGTGCATCCGGCACGACGAGCCGAGGATAAAACTATCACAATAAAAGCAATAAATTCACAATTTCCTCAGCGAGCCGGGCGTTTTTTTAGACACGAAGTTCCCCCATTAGTGGTGGAACGCGCGTATCTTGCTACCACTGCTTGTATGGCTCAAGATATTTTTTCAAAAATAATTACCCCGAGATACTCCCAATGGCACGTCATTCGAATCGCTCGCCAATTAGGCGTTTTTGCGGAGTTATTCCCACCGGTGAATAACCCACGAGGGGAGAACTTTTGCGACAGGTTATGGAGGGATCTGGAAACACGATGAGTTTGATAAAAAACGGAGCGCCGAACCCAAATCGGCCGGCCAAAAGAAATTCAACCCTTGATTATGGCGCATCGACTCAGCGCGTTCGTCGTGCCGGCCCCAAAGGCAACCGAAGTTGCTGGGTGAGGTTGGTGTCAGGAGCGCGCTTGCCGCCACGGTCCAAACCGTGGGGTGAGCGATAACTACCTTGGTTGCGGGGGCCACCGAATGCCGTTCCGCGACCGCTATGCACCAGCTCCCGAGCGCGCGAACTACGCTGGTGCATTTCTGAACTGCCCCAACCAGTGTCCGGGGTCGAGCGGGGTTTAGGCCTGGGTGCTCCGCGGTTTATTTTTGTCGCGGTGAAAGCTGAAACTCTTGCCGCTCCGTTTGGGCCGCACCCCCGCCTTGAACGGCTTATCCTTGTGAAATTTCCGCAGCGGCTCGATGGTCTTGGGCCGCGCTTTCGGCACCAGGATGATCGGACATCCTTCGTAACCGAACGCCTTCCGCAAATCGCCGGCGAGATGCTTTTTATAGGCGTCGGAAAAGAGTTCATCGCGATTCACAAACATCAGGAACGTCGGCGGCGATTGGCGGACTTGGGTGGCGTAATAGAACTTCAGGCGGTGCCCCGCCGCGCTGACCGGCTGCCGGCGCTCCACGGCGTCCTGGATGGTGCGGTTGAGCAACGCCGTGGGAATTTTCTGCTGCAATTGCGCAGCCACGTAGCGCACGGCTTCCAACAACCGATCCAGATGAAAACCGGACTTCGCCGAGGTAAAAATCACCGGCGCATAATCGAGGAAAAACAATTTCTCCTGTACCCAGGCGCCAAATTCACCGAGCATGGTCAGCGGGTTCTCATTCCCCTCGCGCCGCAGCTTTTTGTTGCGCCGCGCGATTTCTTCCGTGCGGGCCACGCGGACGGACTGCTCGTAAATATCCCACTTGTTGACCACCACGATGCAGGCCTTGCGCGCTTCGACGATCCGGTCGGCGATCTTTTTGTCCTGTTCGAGAATGCCGCTCTCCGCATCCAACACCAGCACGGCGATGTCGCACCGCGCGATGGACTCCTCGGAACGTTGCACGCTGAAGAACTCGACGGAATCCCCCACCCGCCGCGTTTTGCGCATGCCCGCCGTATCAATCAACACATATTTTTGCCGCACCCCGTCGGTCTCGACCTCAAACGGCACGTCCACCGCGTCGCGGGTCGTGCCCGGGATTTCGCTGACGATGACGCGCTCCGATTGGGTGAGCGCATTAATGATCGAGGATTTGCCGACGTTAGGGCGACCCACGATGGCCAGTTTCAATGGGCCCCGTGGCTTCCGTGGAAGCGGCGGGTCCTCTTCCGCGCCTTCCGTGAGATCGGCTGGCTCCGCCACCGGCGCCGCGGCTTCCGGCGTGTACGCCGGCAACAACCGCACGGCTTCCTGCATCAAGTTATCAATCCCCTCGCCATGAATTGCCGTGACGGGGAAAACCTTTTCGAAACCAAGCTGCGAGAACTCGGCGGCTTGGGCTTCGACTCGGTACGTGTCCACTTTGTTGACCGCCACCAGCACGGGCTTGCCGCAGAGCCGGAGGCGTTGGGCGACTTCCCGATCCAACGGCACAATACCTTCCTGCACATTGGCGACGAGGATGATGACGTTGGCCGCTTCGATGGCGAGTTCCACCTGCCCGACCGTGGCCTTGACGATGATGTCGCTGGATTTTTCCCGGCGCAACAGACCGATCCCGCCGGTGTCCACGAGCGTGAAGGGGCGTCCGCGCCATTCCGCTTCGGCGCTCACCCGGTCGCGCGTGACGCCTGGTTCGTCATGCACAATGGCCAGCCGTCGCCGGATGATGCGATTGAACAGGGCGGACTTGCCGACATTGGGACGGCCGACGATGGCGATTAGACCTGACATACACTCAGAATGCCGTAAAGCGCCGGGGCGAGAAAGGCAAATGCGTGGCAGTCCGCAAGCTGCCGGGGATAGGGCTTGCTTTTGTCGGTCGTTCTGCAACAAAGGCAGCCGCAAACCCGTTGCGGATTGGGGTCTCGCCGAAAATAAAAACCAACTGCTAAAATCAAAACCACCATGAACGAAACAGCCACCAACGCCGCCGCCACGGGGCTCAGCCTCGCCGCGCTCGGATCCATATTGCTCGTCGCCCTGGCCCTCTACGTCTTCACCTGCTTTTGCCTCAAACTTATTTGCGAGAAATGCGGGGTGAATCCCGGCGTCCTGATCTGGATTCCCATCGTTCAAATCCTGCCGTTGCTCCAGGTGGCGGGGATGGCCCCGTGGATGTTGATCTTGTTCCTCATTCCGTTCGTGAACTTCGTAATCGGAATCATGCTGTGGGCAAAAATTTGTGCCGCTCGGGGTAAGAGTCCCTGGCTGGTCATCCTGATGTTCATCCCGGTCGTGAACATCGCCTTCATCCCTTACCTCGCGTTTTCGGAGTAAGGGGCTACGGGAGACAGATAGGTCGCGGACGAGGAGGGGCAATTGAAGGTGGCGAGCAAGCCGGAGCTCTTGGTCTTCCTCGTAATCCTAAGCTCCCCGTCTGCTGCCAACCCGCGGACCTGCCAATTGCGTTTAAGAGTTGAGGCGTAGCAGCCGACGTAAGGAGGCTCTGACTTTCCTCTGTCCTCCGCCCTCCGCCTTCTGAGTTTGAGCCTCCTCACGTCGGCTGCTACGTGACCTCTACGGCAATTTCCGGATCAAACGCTTCGCCTGATTTACCCAAACACGATCGCGCCGGCGTTGGTAGGTCGGGGCGTGGGGATCCTCCGCCAGCACGTCTTTGAGTTCGGTGCGGGCAAGGTCCGGCTGGCCTTTGGCGAAATAAAGTTCTGCCAGCTGAACTTTCGCGCGCGGATAAGCATGATTGGCCGTGACGTGTTGCCAGACGCCGAGGGCGTTGTCGGTTTCGCCGAGCGCGGTAAGAGTTTCCGCGAAAGCCATGGTGGTGTGGCCGTAGTCGTGTTTCGGATTTTCCCGCACCACGCCTTCCAATAATGGCTTCGCCTCGGCGGCGCGCTTCTGGCGGAGCAGGCATTGGCCGAGATGGGCGCGCGTGTCGAGATCCTGTCCGTCGCGCTCCAGCGCGGCGCGATAACAGGCCTCGGCCTTCGGGAGATTGCCCTGCTGAAAATAAACGTCCCCGAGCTGCGAGTGATGATGCGCCTTGTCGAGGTGATAAATCTGGGCCTGCAGCTCCTTGATGCGGCGGCGATTCTGCGCGCCGGGCAGTTCAAAACCCCGCGTGGCAGGTGAATCGCGGAACATGTAGAAAAAATACCAGAGCGTCGAAATCCCGGGAAAAATTAGCAGGATCCCCACCCACACCCATTCCCGACGACGGATCGCGTCCACAATCATCCAGAGATTGAACAGTCCCACCAGTGCCGCACCTCCGAGGTAAAGCCAGGATTGAACATGATACACTTCTGAGACGGCCGAGTCGGGGGAGCCCATGCGCGAGGCTAAAACATCCCGCGTCGCGCTGGCAAACAAACTTTGTCCGGGTTGGCAGTGCAAAGCTGCGCTGGGTTCGAACCTGGCTTGGACCCGCTTCAAACCGATCAGGGAGGCGGCCGTCCGGCGCTCACCGTTCCCAGAGGCAAGGCTGGGAAAACTTGCTTGACGCCCGCTCCCACCAGTTGAAAATCATTGGCGATGAGCGCGACACAAAGGCCATTCGCCGGGAGTCGCGCGCGTCGGGAAACCAGATTTCGCTTCGTACTGGGGACGGATTATTATCGCGCGTTCAACGAATTGTTTGGGCCAGAGAAAAAAGAGATAACATGATGCGCATTGCCGTGGTCCCAGCGGTCTACAACCGGCCCGACATGCTCACCGCCTTGTTTGAAGGCTACCTGGCGCAAGACTATCCTGATTTTGAGATCATCGTCGCCGATGACGGCTCGAGCGCCGAGACCAAGGAAGTCATTGAGCGTTACCAGCGGCGGGCGACTTTTCTCATCACCCACGTTTGGCAGGAGAACACGGGCTACCGGGCCGCGACGATTCGGAATAAGGCGGTAGCGCAGACCGCCGCCGACTATATTGTTTTCACCGATCAGGATTGCGTCCCGCGGCCGGATTTTTTGTCGAAGCATGCCCGGCTGGCGGAAACCGGCTGGTTTGTTCCGGGTAATCGGGTCCTGCTGGCCCAAAATTTCACCCAACAGATTCTTGGGCATGCCGGATTTGTTCACGATTGGAAACTGGCGCAATGGGTCGTTCGACGGCTTAAGAAAGATATCAACCGCCTCCAGCCGTTGCTAACTTTGCCGGACGGGCCCTGGCGCAAGTGGCAGCCACGGCGCTGGCGCGGCGCCAAGACTTGCAATCTGGCCGTGTGGCGCGACGACCTGATCCAGGTGAATGGCATGGATGAATCCTATACGGGCTGGGGCATGGAAGATTCGGATTTGGTCATCCGCTTGTTACGGGCGGGCCGGCGGCATAAGAGTGGACGCTGTGCGGTTCCGGTTCTGCACCTGTGGCACAAAGAAAATGACCGATCAAAACTGGAAGCGAATCAACGTCGCCTGCAAGAATTGCTGCGGGCGACACATATTCGGGCCCTCAAAGGCGTCGATCAATACTTGTAGTTGAGAGGTGATATTTTGAGCCAAGCTCGAGACATTTTGGTCATCGGCGGCGCCGGCTACATCGGCGCGCACCTGGTCCCCAAGTTGGTGGCCACCGGGCGACGCGTTACCGTGCTGGGCCGACGAACGATTCCGGCCTACGGACTGCCGCCCGGGGTGGTCTATGTTGGGGGCGACTTTGCCCAGTTGGATTTAATCAACGGTCTGTTGGATCGGCATCAGGAAGTGATTGATCTGGCGTATGCCAGCGTGCCCAACACCTCCTTCGAAAATCCTTTGGCGGATCTGTTGCAAAACTTGCCGCCCGCGGCGCAATTGTTTCCGGAAGTGGCGAAACGCGGAAGGAAGCTGCTCCTGGTGTCATCCGGCGGGACGGTGTACGGCGAAGCGATCAAATTACCCATCGATGAAAAGCATCCCACCAAACCGATCTCGCCTTATGGCGTGACCAAGCTGACCGTGGAAAACTACGCGCATCTCTACGCGCAGACCCATGGGTTGCAGTTCGTCTGCCTCCGGCCGGCCAACGCCTACGGGGTCGGCCAACGACCGTACGTGGGCCAGGGGTTTATTTCGACCGCCATGGCGTCGGCCATGCGCGGCGAGCCCATCAAGATTTTCGGTCCCGTCGGAACTGTGAGGGATTATCTGTATGTCAGCGACCTGGCGGAAGGCATCGTCCGGGCCCTCGAAAAAGGCCGCCAGTGGGAAACCTACAACCTCGGTTCCGGCGTGGGCCATTCCAATCTGGACGTGGTCCAGGCCATGGCCCACGTGCTGAAGAAATTTGGCTGCGCGGTTCAGGTCGTGCACCTGCCGGAGCGGGCGTTTGATGTGAAGGCAAACGTGCTGGATTCGAGTAAATTATTTTCCGACACCGGTTGGAAACCGGACGTGGCGTTTGATCACGGATTGCGCCTAACCTGCGAATGGTTAAACGCCGATGACGGGAATTGGCGCACGCCCAAGCGCGGAAGTTAAATCTTCCACTAATTTGGTAAGGAAGGCGCGCAGCGCTGTCTCGGTCGGGCCGAACGGACGGATCGATCCGGGCCAGGCGTCACCCTCATCGACGCCCAAGCCGCGCCGGTTACCGCGCGGCGAACCCACGTCTGCGGCTTAAGGGGGAATGAATGCTCAGTTCTGTTAGGCGGAAGCAGGCCAGGAGATTTTGCTTGTTAATGGTGAGCCTCCCCTAAAGCCTGAGCGCGCTGGAAACCAAGTATTGCTGCCGGATCAAGTCATGTTGCCATTGGGGGTCGTCATTCCCACGAAAAATTCCATGCCGTACCTTCCGCGTCATGTGGCAGGCCTGAGGCCGTGGTTGGATTTGGCGGCGGAGGTCGTGGTCGTGGACAGTTATTCCACCGATGGCACCGTGGATTTTTTGCGCGCCAACCTGCAGCATCCAAACTTGCGGTTTACCAGCCATCCGCCCGGGCTCTACGCCTCCTGGAATCATGGCATTGCGCAACTTAGTTCCCGGTACGTGTCCATTGCGACGACGGGGGATACCATCACGCGAGCCGGCGTAGGCAAATTGGTTGAGGTCGCCGAGGCCCTGACCTGTGACGTCGTGATCAGCCGACCAACCTTTTGCGACGTCTCCGGACAAGCTCACCCCGCCATTCCGTGGCCCGCGGATGATGTGATCGAGACCCTGGCCGTGAACCAGCCGTACCGCTTGCGCCAGATTGAAGCGGTGATATTCGCGGCGATTCATGCCACGGATGCGCTGACGGGCAGCAGCGCGAGTGATCTGTTTCGCACGGAGATTTTGCAGCGCCACCCCTTTCCCACGGATTTCGGGACCTCCGGCGACACGGCGTGGGGCTTGATGCACGCGGCCGAATTCGCGTGGGGCATAGTCCCGGACAAATTTTCCACCTTCGCACTCCATCCGACGAACGCGTCGGCTGCGGAAAAGCAATCTCGCCTCACGGCGCGCCGGGTGGATGCCGTGCTGCGCGCGGCGATGGAATCCTGGCGGAGTTCCGGCGTCATTACCGAACAAACGTTGCCGCGCGCACTTTGGGACGACTTGATGACGGAGTTGACTTCCTATTTTGACGCCAAGGCGGCGTTCGATCAGGATCGGCGTAGCGCAGTCCCGTGGGTCTTGAACCCGCGAGCCTGGCGAAATCGCACCCGGCGCGAGCGCTCCGCGAAACGATTGAACCAATTGAAGCACGCAGCGGTGCGGGGTGATTCCGAATCCAGGAAGTGAGCCGGGCATCCCTTCGCAGCTTCCTGACCTGAGAGCAGCGAAACCCTAGCGAACACCCGGGGACGACCGCCGTTACCTCAAACACAGCACGAACAGCACTCTTGCGCACGCCTCCGCTCGCCGCCCGGCGGTGGTGCACCTCGGCGATCAAGGAATCTGTCCCGAGAGCTGGCGCTCCAGCTCTTGCCCCACTACTCTCGAGCCTAGCGAGTTAAGGTGGGTATCATAGAGTGAGTTGTACAACAGCTGCTGGTTGCGGCTGGTTTCCCTAATCAACGCTGGAGTCAGATCAATGAACTTGATCTCATACTGTTTGCACATTTCTGAAATAACTTCGGGGAGGTCGGTCGGTTGCCAATTCTTAAGCTTCTCAGGAGCACGGGCGGTGAATTCAACTTGTCCGTGAATAACTCGCAGCTTGCACGGCATGTATGCCAGCCAGAGCGTGATTTGCCTTGTGCTACCAAAATCATGATATTGCCTAAAAAAAAAGTCGAGCTGGTGCATCGTCGCTTTTGAGATTTGATCTCTACCCGGCGGAATGTCGGTCAGGCTGACCGGAACCTTCCCTTGTGACGATTTGAAATAAGCAGTGATCGGATTCGCTTTTCTAAGCCCTACTCGTCTCAGAAGCTTGTAAAGCGCCCTCACAAGTGATGGCTGTTTACGGAATTCACGGTAATCCCGCTCGCCAGTCTCTTGCCACCGGACCAACGCTTTATGTTCGTCGGCAAGATCCTCGAGGTCATTGCCTTCAAAGAACACAATAATTGTGTGCTTGGTGTTCGTCGCGATACCGTAATCACGAAGGTAACTCAGCTGGGTAAGTGGCCCGGTGTGACTGGTGCCCAAATTCAACACGGAAACGTTTAGGGTTTGGGCTAGTATGGAAGTGAATAATTGTTCATATGCCAGGTTGCCCAACTCGGTAAACGAATCTCCGGCCACGGCGACAGTCCAGTTCGTCATCTGATCCGGATTTCTAAAGCCCCTGCGGTCGTAATCGACAGTGATCACTGGCTCCTCCGCGTAGGGATTTGGATCATCCCCAAGTTGCGCCACTCGAGTATTCAGCACCTGACCGGTCCAATGTTCGGATCCAGGACGCTTGAAGAAAACGTCACCGGTTGGGGCAATTGGAAGTCGGAAGAATGGGGGGACCTGACGCCAAGCCCGCTCCTCGCCTGCAAAGTCAAATCCAATGCCCCGAAAGAACCCTTCACCCAGCGCAAGAAACACAATTAGGCTCAGGAGCGATACGCAAAGATTGGTTGATACGCGAGAGATGCTTCCCATTCGCCGGTGGCCGAATCCGATTATGACAAGGCCAAGCCCGAGGATAAAAGTTAGGAACTGCATGAGCCCCCAACGATGAGGCGTGGCTAGGATATAGTTCGCCAAGACTGATGCAATGACCAGCAAGCCCCCGGTTAAGACATGGAGGAGCATTAGCATCCGCTTAGTATTCGTCATTGCGTTACCCTATCTCTGTACGCCAGAACTCCGCCACACGGGGTCCGTGACGGGACCTACGAAAGCAAAAGTCAGCGCCCAGCCGGGGTTGCTTCCGGGCAGCTTACAATTTTCTTCATGCCACAGCGCCATATTAAATGCTTCAAAACGGGTTACAAGCCCATGCCGTCTTAGGCTCAAAACAAACTCTGCGGCGACCTTCTCGCCCTCGCCGTTGCGTGTCTGAAGCGTCTGTGGCGTGTACTTCTTGACACGCTCGAAGTGAAAGGATCTGCGTGCTGCAATTACCTGCGAACGCCATAGACATTCAGTACCATATCGAAACCATGGTACGATTCCCGCCGTAGCAACGGTTTCGGGGAGTAGACGCAAGGTGCCGTGATGTAATAACGGAATCCTGAGTCGGCCAACACTTGGAGCAAGCCGGCAAGTTCCTGCGGCTTGTCGGTGTGGGAGTGGTATTCGACAAACAATCTATCAACTTGGGCGAGTGATTCTTGAGCGGTTTTCAACACCCGGTACTCGGCCCCTTCGATGTCCAGTTTCAGAAGGTCCACGGGTTGATCCAAGACTTCCTGTAGCAGAAGGCTGGGCACCTCCACCCCGGTGTCGCCATCGCCCACGCGGCCCGCATCCGCGTGATCGCTCAGGAACCGAACGCTACCTGGCTGGTCCCACAAAGCCTCGTTTCGCAGCGTCACCCCTTTCAATCCTAACGACGCTACGTTCGCCGTGAGCACGCTGTGGATCAGCGGATCCGCCTCGAATGCCAGGACGGTGGACTCGGGATACAGCTTTTTGAAATAGACGAGGCTCAAGCCGACATTGGCCCCGCCGTCGATGATTCGCGGTGCCGGTCTGTCGGTTTGAAACTCGTAGGCGTGCTTGTGAAACAGCTCGTGATGGATGAAAAGAAACGACGCGCTATCCACGAACTCGAAGCCCGGACCAAACAGCGAGGTGACTCCGCGGTTATATCTCGGAATCTGTTCGATGCGTCTGAGTTCCCAGCGTTCGCGCCAGGCCTGCGGGTTGCCAACTTTTCTAATAAAATCACGCAATTTCACGTGTATATCGAGGCTAGGTTATCCGGAACTCCGGCAGGAACACCGTCCCGTCGGGCCAATCTAGTCAGCCGGTTCCTGGGGTTCAAGCTCGGCGGATTGTTTTTCCCTGAGGCGTCTGGCATCAGGGCGAGCGTTACTGGTAAGTTCGTCATAGGCCCGCTCCCAAGCCACGGCTTCCTGCCCCGATGCAAAGCGGTGTTCGACTCGTGCTCGCGCCTGTCTGCCCATGAGGTTTGTGTCGGCGTGTTGCATGATGCCAACCAGAACCGCGCTGAGTGCCTGCGCGTCCTCGCCTTCAAACATTTCGCCGGTGAACCCTGATTGAACCGCCTCGCCCGTGCCGCCACGGTTGCTCGCCACCGTGGCGGTGCCGGCGGCCATGCTTTCCAGCATGGTGAGCGGGAAGTTATCCATCCGGCTGGGACAAACAAAAAGGTCGCAGGCTGAATAAAGCGTGTTCAAACGCTGAGTATCGGTGATCTGGCCGAAATCCCTTATGGGGAGGCCAGGAGGCCATGCGAGCCCGCTGTTGTCTCCCCATAGTAGCAAGCCGACCTTGTCAAAAGGGAGACTTCCAGCCGCTTGGGCCAGCACGTCGATGCCTTTTCGCCGATGGGCTGAGAAGGCAGCGCACCCGATCCAAAACCGGTTTCCATCGAGGCGAAGCTCGCGGCGGCATAGCTGCTTCTCGCGAGGAGAGAAGTGATTGAGATTGATTCCGTAAGGAATGTGCCGGGTCTGGATGGGGGCGCCTAGGACGCTCTTGGCGGCAGAACAGATCCAGCGCGAGGGACCGACCAGGAGCACATCCGCACGAGCGGCGAAGAAACTTTCACGCCTCCGTCCTCCCTCTGCCAAACGGATCTCGTCTGTGGTGATCTGCGCAAATTGACCCAAGCCACCATCGAACCAGCGAAAAGGAAATGGGTCAAAGGCCCAACAGTCATGCAAGGTCCAAGCGATCGCGATTTGCTTTGGAAGGTGCATCAAGCTCGCATGATTAATTCCCGACGCGTGTAAGTTGTGGAGGTGGATTAATCGGGGTCGGCAAGGGGCCACCGCTTTCAGGAAGGCCAGCGTATGTCGGCGGTGCCGCAAGCGGTTCGCCATCTCTTTAGAAAAATTCTTAAGTAGGCGTTCCCACCCGGGTCGGGTTGGAAGCGGATCAAGACTGCGGGCGGTCCCGGGACCAGACCAAACATCATTTGAAAAATGCCAGAGCTGGGCCTCGATTCCGCCCTCAATCAGTCCTGAGAAAAGTCGACTGGCAGCCCGGCCTGCCCCCCCTTCCAGGCGGTCGGTGACAAAAATGACCTCGCTCGGTCGTTTCATAAGCCGAAGCCTGGTCCCTTGTCACTTTCATTTAGGAGCGGTGTTGAGGAATCGCAGGTCAAGCACCGCGTGCCATCGCCTCCGCTGGGTCCGGCTTGGACGCGGTGAACGGACCTCGAATCAGGATCGTTCAAGCCGACCTTTGCGCTGACAATCGATTTCGAAAGCGGCATGGGATTTCGGTGTCACTCATTTTAACTGGAACCGAGGATAACATGCCCCAAAGAACAAATGCGATAACAGAAATCTTGGGTAGGAAAATTCCACGGCCCTCGAATCCAACGGTAGGCCGCGCATCAAGTTGACGCCCCGGCGTGAATCTGGCAACACTGACGCCATACTTGTGGGCATGACAACCGCTACCATTACCGCTGCGTGAGCTTTCGAAGGGCCATCAACCGGATTTTGAAGCCGTGGACTGGCTACGAAATTACCAAAGTCGAATTTGGCCGCGATCTCTGGTCGGACGTGAAGACGATCCTCGCCGCCGGTGAAATCCAAACGGTTTTCGATGTGGGCGCCAATGAAGGCCAAAGCGCCCGGGAATTTCTGCGACATTTCCCGCAGGCGCGGATTTTCAGCTTCGAACCCACGCCCACGACTTTTCAAAAATTGACCGGGCTGGCTGCGACCGAACCCCGACTGACCGCCGTCAACCAAGCCTTGGGGGCCGTGCCCGGCAGGATCGAAATCAATGAAAACGCTTTTCACCAGACCAATTCGATTTTGCCCGCAAACCTGCCCAGTGAAGAATATCTGGGGCCCGGGGTCATCAACTGCCAGCGAAAGATCGAAGTCGAGATGACCACCCTCGATGCCTTTGGGCGACACGCGTCCGTGACCGGGATCGATCTGCTCAAAATGGACGTGCAGGGGTTTGAATTGTTTGTCCTGCAAGGCGCCCAAGCATTTCTCTCCGCCCGGAAGATAGGTTGCATCGTTTTGGAAGTTAGTTTCATTTCGCTTTACGAGAATCAGGCGTCCCCTCAGGACCTCATCACCCTGCTCGCCAGCCACCATTACGATTTGATGGGGTTTTATGATTTTGCACACTCCGCCCACAAGCGGTTGATGTGGTGCGAAATGATGTTCGCCCCGCCCCGCTGAAGCCGACGCAGGACGACGGTACGGGCGCCGTCAGTTGCCGGGCCGCGTTTCGAACAGCCACTGGAGCCGCCGCCGGGGATGGCGAAACCAGATGCGGTTCCACAACGAAAGCCGCTCCCGGAACGTTCGGGGCATGGCTTTCGCCGTCGCGGGCGCCCACCAGTTGTTGGGCCCCGTTCGCTTGAGCAGTTTGTAGCCCGCGCGCCGCATGTAAAAGTAGAGGTCCAGAGTTTCCATGTGATCCTCGAGCAAAACCAAAGCAGGCCGGCGCGCGGGCAGGTTCAAGCCGCGCAACACCTGGATTTCCATGCCCTCCGTATCGATGGACAATAAATCAACCGGCGGCGCGCGCAATTCTTCCAAAATGTTATCGAGCGTCCGCACCGCAACCTTGATCCGTGCCGCCAGCGGGAGCTCCTTGTTCTCCGCGCCCAGGTGTGACCAGACATCGGATTGGGCCACGTTTAACGTGGCTTCACCGACCTGCTCCGGGGCCCCCGCTGCCGCTTCGCAAATGATGCTGTGCGTGCGAACGGCTCGGAGTTTTTCGCAACACGCCGGCAACGGCTCGACTAGGATTCCCTTCCAGCCGCGTTGTTCCAAGAACCAGGTCTGACTCAGTTCGGTGGGATGATTCGCCCCGACTTCGACAAAAAAACCGTCGGTTTTGCGGCCGAAATAATCCCAAGCCAGAATGTCTTCCCGGTTTTGCGCGTAGCTTTCAAGTGCTGGCTCGACGGTCATGTTGCGCTCAGCAAATTCCAAGCAGGGAACGGAGTCAAGCGCGCACGGCGCGAAACCACGTTGTCTCGCCAATGGTCAAGTTTGCATTTTGCCGGCGCAATCTGTGTCAACGCCCGCAAAGTCAGGTCGCCGTCCAGACCGTGTCGTAGGTCAAATCCGCCTGGAGGCGGTACCCGTGGGTTCGCAGGTGGGTGAATTTATCGTCATCGTCCGGGTTCTTTTCCGTGATGATGACCCGCGGACGATACCGCGCCAGGTTGGTGCCGCGCAGCACTTGGAAATCGTGACCTTCGGTGTCAACGGTGAGTAAACCAAATTCTCGCGGGATCTGGTGCGCTTCCAGGAGCGCCTCCAACCGATGGACCTTGACCCGCAGCGGCGCTCCCGGTGCTGGCACGGGATTCGGCCGGCTGGCTGGCGTTTCGCCGAGCGACGAATGACTTCCGCCCTCGTCGGCCGCATCAGTCTGCAACTCCAGTTCCCCGTCCTGATCCGAGCAGGCGGCGTTTAGCAGGACGACTTGCGGTCGTTTTTGGTGGAGCCGTTGGGCCTTACGGAAGGCGTCGGGGTGCGGTTCGATCAACAGCCCCTGCCAGCCGCGTGCTAGGAACGGGTAGGAATTGGAACTGTAAAACCCGTCGTTGGCCCCCACATCCACCACGGTGCGCGCCGCGCCCTGGCCTTTCAGGAGGAGCGGGGCGAGGGCGGAGAATTGCCCATGCCAGGTCGAGTCCCGGTACACCAGAAAGCGAATCCAATGTTTCAGCTTAATGGGAGCCTCCAGTTTATTGCTTTGGTTGTTTGGGGTGCTGAGCCCACCACCGCCCCCACCGGAAAAACGAAAATAGGGAACATGAGTTTCATTGGCGCATGAAGGCTGGTTTCATCGTGCCGCGCTACAGGGTTAGCAGGTAGTGCGTGATGGGGGCAAGTGCGTACTCCATCGCCCCGGATCACCTAACTGGCGCACTCCACCGCCTCCGATCCAGCGCCCGCGTGGGGTTGGTCGGGAGCGCCGCGTTCACGCGGCCTGGTGTGACCGCTGCGCCGCGCTCCCCGAACTGCGAAGCGGCAAACGCAAGGAGTCCCGGAGCGCCCATTTGCCTCAACCCGGTTTCGCTTTTGACGGCGGGTGGCGATTTGCAGTAGCGTGCCGTTCTCATGAACAATCCGGCTGTGGGGCCACCGATCAATATTGATTTCACGGACTTCGGCCACGTCCAACCGAAGGAAGACAATTTTTTCTTTAATGTGCTGCGGGAACGCTTCCCGGTGCGGGTCACGGATGATCCGGATTTCCTTATTTATTCGCACAACTCAAATGTCCACCGGCTCTACACCTGCAAAAAGATTTTTTGGACCAGCGAAGTGTACGCGCCCAATTGGCGCGAGTGTGATTACGCGATGACGCACCGTCTGCTCGACGATCCCCGTCATCTGCGCCTCCCGCTCTACGTCAACTGGGTGCAAGCCGAAGCGCTGGTGCGCTCACCGGACGAAGCCCGGGAATGGATGCCCCGCAAAACCAAGTTTTGCTGTTTCTGTTCCAGTTACCTGAATCGGAAGACGGAGCACCGGGGGCGTTTTTTTCAGCTGCTCTCGCGCTACAAGCGCGTGGATGCCGGCGGTAAGGCGCTAAATAACCTCGGCTTTGTGGTGCCATTTGATCCTCAGGCCAAGCTGGATTTCCTGACGCCCTACAAATTCTACATGGCGTTCGAGAACGAATCGGTGCCCGGCTATACGACGGAAAAAATCGCCGAGGCCATGAGTGCGCGTTGCGTTCCCATTTATTGGGGCAATCCGCGGGTGGTGGACGAGTTCAACCCGAAGAGCTTCATCAACGCCAACGATTTTCCTTCCTTGGAAGCGCTGGCGAATCAGGTGGCGGAGGTGGACCGTAACGACGCCCTGTACGCCCAATATTTGCGGGAGCCGTACTTCAGAGATAATCGGCCGAACGAGTATTTTGATCCCAACCGGATCCGCGATTTTTTCGGCCGCATCTTTAGTGATCCCACGCCGCCCTTGGCCGCGCGCGAGAAGCGGTGGTTCCGCCGGTGGCTGCTATTGAAACGCAATGCGCCGCACCGGATGCGCATCCGGAGCGCGGTTAACGAAGGCCCCTCGCCGCTGAGCGGCAAGAAAGTGGATTTTTACTGAGTCCGGGTGCTCGGGGGTGACTTTCCGGTTCAGGTGGGTCCGCAGCCGCTCGGCCGGCCGGCATGCGCGTCCGCGGCTACCTTCCCGAGCCAAGAGCCTGGCCGGCCAAGGCAAGAACGGAATGCCTGGCGACACATCACCCGGCGGCCCCGTGCGAACGCCCGGCCTGGCGTAGGAGCTCACGCACAAAACCCCCGCGGTTTGCTCTCGCGATCAGCGGATTCATCCCGACCAGGGGATATTTTCGCACCGCCATTGCACCAAGTGGCCGCGGCATTATTTCCCCAACAATTGCGTCCACTGGATCGATCTCGCCAACCGGATACTAGCTGAAGCCCGAGCCAAGGACATCGTGCAGGGTGAGACCGGAAGCCACTCCGCCGAAACCAAGGGAGCCAGCTCCCCCCGTCGCTCCTGCCTGCCCGCCGAGTTGCAGCCGGCCGAACGCGGATTGCGGAGACCGGGGCGGCGGTCGCAGCGCCCATCGGTCAGAACATCGTATAGATGAACGGGGCGAGGCCGGTACCGGACAAGAGCACCAGCAGCCCGAGGAGCAGCAGCAAGACAATGATCGGTAGCATCCACCACTTCTTGTTCGATTTTAGGAACGCCCACAGTTCGCTGATAATTCCACCGCCGGATTGTTCGGCAGCCGATTCGAATTCGTTCGGTTCGTCTTCTTTCATGGGTCGCAGGCGGGTGTCGCTCCGCCATTAATATTGTTTCAGGTATCGACTGGGTTCGGTTCGTTCGGGGCGCTGCTTCCACAGACTGGCCTTATCCGGCGGCCGCTTCAATTGCAGAACATCGCGGCCGCGCAGGCGCAGGAGGAGAGCGACCGGGGTAATCACCAGCAGAAACATCAAGAGGAGCACCAGTTGAGAAATGACCCAGCCAATGGGAAATGTGAGGACGGCAGCCCCGATGAACACCCAGCGGACCAGAGCCGGCCGCGCCAAGCCGATCAACCCCAGCAACGCCACCGCGCCCAAAACCAAGGCCGCGCCGGGCTGATGGCGCACCAGTGCCCGATGACCGGCCAGCCCGGCGAAAGCGATCAGCCAGGCGCCCGAGAATTGCCGGAGCATCTCACGCGTGGGTTTGAGGGGTAGATCAGACCATTTCATGGTAGGCGATTCAGTCGGGAGCAAACGCGGACAGATGTTTTTGCTTCTCGTCGTCGGAGGGCGCGTCCAGCAGGTCTGCCTTGAGCAACAAAAAGTCCTCCAGTACGAGCGCATCCATGTCGGTCCAGCGAAAGCAGCGAAACGCGTCGGCGGGCGATTCGACGATCGGTTCGCCGCGGACATTAAAGCTGGTATTTACGAGGACCGGACACCCGGTCTCTTTTTCAAACGCCTGCAAGAGCCGGTAAAACCGCCCGTGTCGCGCCGCATCCACGGTTTGAATCCGCGCGCTGTAATCCACGTGGGTGACCGCTGGCACGGTGGACCGGACCACGTTTACACGCTTCCGCAAATCGTCTTCGACCGTCATCGTTTGCGTCTCCGCTTCGGTCAGGGTTTTGCGCTGCCGGGCATTGACGGGCGCCACGATGAGCATGTAGGGGCTTTCCGTCTGCGGCGGCAAACCAAAATATTCCGCGGCGCGTTCTTTCAGCACGGACGGCGCAAAAGGACGAAAACTCTCGCGGTATTTGATCTTCAGATTCATCACCGACTGCATGGCGGGGTTCCGCGGGTCACCCAAAATGCTGCGCGCCCCAAGGGCGCGCGGGCCAAACTCCATCCGGCCGCAAAACCAACCGACGATTTTACCTTGTGCGAGCAGGCGGGCCAGTTCCGCCAGGAGTTGGGCCTCGTCGGCGAAGCGCCGCGAGACGGCCGCCTGCGTCTGGAGAAATATCTCAATCGCCTCATTGGAATAGCACGGACCCAACAGGCTGCCCTGCTGCGAATCCTGACCGCTTACCGAACGGGGTTTCTGGAGCAGTTGATGCCAGGTGAACAGGGCGGCGCCCAGCGCCCCTCCCGCGTCGCCAGCGGCGGGTTGAACCCACAAGTCCTGGAACGGCCCGTCACGGAGCAGTTTCCCATTCGCGACGCAATTCAAGGCCACACCGCCGGCCAGCACGAGATGCGGCAATTGGGTTGCCCGATGGGCTTCATGGGCCATGCGCATCACGACCTCCTCGGTCACTAGCTGAACACTCGCCGCCAAATCCATGTGGCGTTGCTCAATTTGTGCCTCGGGCGCACGTGGCGGGCCGCCAAAGAGCTGGTCAAATCGCCGGTTGGTCATCGTCAAGCCCTGGCAGTAGTCGAAATACGCCAGGCCCAGCCAAAAGCTGCCGTCGGGCCGCACGTCAATCAAGTGCTGACGGATCGTCTCGGCATAGACAGGTTTGCCGTACGGGGCCAGTCCCATCAACTTGTATTCGCCGCTGTTCACCTTGAAGCCGCAATAGTAAGTGAACGCCGAGTACAGCAGCCCCAGCGAATGCGGAAACGACATTTCGCGCAGCAGCCGCATTCGATTTCCTTCGCCGATACCGATCGTTGCCGTGCTCCATTCCCCAACGCCGTCCACCGTCAGAATGGCCGCCCGCTCAAAGGGGCTGGGGAAAAAAGCGCTGGCGGCATGGCTCTCGTGGTGTTCGGTGAAGACGAACCGGGCGCGGCGCGCCGCCGCCAGTTCGCGCCGCAACAACCGGCGCAGATGAATCTTGTCCTTCAGCCAGACCGGCATTGCCAATTGGAAACTGCGGAAACCTCGGGGCGCGAACGCAAGATAGGTTTCCATCAGGCGATCAAACTTCAGGAGTGGCTTATCGTAAAAGGCCACGTAGTCCAATTCCGCCAGGGGAATGCCACCCGCCTTTAGGCAATACGCGACGGCATTGGTTGGAAAAGCAGGGTCATGCTTCTTGCGCGTGAACCGTTCTTCCTGCGCCGCCGCGACAATGCGTCCATCCACCACCAACGCCGCTGCGCTATCGTGGTAAAACGCTGAAAGGCCCAGAATGGTCGTCATGTGCGGGATTCAGATGACAGATAAGGAATTGCTTTTTTGCGGCGACCTCAGCTCAATTGAGTGCGTCTGTCTCGTCGAACTCGTGCCTGTCCTCGGCCACCTTCTCCGCCAGCACCACATTAATCGGCCGGAGCGAAGGGAAGAACTCACCCAGCAAGTCCTTGAAACTGAATTTGAGCCGCCGGTAACGGTAGGTCTTATCCTCCTGGTAAAAATAGTGGCGCCGGATTGCGAAGCCCATGGGCCCTAACAACGCAAAGAGATCTGCCTTGGAATATTCCCGCCAGTGCAGTCCCACAATCATGTTCAACCGCAGATCGAGCTGTTGATAGAACTGTTCGACCGACGCCTGGATGGTTTCGCCGCGCAAGAGTTTCAATCGGTTGCCGGCCGAGAGCTGGTTCGGGACGGTCAGGTACAAAAGCCCGCCCGGCTTCAGCACGCGATTGATTTGTTTGATCACCGGTAACGGATTGAAGTTCAGGTGTTCCAGCGTCTCGCACATGATTACGAAATCGAAATGGGCATCCGGGTACGGCAACTGGCGACGCTTCAGATTGGCGGCGACGCATTCAATGCCGGCCCGCCGGTAGCGCTCGCGCAACCGCGGGTTGTTTTGAAATTCCGGGATATCCTGGGCCGTCACTTGAAACCCCACCTTCCGCAAAGCGAAACAAAGCACGCCCAGAAACGAGCCAATCTCCAATACCCGGATTGTGGATGGTTCGGGCGGGGATCGTTGCGCCAGAATTTGCTCCAGCTC
This sequence comes from Verrucomicrobiota bacterium, assembly GCA_025350905.1. Taxonomy (GTDB): domain Bacteria; phylum Verrucomicrobiota; class Verrucomicrobiia; order Limisphaerales; family JADLHS01; genus JADLHS01. The sequence goes on from JANXWY010000070.1 coordinate 23,414, forward strand.
CTTGAGCGTGCGCACATATTGTGGGCTCAGCATCTCGAGGTAGCGCCGCTCGCCCGCCCCCGCCCCCAAACCGGTGGACAGCAAGTCGACCGGATCGGCGTTGATTTCGCTGACGATCTCCCGAACCAGCTCGTGGGCCGGTGGCCAGGAAGTTTTGCCAGCGGGCTTCAATGCAGCAGACATGGGCAGCATTAAGCCGCGCCCGTGTCTCGCCGGCAAGCCCTTTTCCGGGTGAGCCGCCATTTCGCTCCTCAATTTTGCGCGGTCGCCGCGCGGTGCGTGACCGTTTTCACCGCTGCCTCGCCCAGCCTCCGCGCTCGGCGGACCAGTCGCCAGACCGGCTCAAACTTGTTCCGTTCCGCAAGAGCAGATCGAACGAGCTTGAAGGTACTCGGGCGGATGGTTAAGGTCATTTGGCCCTCGGCCAGCAATCTGAAATTTACGGCACAATGCACTCCATGGACCGCGTCTTGATCGATTTTGTAGATTTTCCCAACCTTGCCAAGGCGAATAATCCTTTACTCGACCTCCTCGCGCGACGCTTTGAGCTGGTGTTGTCGGACTGGCCGGATTTTATCCTCTTCACGCACGAGGGGCAACGACACCAGCTCTATGCCTGCACCAAGATCTTCTACACGCAAGAGTGTTATCGTCCCAATTGGCGGCACTGCGATTTCGCGGTCCTGAGCATCAAAGTGAATGACCCGCGCGCTTTTCACCTGCCCTACTATAGCCTGTGGCGTAGCCCGGATGATTTGATCCGCCCGCCAAGTACCGACTACCGCGCCCTCCTCCAGTCTAAAGCGGGGTTCTGTTCATTTCTCACCTGGTACGCGGACCGGTCGGTGCGGCCCCGCTCGGAATTTTTTGCGCAGTTGCATGCGCGGAAGCCCGTGGACTCGGCCGGCCGCGCGTTGAACAACACGGGCTGGCGGGTGCCCCTGGGCCGGCAACCCAAGCTGGAATTTTTGCGTCGCTACAAATTCAATATTTGCTTCGAGAACAAGGATGTCCCTGGCTGGACGACGGAAAAGTTCACTGATGCCCTCGCGGCGGGCACCGTGCCCATCTTTTGGGGGGACAACACCGTGAAAGAGCAGTTCAATCCGGCAGCCTTTATCGATCGGCGCGATTTCGCCTCCGATGCCGCCTGCATCGAGCACATCCTGAAAGTCGACGCAGACGATGAACTCTACTTGAAATACCTCAGTGCCACGCCGTTCTACAATAATCGGCCCAACAAGGAGTGGGACCACACGCGGCTGCTGGATTTCCTCGCCCAGATCTTCGCGGCACCGCCCAATCCCGTGGCCCGGCGGCGGTGGTTTTCGAAACTGACCAAATGGCGGCTGGTCAAACGCGTCAAGTCCCGTCAGGAGCGAGGCCTGCCGGAATTGGATGCGGGAGTCCGCGAGCAGCCCAAGGCAATCCCCCTAGCTCCCTCCTGAATGACGGCGCAGCAGCTTGGCGTAGAACAGTTCATGATTCCGCGCGGATTGGCGGAGGGAGAATCCCGCCGCCACCCGGAGATGCACCGCGCGCTGTTTCGCCTCACTTGCCTTGGCCGCGCTGGCTTGCTCGAACAAGGCGGCCGCCAATTCGGCCACGCCGCCCGGCCGGACCAAGGTGCCGTAATCCCCAATTCGTAGCGCTTCCGGGATGCCATCGAGGTTGGATGCGATGACGGGCCGACCGCACGCATTGGCTTCACAAACCACGCCCGGCATTGCTTCCGTTCCGATCTGCGCATGCACCAGGCAATCCAAGGCATTCATGGCCCGCGGCATGTCCGTGCAATACGGCGTCAGCCACGCTTTGCCGTCAAGACCGAGCCGTTCAATTTCATCCCGCAACACCCCGGCCATGTTGCCGCGGCCGATGATCAGGAACCGGGCTAGCGGAACTTCCTGGTGGACCTTCGCCGCCGCCTGCAAGAACTCGCGCTGGCCTTTGCCGAACGGCAAAGCGTAACCGCCCACCATGCCGAAGGCGTAGTGCTCGGGTTGTAGTGTCCATTCAGCGCGGAGCTGCGATCCGTCCATCGGTTGGAAGCGCCCGGTATCGATGCCGCCGTAAATCACCTCTATTTTGGAATGATCCCCCCGCAGGGGCGGCCGGGATCGGCGTTCCGATACCAGGGAATCCGGTTCCGCCACGCCCTCGCGCAACACGCGGCCGACAAAGTTGGAAACGGCGATGACCGCATCGCACTGCCCCAGCAGAAAGCGGCGGCTGAACCACGAACTTGGACTCTTGGCCAGATGGCGCGTGAGCACAATCTTGGGCCGGCCGCCGGAAAGCCGCCCCGCCAGTACCGTCGGCCAGAGGTCGCATCCGTGATGGCCGTGGACGATTTGAATGCCCTCGCGCCGGATCAACCTCGCGAGTTCAAATATGAAGCGCAGTTTGAGCGGTCCCTCCGGCGGCGTCGCGTGAAAATTAATCCCGAGGTTGCGGATGGTTTCGGAAAATTCGCGGCCCGCTGGCCCCGCCAGCCAGACGTGATGGCCGAGCCGTTGCAAACCGTGCGCCAGCTTGATGCATTGATCGTCGGTGCCGCCGCCCGTGAGGCGCGAGTTGAGCTGCAGCACCCGGAACGGTGAGGTTGGGGTAACGACAACGGGGTTCACACGGTAATTGCCGGCCAAGGAGTGACCAATCCGTCAAGTTGCCCAGCCTCCCTCGAGCGGAAGCGGTGGCCGGTCACCCACCAGGAAAGCGGACCGGACTGACGCCTCCGGACCGGCCCATCACGCCGGTCTAACCGAAGGACAATGCGCGCCCGAGCGTCGACAGGCTTCATGGCGAAGTCGGCTTGGGTAGATTGGCCTCGGACACCATCGCGTTGCGCGTGAGGGTGGAGAAGGCGCTGAGCGCCGCGATGTAAAAGCCCGGCCAGCCGTCGAGAAAACCCAGCCGCAGGAAGTAAGCACGCAGAAACCGCCACGGCGGTCGCACCGTCAGATCAAAAATGCCGGTGGCCTGGCCCGCCGCGAGCCGGCGCCGCACGAAATCGGCATGGTAGGGCGCGATTTTGGCAATCTGGTGCGCGATGCTTTCGTTGCTATAATGCAATAAATCCGAGCGCAAGCGGCCCACCGGGCCGTGAACGTGCAGTTGGGCATGCGGCTCTTCGCCCGCCCAGTGGGCGGTGTCCTTGCGATATAATCGTCGGACCCGATCGGGATACCAATCCCCATGCCGAATCCAGCGCCCGCAATAATAGGTGCAACGCGGAAATTCATAAGCGGTCCGCGGTTTGGCGGTTTGGCCGACGGCGCGTTGAATCTCGGCGGCCAGGGCGGGCGAAACGACTTCATCGGCATCCAGATTCAGCAGCCAGGGACCAGGGCATTTTTCCGCCGCCGAGTTTTTTTGGCCAACGAACCCTTTCCACGGTTCGCGAAACACTTGCGCGCCAAAGCGCCGGGCGATTTCCTCCGTGCCGTCGCGCACTTCGGCATTTAGCACAATGATGATCTCGCTGGTCCAGGCCGCGACGCTTTCGAGGGTTCGCTCGATGCGGTGCGCCTCGGCACCGGATACCATGCACACGGAAATGGGGAGGCGCTTTTGCATCGTCAAGGCCGCGTTGATTGGCTATTAGGTGTCATCGTCAATGCCGTCCCGGCCCGCCAACTTATACAATGACACGCGTCACGCCCGCAAAATAATTGTGGTGGACCTGGGTTTCCTCGGCGACTCGCTGCATCTCGTTCCGGCGTTGTGGGAAATTAAACAGCATTATCCGCGCGCGGAATTGCACGTGGTCGCCGCGCCGGTAGGTGGGGAGGTGCTGCGGCTTGCCCGGTGTGTGGACCGCGTCTGGCCGGTGGAGCTCGATCCGCTGCGGCGCACGTTGCGGCAACAGTGGGATACTGTCCGCGCGCTGCGGCGCGAGGATTTTGATCTCGCGTTCAATTTTAGCGGCGCGGATCGGACGATTTTCTGGACGGCGTTGACCGGCGCCCGGTGGCGCGTGGCGCACGCGGCCGGGCGCAAACATTTCTGGAATTCGTGGTTGGTGCCAACCTGGGTGCCGCGGCCGCCGGCTGGGATGCCGGTATTTGAGCAACGCCGGCAAGTCCTGGCCGCCTGCGGTTTGCGGCTGGCTGCGCCCCGGTGGGATTTGTCGTTGCCGGATGAATCCCGGCGCCAGGCGGAATCGCTCGTGCCCCACGGCGCGCTGCATCTCTCCGTCTGCGCGAGCAGTCCATTGAAAGAGTGGCCGCTGGAAAACTGGATCGGCCTGGCGAACCGATTGCTGGCGCTCAACCCGCAATGGTGCATGGTGGCTACCGGCAGCGCCCAGCCACGGGAGCAGGAACGATTGCGATTGCTGGCGGCCGGAGTTCGGAATGAAAACCTGAAGACCTTGATCGGTTTGAGCATCGCCGACCTCGCCGCAGTGCTGCAGCGTTGTCGGTTGCATGTCGGTGCCGACTCCGGGGTGCTGCATCTGGCCGTGGCCACGGGCTTGCCGACCATTGCCTTGTTTCGAGAGTACCATGATGCCAGCGCCTGGATGCCCGCCGGCGGAGCGGATCGCGTGTTCAGTGTGCCGTGTGTCTGCGTGAACCGTCCGGCGCCGCCGTGTGCCAAGGCCAATCAAGCGGCGTGCCTCGCCCAATTGGAGGTGGAGCGCGTCGTCGCGGCCGTGGGTGAGTCATTCCAACGTTCGTCCCCGAAGAGTATGCGACCATTATAAACTCGCCTCGCGCGGGCGGCGTCGCGCATATTTTTCTTCTGGATGATTCCGTTCGTCAAACAGCTCAGCACCTACATCATGCCCTACCGGTTTCGCCTGGGCCTGGGGGTCTTCCTGGGCATTCTGGCCGGATTCATGGAGCCGCTGGCCATCGCGCTGTCCACCGGGATCTTTCATCTGATCTTTTCCCCGGAGAGTGCGTCGTTGCAGAAACAGTTGAAGGGCTTGCCGGCATTGGTTTCGGATCGCATTCCGCAAGCCGTGTGGGACTGGCTCGATGCGGCGCAGTCGGCGCTCGCCTCGAATGCGAAAACGCAACCCGCGGCCGTGATCCTCCTGGTGGCCCTCATTCCCGCCGTCATGTTTTTGCGCGGACTGTTTACCTACCTGAACAATTATTTCCTACAATGGGCCGCCATTCGCGCCGTGACGGACTTGCGCGTCAAATTGTTCACGCACTTGATGAATTTGCCCGCCGGTTTTTTCAGCGGGACCAACACCGGTGAACTGATGTCGCGGATCATCAACGACACGGCGGCGCTGCAAAACATCCTCAGCAATTCCATGGCGACCATCGTCAAAGACCCGGCCACGTTGCTGGGTCTGGCGATCTACTTGATCTTGAAAGCGCCCAAGCTTACCGCCATTTCCATGGTGGTCTTGCCGTTGTGCATCATTCCGATCGTGATCTACGGCCGTAAAGCCCGGCGCAGTGCGGGCAACCTGCAGACGCAGTTTGCTGAGCTGTCGAACGTCATGACGGAAGCCTTTACGGGCAACCGGATCATCCGGGCCTACAACCTGGAGCAACTCGTGACCGAGCAGTTTCGGGCCACCTCCGCCCGGGTGGTCGGGCTGCACATGCGGATTCTGCGCGCGATGGAAACCCCCGGGCCCTTGATGGAAACCTTCGGGGCCATTGGCGTTGCCCTGGTCTTCCTGTATCTGGCGGCCCAAGGCAAAAATCACCTTAATTACGCGGATTTCGGGGGAGTGCTCCTGGCCATGTTTTCCATGTACCGCCCGATCAAACAACTGGCCCGCCTGCAGAGCAGCTTCCTCCAGGCCCAGGCCTCCAGTCAACGCGTGTTTGAACTGCTGGCGCTGAAAAGCACGATCACCGAACCAACAGCGCCCAAACCGCTTCACGCCGCAGGCGCCGATGTTCACTTTGAAAAGCTGGAATTCGCCTATGGTGAGAAAACGATTCTGCAGGGCGTGGACCTGACAGTGAAAGCCGGGCAGATGGTGGCGCTGGTGGGGACCACCGGTTCCGGAAAAACGACGCTCACGAATTTGTTGCTCCGCTTCTACGATCCCCAACACGGCGCGGTGCGCATCGGGGGCACCGACATCCGTGAGTTCGCCACGCATGACTTGCGGAATCAAATTGCCGTGGTGACGCAGGACACCGTCCTGTTCAACGACACCATCCGCCGCAACATCGAGCTGGGCCGGCCCGGGGCCAGCGAGGCCGATATCATTGCCGCCGCGAAACATGCCCACGCGCATGAGTTCATCATGGAAAAGCCGGAAGGCTACGACACCGTGGTTGGGGAAAAGGGGGTGTTGCTGTCGGGCGGGCAAAAGCAGCGGCTGGCCATCGCCCGCGCCGTGGTTCGCAATGCGCCGATCCTCATCCTCGACGAGGCGACTAGTTCGCTGGACACCGAAGTCGAACGCGCCGTGCAGGCCGCGCTCGAAGAATTGATGCAGGGCCGCACCACCCTCTGCATCGCCCACCGGCTGTCCACCATCCAACGGGCCGACCAGATCGTGGTGTTGGACCAGGGGCGGATTGTCGAATCCGGACGGCACGAGGAACTGGTTCAACGCGGCGGCATTTACCAAAAATTGTACGATTTGCAGTTCAATACCTGAGCCTTCGGGACCCGCTGTTTCAGTCCGGCCGCGCGAAAACTCGGATTTCGCTTATCTGTGGCAATATTTTCGGGCGAACACGATTTTCACTTTTCGCTGGCGAACATCCTGCTTGGTCAGAGGCAACCTTGGACGAGACATGAGGATAAAAAGGCGAAAACTGGCGCTCGGCGGGACGGCATTACTGATCACCATGGTCGTAACCGCCGTGGTGTGGCGTCGCGACGGTAGCTTGCCGGTACGGGCGGTGTCCGTCGCGCCCGACTCCCAGCCGTCCGCCGCACCGCGATCGCCCCGCTACGTTGGTGCGTACACAATACCATTGACGACGACCGACAACGCTGCCGCCAGCGGGTCCGAACACGTGAGCGAAGTTCTGACCTCCACTGCGAGTTCGACCGCGAAGGCGCAGGCTCTGTTGGCCATGTTTCCGCAATTGTCCGCCACCGCGCAAACCGCCGCGGCGCATCACATCGTGAATTTGCTCCCCGACGATTCCTACCCGTCGTTTGCCCCCCACCTGACCAATGTGAATGCTTCGGCCGAAGTGCGCGCGATTATTTACGCCGATCTACTCCAGCGTCCGAACGCGATCAAACTCCCGTGGCTGTTGGTCATCGCACGTTCGCCCGAGGTCAGTCAGGCGGGTGAAGCGGCGTTGTTGCTCCAAGCCACGTTGCGGGAAGATCACGGCACGAATTGGTCGGTCTGGTCGGAACGGGTGTCGGCGTGGCTCCAGGCCAATCCCGACGCGGCGGCGGCGAAAGCCAGCAACTGAAAAAGTTTCCATCCCGCCGGGCTTTGGGCTAATTTGGCCGCGCCAATTTCAGGAATAACCAGAGCCAAAGCACGTGCCCGAAAAAATCCCCTACCTCGATCTCCCGGCGCAAATCCGTCCTTTGCGGAAGGCCATTGACGCCGCCATTGCCCGAAACCTGGACGCCTGTTCGTTCTGTCTCGGACCGGACGTGGTTCAGTTTGAGCAGGACTTCGCGAAGTTTTGCGGTGCGGAACATTGCATCGCCTTCAACAGCGGCACCTCCGCCCTGCACATCGCGTTGCTGCTGCTCCGCGTCGGCCCGGGCGACGAGGTCATCACGACGCCGTACACGTTCGTCGCCACCAGTTGGGCCATCTCGTACGTCAACGCCCGGCCCGTGTATGTGGACATTGACGACGCCACTTTTAATCTGGACCCGAAGCGGATCGAAAAGGCCATCACGCCACGCACCAAAGTCATCCTGCCCGTGCACCTCTACGGCCATCCCGTTGAGCTTGATCCGATCCTGGCGATCGCGAAGCAACACAATCTGGCTGTCGTCGAGGACTCCGCCCAAGCCCACGGCGCGAAATACCGAGGCAAAAGAGTTGGCACGTTCGGCGCCAGCGCCTGCTTCAGCTTTTATCCTGGCAAAAATCTCGGGGCGGCGGGCGAAGGCGGGGCGCTGGTTACCAACAATCCCGAGTTCGCCAAACGCGCCCGCGCGTTGCGCGAACACGGCTCCAGCGTGCGCTATTTTCATGACGAAGTCGGCTTCAACTACCGGATGGAAGGCATGCAAGGCGCCGTGCTCGGCGTTAAGCTGCCGCACTTGAACACCTGGACTGCCGGACGTCAGCGCGTGGCCCAGCGTTACGCCGAATTGCTCAGCGACACGCCATTGCAATTGCCCACGCAAGCCAGCTGGGCCGAAAGCGTCTGGCATCTCTATGTCGTGCGCCATCCCCAGCGCGACGGGCTCAAGCAACACCTCGAAGCCAACGGGGTCGGCTGCGCGTTGCATTATCCACTCCCGTTGCACTTGCAGACGTGCTACGCGAATCTGGGCTACCAAACGGGTGCGTTTCCGGTTTCCGAAAAAGCGGCACGGGAATGTCTCAGCCTGCCGATTTATCCAGAGTTGACCGATGCCCAACTCCAGCGAGTGGCCGCCGTGATCAAGGAATTCTTTGCCAAGTAGGCCCCGGTTCAAAAATAGGTAGGGACGGCGCGCTGCGCCGTCCGCCGCGCCGGACCCGGCGCGGAACAATAAATCTGCAGGCATGAATCGTTGCGAAATTCTTTCCGTCTGCGGTCCGTGCGTGAGGACAGCGCTGCGCGCTGGCCCTCCCACATTCGTGAAAGGTTTGAGCTCGGAGTTCAGCCCAAACCAGTTGCCAGTCGGCACCACCCTGGTCCGCGCTTTAATAGGCCCGTGAGTCACGCATTTTCTCCTGTCCCCTGCCCGCGAAATGCGGGAAACTAGGGCAGCAAAAATAATTTTACGGGACTGACTATTCATGAAGGCCGCCAAACCCAAAGACACCGCCACCAGCCGCTGGCTCTCCTACCGACCGGAAATCAAAGTGGTGGATTGCACCATCCGCGACGGCGGACTGATGAACAACCACCACTTCGACGACCAAATCGTGAAGGTGGTTTATGACACCTGTGTCGCCGCCGGCATTGATTACATGGAGCTGGGCTATAAAGCCTCCCGCCAAGGCATCAAGCAGGGCGAGCACGGCTGCTGGAAATACTGCGTCGAGGACGACCTGCGCCGCATCGTGGGTGACAACCCGACGGACCTGAAGCTCACCGTCATGGCCGACGCCGAGCGCTGCGATTACCACGAGGATATCCCGCCCAAGCAGGAATCCGTGATCGACATGATCCGAGTTGCCACCTACATCAACCAGATTCCGACCGCGCTGGACATGGTCAAGGACGCGCATGACAAGGGTTACGAAACCACCCTCAACCTGATGGCCGCCTCGACCGTGCCCGATCGCGAACTGGACGAAGGCTTGGAAATGCTCGCCACGTCCGAGGCGGGCGCCATTTACGTCGTCGACAGTTTCGGTGCGCTGTACAGCGAACAGGTGCATTATCTCGTGAAGAAATATCTCGGCCATTGCAAGGCCTCCGGCAAAGCAGTGGGCGTGCACATGCACAACAACATGCAACTGGCCTATGCCAACACCATCGAAGGCATCATCGAGGGCGCCAATTTTCTCGATGCCACAATGGCCGGGCTGGGCCGGGGCGCGGGAAATTGTCCGATGGAACTGCTGCTGGGTTTCCTGCACAACCCGAAATACAACCTCCGGCCCGTACTCGATTGCGTGCAGAATCACATCGAACCCATGCGCGCCAAACTCCTGTGGGGCTACGACCTGCCGTACCTCCTCACGGGCATGTTGAACCAACACCCACGGACGGCCATCAAGTTCAAGGAAGCCGAGCTGAAAGGGGTCCAGGGCGACATCCTCGAATTCTACGACGCGGTCACCGGTGAGGAATAGCGCGGGGCGGGGCCGTCACGAATCAGGTTCACTGCGCTCTGGTATCCGCGGAGAACGCGAATGGATTGTTCGAGATCCCGTCTTCTGGCGGTCGGCCTGAGCGGAGTTATCATTTAATTTTAGGACTCCAAACGCCCCGGTTGACTCTCGCCAACGGCTGTGGTACGAATTTCTCGTCCATGAAAAATGCCCTCTTCCAGCGGCGGGGCTTTACGCTCATCGAGCTCCTCGTCGTTATTGCGATTATCGCAATCCTCGCCAGCCTGCTGCTGCCCGCGCTGACCCGAGCCAAGGAAAAAGGCAACCGCATTGCCTGCCTGAACAATCTGCGCCAGATCAACCTGTTCATGCAGTTCTATACCGACGACAACCGGGATGTATTCCCGGCCCACCGTAATTTGGGATTGAACACCGACGACGCGGGGGTTTCTTTGACCAACTGGTGGGGCACCGCCATCCTCCCGGCGGCGCAAGGGAGCAATCTTTTCCGCTGTCCGAGTATCAAGGGCCGGCGCTTGGACAATGGGATTATTTGGGATTGGAAATTTGACTGTCACAAGGTCGGCTACGGCTTGAACGCTTTCTTTCTCGGGATTCATCCGTATCCCGGTGGGAGCGTATCGGTCGGCGGGATTAACTTCGACAGCCGACCCTGGTTCAAGCGCACCAGTATTATCAGTCCGGCGCGCAACCTGGTGGTGGGCGACGGGATGCCCAAAGCCGACGGCTTTTGGAGCAGCAGCCTCTGGTGGCCAACTTCGTGCATGGATGCGAAAACGTCGGCCAGCAAAGGCTTTGAGGGCGTGGACAACCTGCGCCATCGCAACGTGGGGGTGGCGGGTTTCAACGACGGCCACGCGGAAGCGCGTAAAGACAAGAAGATCAACCCTCCGGTGGATCCGGCCTTCGGGGCCGCGCAGGGCCTCATCAATTCAGAATTTTGGGATCCCCTAAACCGCGCCCGACGATAGGTCGGGAAATTTCGCAGCATGCGGCGAAGTCCTGCTGGCACCAGGGCTCACCAATCTCTTGTGGGGTTGTGACTTCCCTTACCTCCTCATCGCCATGTTGAACCAGCACCCGAGTACGGCCATCAAGGTCAAGGAAGCCGAGCTGAAAGGGGTCCAGGGCGACATCCTCGAGTTTTACGACACGGTCACCGGTGAAGAATGAAATGGAGTTGAGCCAGCGTGCGTTTGCCTCTCCATGCTCTAGTATCGGCGGAGGACACGAAGGCGTTTTTTGCGATCGCGTCGGTGGGCGAAGGACGAGAATGGAGTTGGCAATGCCAAGGAGCGACCCATTTCCGGTCCTCACCTAGCCGACGTTGTCATAATCTAAATTCAAGAGTTTCAAATGACTCGGATCATTACTCGGAATTCAATCTTCTGCTTCCTTTCCTGTATACAAGAATTGAAACACCACCACCGATGAGCGCCACAGCCATAACAGGCATAAACTGGAATGCGGCTATACTGTATAGCGAATACAATTGGGTGTACATCTCCTTCGTAACGACCTTTATTTGTTCAGGGCGATATGTCGTCGAAAAATATAGAACTGCCGAAAAACAGCTAACTGCGATTCCAATTATCAGTTGAATCGCCCCTAAATAGGCTAATTTAAGGTTTAATTTTGGGTTTTCGTTTTTTGAACTCATAAGGTTTGTGGCTTCGTTACGGCTGATACTGAAAAGGGTCGGCTCTTGATATTGATCACTCAGGCGCTTTCAAGTTTGACCGCCGCCGCCAGAGGTCGAAGTGATACAGCGCCACCACGACGAGGGAGTGGGAAATTTTGCCTTCCGCCACGAGGCGCGGAATTTCCGCCGCCGGCACCAGCCGGGTAACCAGGTCTTCGCCGTGATCAAACTCGACCGGGTGAACGCAGCGGCAATTCTCCACGAGTACGGTGTAACAGGTGTTGCTCATAATGGCCGGGTTCGGAAGTATCTTTCCGAGCACCCGCGCGTTTTCACCTTCGTAGCCAGTCTCCTCGCGCAATTCACGTGCCCCCGCTAGGACCGGCGACGCATCTTTCCGGTCAATCATCCCACCGGGAATTTCCAACTCCACCGTGTTCGAACCGTGCCGATACTGCTCCACCATTACCAACTGCTGCTCCGGGGTCACGGCGACGACATTCACCCAATTGGCGCAATCGATCACAAACAGATCGTGTTCCGCCTGCGTCCGTGGCGACACTTTCCGGTCCGACCGAACCGTGAAAATTTTAAAATCCCCGAGCAGTTTTGTGCCGGTGGTTTTCCAGGGTTGGATCGAGCTTTTTGGGCTTTGCGTCATCGCGGAGAGCTTAAATCGCCGGTGGCAAATTCAGAAGCCCTTTTCCTTCGCCGCCCAGCCTTGTTGCATCAGGCCGAGCAAATGGGCCAGGGCGGCTTCGTAACTCCGCCCCTTCTCCGCCGCCAACTGAATAGCCCGCTTGTCTAATTGCGCCGCCATTTCCATCGCCTTTTCCGACGGGCAACCCAGCGCAACGAGGCCGGCGGCAAGCTCAACTTGGTTCATGCTTAAGGAGTAAGTACCAGGTTCAACGCAATGATGCAAAGTTCCAGGGACCCAAAGCGCTCATTCAAAACCAAACCGACGCAACTACGGCAGCCGGCAACGCAAATCCAATTTTCCCTTGCGCCTTTGCCACTTGGCGTCTTTGCGTTAAGTGCTTCTGAAAGGGTTCGTGCTGAAAAGAAAACCGCGAATGAAGCGCGCGCCTCATTCGCGGTTTGCAAATTGGGTGCGGTTATTTAATCGAATCCCGCGGCACGATCTTGACGCTTTCCAAGGTCACGCGCTTCAGCGGCCGGTCCCCCGGCGCCACGGGCGTAGTGGCGATCTTTTCCAGCACGTCGTCGCCTTTGATCAACTTGCCGAACGCGGTGTACTGCTTGTCCAGAAATCGGGGATCGCCGTGGCAGATAAAGAATTGGGAGCCGGCGGAGTTCGGGTCCTGGGAACGGGCCATCGAGAGGACGCCGCGCACGTGGGCTTTGTCGCTGAATTCAGCCTTGATCTTGTAGCCCGGATCGCCCGTGCCCCAGCGGCTTTGGTTGGCCTCGTCCTTCGTCAGCGGATCGCCCCCCTGAATCATGAAGCCCTTGATCACGCGGTGAAAGCACGTGCCATCGTAAAAGCCCTTTTGCGCCAGTTTCTTAAAATTGTCGACGTGGCCCGGCGCGACGTCCGGCCAGAATTCGAGGACCATTTCGCCTTCAGAGGTTTTGAGGACAGCGACTTCGTTGGTGTTCACAGTTTTATTGTCGGATTTGGTTTCGGGTTTTGCGGGTTGTGGTTTGGCGGCTTCGGTTTTGGTCGTCGTCGGTTCTTCGGCGGAGGCGGCGACCAATCCCAGCCCCAGGCCCAAAGTGCAAATCATCAGTGATATTTTCATAATTCGGAGGAAATGTTCCAGTTCCCACCGCCAAAGTCACGCTTGGATTTTTAGCTTTTGGGGCACATGGCCTGTAACCAATTTCCCCTGCGGACGTCTCACATGGTAACCGCCGCGCCATGAAGGTGCGGCCAAACAAAGGAAAAAGTCAGCTTATGAAAATGCAAAAAGTTAGTTTGGTGGCCGCCCTGGCGGCCGGCGCGTTGATCGCGCTAAGTCCCTTGGTCCGCGCCGAAGACAAGCCCACGCCGCCGGCAAGCCATCCGCCCACGGGTCAGCGTGCCGAAATGGCCAAGGAACGGCTCGCCAAGATGGCGGAAGAACTCAAGCTCTCCGAGGACCAAAAGACCAAGGTCGCTGCGGCCATGAAAGCCCAGGCCGAAGCGATGCACGGATTAAAAGAGGCGACGCCGGAGCAACGCAAAGAGAAGATGAAAGCCGGGCGGGCCGAGATGGACAAGCAGATGAAGTCGATTCTCACGCCCGAACAGTACACCAAGTGGGAGACGCTCCGAAAAGAGGGTGGCCCCGGCCGGCCCGCTCGCCGCAGCGCCCCCGCTGGCCCCGGTGCGGAAAAGCCGGAAAAGAACTAAGCGCTGGATCGGTGATTGCAAAACCGGAGGGACGGCGATCGTCGTCCCTCCGGTTTGTTGGTGCCAGAGGGGGAGTGACGGACAGAAAATTAGTAGCCGATGTGACGGCGCTCGGATCTTGATCTTGGCGGCACACAAGCCGTGAAAGATTTGAACGGCAGCCAACGCGAGGCGGGCGGATTTGACCCGCTGCTCAGAACAAATTGTTCACCAAGATGCCCAAGACGCTCAAGGGGCCTTGATCTTCCAAACCTTCAGTGGCCTTATCCACTTTCTGCAGGGTGAGTTTGGCGTTCTTGTAAAATTCCTGGTCGTTGATGAGCTTGCCGACCGTGCCTTGTCCGCTGTTCATTTTCTGAAGAATTTCCTTGAGGTTTGTCATGGAGGCAGTGGTTTCGGCGTATAGTTTTTCATCCTTCACCATTTTGCCGAGCGAGCCTTCGCCGGCATTCACGCCATCAATGATTTTGCGCGCGTCGCCCAGCGCGAGTTTGATCTGGTCCGTAGTGGATTGCAGGCTGGCCACCGTGGACAGGGCGGAATTATAGAGCGCGTCGTCGTAGATGAGCTTGCCGAAGGTGCCCTTGCCCTCGGCGATCTGGCCGGACATGGCCCGGAGATTGGCGATGGTGGCGGTGAGCGGAGCGTTGTTCTGCTTGATAAAATCCGTGAGCGGGCCAAACAGGTTTTCGATCTTGTCGCCCGTGAAACTTTTCGTGAGATTTTCCACGCCCGTGGCCACATTGTCGAGCTTCTGCATGATGACACTGAGGTCGGGTTGCTCGACGGTTTGGAGGCCGATGGCCGGATCGGCGGGCCGGCCGGCGGCCGTGCCGAAATCGAGCGCAACAAAACTCTGGCCCATCAGACCGGCGGACTTGATCGTGGCGGTCGTGTCGGTCTTCACCGGCGTGTTGGCGCGGAGGCCCATGGTGACGCGAACTTTGCCATCGGCGAGTTCAATCTTCTCCACCTTGCCGACTTCGACGCCAGCCATTTTCACGCGGTCGCCCAGTTTCAACTCCTGCGCGGTTTTGAACAGCGCGTGCACTTGCAGGCCGCGCTGGAATTTTTCAAAGCCCCCGAGGATGTACATGATGATGAAGGCGGCGAGAATGATAAAGGCCACGAAC
>JANXWY010000314.1 GCA_025350905.1 Verrucomicrobiota bacterium
TCGTCATCGAGGGTTCGAGCTATCGGATGAAAGACCGGGAAAATCAATGAAACCACACCATCAGGAACACGGGACTTTCGCGCCGCCACGACCGGATTTTCAAACCGGCGGTTTTACGCCACTTTCGCGCCGCCGCTCACAAATTGCGCAGTTTCTTATTCAACATGCAACCAGATGATCCTCCAGTGATGGTCGGTAGGCCGCCCAAGGAGGCAGTTGCGACCCCAAAAGCACGAGGCGTTGAGGAGTATTTGCTCTGGGTGCTGGTGGTCTTGGCCGTGGGGTCCACCGTCGCGGTGTTCTGTGTGATAGGTTTGCGAATCTCATTTTCCTACCATCTGGAGGTCAATGAAACGATGGTCTGGGAGTTGACGGATCGGGTGTTCCAAGGGAAATCCGTTTACGTCAAACCGTCGGTCGAGTTTACGCCGGTGTTATATCCTCCGGTTTATCTCCATCTGGCGGCTGGATTGTTCAAACTTTTCGGCGCCTCGTTTCTCATCCTCCGACTGATTTCCATCTTCGCGACTTGCGGGTCCGTGGTCCTGATCTTCCGCGAAGTGAAACTTCGCACGCACCACTGGAAATACGGAATTATTGCCGCGGGACTTTTCATGGCTTCGTATCAGCGCTCGGGATTTTGGATGGATCTGGGACGGATCGACTCACTGTGGGTCTTCTTCCTGTTGCTAAGTTTTTCACTGCTGCCCAAGTCGGCCGGCAAGGGATCGCTCGCGGTGTTTCTGGGCGTCTATTTGACGGCCTTGTTCACGAAGCAAACGACGTTGTTTTTTGCCCCGGCCTTTGGCTTGGCCCTTTTTCGGGTGGCTCCGTCCGGCGCCTGGTTTCGGGTCGCTATCTTTGCGGGTTCGCAAATCGCCTGCCTGATGGCCCTGCACCTGGTGACCTCAGGTTGGTTCACGTTCTACTGTTTCAAGGTGCCGGGAGGACATGGCATCTATGCCCACCGCTTCGAGGAATTCTGGCAGAACGCGGCGGCGCCGACGGTGCTGGCGCTGCTTCCGGCCGGGCTCCTTCTGCTGACGGTGGCCGGAGTCCATCCCGTTCGCCGACTGCTCACGCCCTTGCCACTCTTCGAGGTTTCAGCCATCGGCGCCGCGATTCTTGGCAGTATGAAGATCGGCGGAAGCTGGAATCACTTCATGCCGCTGTTCGCATTGAATGCCATCATTACTGGGGTGCTATTGGCGCGTTGGGCCGAGCACTTCATCCACCCGGCCGGGAGCCGCCTCACGACATCCTGGGAGTGTTTGATCCCAATTGGCTGCTGTATGGGCCAGTTTATCTTCTTCTGGCACAACCCGGCGGGCGCGCTGCCTTCGCCGGACCAGGCCGCAAGTCTCCGGAACCTGGAAAGCGCAATCTTGGACGCCCGTCGTCCTATCTTTTGCAAAGCCCCTTTCAACTACATGCTCTTGAAGCATCAGGAACATCCCACCCACGTGAATCCAGATGCGCTGCAGGATTTACAATGGGCCGGACTTCAGGACCTAGCCCGCCCACTGGAGGAAGAACTCGAGCGGTTGATAAATACCGGTCATTTCCGGACTTTGGTGCTGTACGAGCATCACTTCAATGCCTTGTCCCCGGAAGCCCGCTCGCTTTTTCCGAGCGTTACTAATTTCCCGGTCGCCACCTTTGAATCACCGTCCGTGTATGTCCTGTCCCGCCCTTGATGCAACTTCCGATCAACCATTAACAAGTCGTTGGATCTGAAACCGCAATGCGCTCCGGTGTGAATGCGGTCACCGGATCCGCCCAATGAAGATCAACATCACGATTCCGGTGCTGAACGAGGAAACCAAATTGAGCGTGGCGGTTCATCGGTTAAGCCAGTGGGTGGCTGACCAACGTGGCCCGTTTGAATGGGAGCTTGTGATCGCGGACAATGGTTCCACCGATCGGACCGCCGCGATGGGTCGCGAGTTGGCCGGCAGCTTGCCGATCGTCAGGTATGTGCGCTTCGAGGAGCGCGGACGTGGCGCGGCTTTATCCCGGGTGTGGCTGGCGTCGGATGCCAATGTGTTAAGTTACATGGATGTTGATCTGTCATCGGATCTCCTGGATTTTCCAGCCCTGCTTGAGCCGGTGGTTAGTGGACGAGCAGATATAGCCATCGGCTCGCGCCTGACTTCCGGGGCGCAAACGACGCGGTGTCTTTCGCGAGAAATCATTTCCCGGGTTTACAATCAACTATTGCGCCTGGTTTTTCAGACGAGAATTCAAGACTCGCAGTGCGGCTTCAAAGTGCTGTCCGCCGCAGCGGGCCAGGCGTTGCTGCCCCAAGTCAAGGATCGCGGCTGGTTTTGGGATTCGGAACTACTCCTGAACGCCGAGCGCCAAGGCTGGCGTGTTTTTGAGCACCCGATCCGATGGGTGGAGAACCCTGACAGCCGGGTGGCAGTTTGTCGCACGGCATGGCTAAACGTTTGTGGAATCTATCGGCTGCGACGGAGATTCGCGCGATCGAAAATGCCGAGCTTGTCGAGAACTCTGAAAACAGTTGGCAACAATGCCAGTGTAGGCGTGACGCCTGGCAATCGTAACGAATAGAATCAATCCGCATGAACTGGCACCAAGTCCGTCGCTACGTGAGTTTGGTGCTGGTTGGCGGAATCCTCGGCCTGGTGTTGGGGTCCGTTTGGATCTTGTCCGGCAATGCGCCTGAATGGTTGCGAATGGTGGGGCTCGAAATCCAGGCCGCGTGCCGGGATGCGGAGACGCAGTGGATGGTGATGGTTTGTCTGGTGAGTTACCTGGTGGCGTTTCTGGTTCTCGGACGGAGGCTTTTTCAGCCGCAAAAGAACACAGAGAACACAAAAGGGCAAACCCCCTCTCCGCCATCTGTCTTCCGATCTCCGACTTCAATCTCTGCGATCCTTGCGTTCCTTCGCGGCAATATTTCCCATCCCAACCTCTGGCTCGTTGGTTTGGTGGGAATCGTGTTGTTGCGCTATGCCTTCGCCTACGAAACCGCCGCGCGGTCGTTGCAGCCGCTGGTTTTGCTGGCAGGGGTTGTCTTTGGCAAGGGCGTCGCTTTGTGGGTCGGGTGGCAGCCAAGTCTAAAGGCCAAAGGCTCAAGTCTAAAGTTCGGGGAAGGCTGCAATGCGGAATGCCCATCTTTCAACTCTCAACCATCTGCCATCAACAAAGCGCGGGCTATCCTCTGCTTTCTAGTTTTGCTGCTCGCCTGCGCTTCTCAGTGGCAGCTGGATTCAGGAATGGAGTTTCAATATCGCGGCGTGCACCGTTGGACCGGAGCTTGGGATAATCCCAACCTTTACGGATTGTTAATCGGAGTTGGGATGGTCCTCGCCATCGGTCTATTCGTCCAAAGTCTAATGGCTAAAGGCCAAAGGCGTGGGAATGCGAACGAGCGACACCTCACCCCGGGCCGCTCCCCGAACGAGGCGGAGAGGGGGTCCAGTGCTTCGCCAGCATGGCGTTGGGTGAAAATCATTTTGCTTCTCACAGCGGCGGGATTCTGCGGCGTTGGATTGGTGAAAAGCTACAGCCGCGGGGCGTGGTTGGGGACGACGTGTGGTTTGGGCTGGTTGTTATGGCAATGGCTTTCACGAACCCACCTCACCCAGAACCCTCACTCCCAGCCCCTACCCATGAACCTCCCGGAGGCCGCGTTGATTTCCAAGGACTTGCCGACGGGAGGTTCAGGGGAACAAATCGCGAGCCTTGGCGGCTCGTGGAATCTCTCCCAGCCGCTGGGCGAGGGTGGCGTCGGACTCTCCCCCCGTCCGCCGGGCGGCGAGGGAGAAGCCCTTTCGTGTCATTCGTGTGTTTCGTGGTTAAGAAAAGGCCGGCTGCCGATCTCTTTGCTGCTGGCCTCGGTCTTAATTGCCTGCTACTGGCAGTTTCGGCACACGGAGAACCCGTTGGCGCGGCGGGTGTTTTCCTTTGCCAACCCCAATGACTTTTCGTGGCGCAATCGCGTGAGCGCCTGGCAGGGAGCGGGCCGCATGATGCTCGACAAACCGCTCACGGGTTTTGGTTGGGGCCAGGCGGAGGAAGTTTACGGTAAAGAATATCGCGCGGCGCGGTTGGAGGAAACGGCAGCGATCCAGTTGAACGACTATCTGACGCTCGGGATTTCGGCCGGCGTGCCAGCGTTGGTCTGTTTCTTCGCTTACAGTTTCTTGTCGGTTCGCCGGGGGATGGGCCAGCGTCGGCAGGACCTCGGCTTGCCAGTTCATGGCTCCGATGCGCGTCCATCGTTGGAGGTCGAAGATCCCCATAAACCTCCTCCTCACCCGGCCTCCGGCCACCCTCTCCCCATCCGATGGGGAGAGGGATCGGGTGAAGGGGACGCGTCCCCGCTATCATCCATCAACTCACAACTTTCAACGATTGCATCAAGCGGCGCGTTGGTGTTGCTGGTGGGCTTCTGGTTTGATGGTGGCTTGTTCAAACTGCCAACGACGGCGGTGTTCTGGATGTTGGTGGAACTGAGGCAGATTGCCCCTCACCCTTCCCTCTCGCCTTCCGAAGGGAAGAGGGTGTTCCCGCAGTCGCAGGGAACGGGTAAGGGGAGATCACTGCGCAACGTCTCGGCCCTCCTCCTCCGCTGGCTTGCGGGAAGCATGGCCCTCGCCGCCGCGGGCGTGACGGCGTTGCACCTCGTCATTCCCCAACTGGCCGTGAGCGAGCGGACCATGTCCATCGCCCGCAAGTTCCTTGTGCCACCCAAGGCGAAAAAGGATTTTGAGTCGCTCGCCGCCGAGCCGATCTGGTCGGGCAGGAAACTTGGAACGCTGCTGGAGCATGTCGAACTGGCGAATTACAACCGCGAACTGGTGAACTGGAAACTCGATGATCAAATTTATCAGCAGTTCGTGTTGTCGCCGCAGATTGATTCGGCACTGGATGGCGAAAGGGATTGGCGGCGGCCGTTGTGGGAGAGCCTTTATCCGCGCATTCGGAAGGAAAATAATCTGGAAGCTGCGGCCGCAATCGTGGTGCGGCACCTGCGGGAGCGGGTGAAAATTGTAGAACTACATGACGCACCGAGAACGATCACAGAAATCTGGCAGCGGGGGAAAGCGAGCGAACGAGAATTTGAAGATATCTGCGTCGCAGCGTTGCGGGCAGCGGGTATTCCCGCGCGGTTGTCGCCATTTGGCCAGAGCGAGTTTGGGAATGGTGTGGAATGGAAGCCCGCGCCGCGCTAAGGCAAGCGGCATTTTGTGCCACCGTCAGCAGGGTGAGCTTCAACGCCCATCGCCGTCGCCTTCCTTTCGGACGTGCATTTATCGGATTATCTGTCACTAATTCCGTATGAAACGATTCTCCCTGATTCTCCTGCTGACTGTGGCAGTCCCCGCGTGCGCTGTGGATAGCGATGGCTTTGTGCCACTGTTCAACGGCCGTGATTTGACCGGCTGGGTGAATGCCAATTGCGCGCCCGAAACCTGGAGCGTCCGTGACGGCATGATTCATTGCACCGGTCAGCCCACCGGCGCGCTGCGCACCGAACGGCAATACGAAAACTTCGTCCTCGAAGTCGAGTGGCGGCATTTGGTCAGCGGCGGCAATTCCGGCGTGTTCATCTGGGGCACGCCCATTGCGGCGCCGGGCGTGCCGTTCCTGCGCGGCATCGAAGTGCAGGTGCTCGACCACGGTTACGCCGAGCAATACGAGAAGCAGAACGGGAAGAAGTCCGACTGGTTCACCACGCACGGCGATGTGTTTCCCATCCACGGTGCGAGCATGAAACCATTCGGGCGTCACAACGGCGATCGCAGTTTCCCGTCCGAGGACCGGAGCAAAGGGTTTCCGGAGTGGAATCATTACCGCATCGTCGGCACGAACGGCGTGCTTCGTCTCAGTGTGAACGGCAAGGAAGTGTCGGGCGGCGAGAATTGCAATTATCGCAAAGGTTACCTTGCCTTGGAGTCGGAGGGTGCGCCGGTGGAATTTCGCAACCTCCGCCTCCAGGAACTGCCGTCGAGCGGCGCATCGCCGGAACTGACTGCCCCGCTGGATCTGGGTTGGCGTCCCCTTTTTACAGGCCTCGATTTGCGCGGGTGGCAGACGAATGCGGTCACGGCCTCCCGCTGGCAGGCGGGCGGCGGTCGCATCGTGCTCACGAGCGGGGAAGCGGACGCGGCGGCCACGCTCTGGACGGATAAGGATTTTGGCGACGCGGAGTTCGTGCTGGATTGTCGGCCTGCGAAGCCGGCCGAGGGAAAATCAGCCGTGGTGCCAACAATTTTCTTGCGGGGTACCGGTGGGAACGGCGTCGAGGTGAAACTGGAGGGCGCGGCCCCGGGCAGCTATCAACGCTACGTCGTTACCTTGAAAGGCCGCGAAGTAACGGTGAAACGCAACGGTCAGGAAACGCAAAGCCGCACGTTGCCAGCCAATGCGCTGGCGCAGGGAGCGTTTGGTTTGTGCGCCGCGGGCGGTGCGGTGGAGTTCATGAATCTCTGCGTGCGGGATCTGTGATAAAGTTGGGCGAAGACTTTAACTCGCTTTCCTGATGGCAGCCGGACTTGAATGAAGCTGAATCGGAAACGGCGAAAGGCGAAAGCACAGCTCAACCATACAAGGGCAGGGGCGCAATGTTGAACTCGGGGAAAACCTGGCTCAATTTGCCGCCGGCACCGTGGCGCTGCAAGATGGGTGCGAGCACGTTGCGGTAGTTGGTCGTGACCGGCAGGTCGCCTGGGCCTTCGAGGACCTCCCGGCTCAAGCCGGGCCATTTTCCCAGCACCCGCCCGCCTTCGATGCCGCCACCCATGACGAACATGACGCTGCCTCGTCCGTGATCGGTGCCGAACGCGGAGTTTTCTTCCACGCGGCGCCCGAATTCAGTCATCACCACCACCGTCGTGCGGTGCATTTCATCCCCCAGGTCTTGATAGAAGGCCGCCAGGCCTTTGGCCAACCGCGAGATCAGTGGATCCATGATGAGGGACTGACTAAAGTGTGAATCCCAGCCGCCCAAATCCACCGAAGCCGCCTGCAAACCGACACGCCCCTTGATGAGCCGGGCGACTTGGCGAAGGCCGCGGGAAAAATCGTCGCCCCCGTAATGCGCACCGTTAGCCGCCAGGTACGGGGTGTTGCGCAATTGCTCCACACGGCGGAGGGCGTCGAGTGTGTCGCGACCGGCGCCGGCCAGCCCGTCGGTTTGCGCGCCGTACAACTTGGCAAGCGATTGCGTCAGACGGGGACGGTTGTCGCCCAGGGAAAAATCATCGAGCGACTGCAGGACGGTCGCCGCGGGTGATCCGCGCAGGCATTCGGGAATGGACTTGCCCAGCGCGACGGCGGCGAGCGGACCGCTGCCGGCCTGGTTGCGGGCTTGAAGAAATCGTCCCAACCAGCCACCGCCCGTGACGCCGCCGTGCTCCATCAAATCCTGCGCTTCGAAGTGGGAACGCGTATTGTCCTCTGATCCGGCGGCATGAATGATCGCCAGCGCCCCGTCGTGATAAGCTGGTTCGAGCGCTTGCAGCAACGGGTTCAAGCCGTAAAAGCCGTCCAGGCGCACCGCCTGTTTTCGGCCGATGGCGATTCGGGGGCGCGCGCGGTAATAGCCATCGTCGTCCAGCGGCGCGACGAGGTTCAGGCCATCCGCGCCTCCGCGTAGAAAAACCACAACCAACGTTTGACGCTGATCGCCATTGCCGGTCAAAATGCTTTGGACTTCGGCCATATCAACACCTTTGGAAAGCCGGCGCAGACAGGATCAAAGCCAGTCCTGCACCGGAATCGTAGTAGGCCTGGGCTTCATCGGGCGACGGCTTACGTCCCAATAGATGCGCCATCAAGCCGGCATCGCCCCCGGCATTGCTTAGCAGCGCCGCGAAATCCAGCCGGGTGCCGTTGATGCGGTTCTCACTCAGGGCCAGGGCGAAGTTCCAGCGCCAGAGCAGCGTGCCCAGCCACGGCGCCGCGGGCTCCGGGAACCCGTCGGGCGTGGGATAATTGAAAGGCGCGTGCCCCATGCGTTGCAGGTAACCAATGAGCTCCATTCCGGCATCCGTACTGGCGCCGGTCGCGCGCAGGGCGGAGACAATGTAATTGAACGGCCGCTTGATTTTGTTGCCGCGCGCCTCCCGAAATTCACTCGTCGCGAACAGCGCCCGGAGCGTGGTCGGAATGTCGCCACCGGATTGCGTAAAGGCGCTGGCCACACTTTCCGCGGCGCGGGCCGGTGGTTCGTCGGCAATGAAGCGCTGGCAGAGTTTGGTGCTGAGATGCCGCGCCGTCGCGGGATGGTTGGTTACGATTTCCAGCACGCGATCCAATTCCGCCTGGCCAAGTTGTTCGCGCCGCGCTTTATCCAGGTTGGCCGGAATGGCGGGAAAATTTTCCCCCAACACCTGCTTGCCGCCGCAATCGTGCTGCGAAAGTTTGAACTCCACTTTGCCGATCTGAAAATACGGTTCCTGGGCTTTCGAACGAACCGTCCATCCGGTCAGACAGCGCGCCACTTCCATGACATCCGTTTGGGTGTAGCCGCCGTGGACGCCGAGCGAATGCAGTTCCAACAGCTCGCGCGCATAATTTTCGTTCGGCTTTTCGGCCATGTTCCCACGGCGGTTGACCCGCCCATCGAGATACCAAAGCATGGCGGGACTCAGCGCGGAGGCCCGGAGCATCTCGGGGAAACTGCCGAGCGCGTGTTTGCGAATCACCTCGCGGTCGTCCGCCACCTTGAGCCATTTGCAGTCGCCCTTGGACGGATCAATGTTGAAGTGGTCCGACCAGAATTGCACCATGACTTCATACAGCTGTCGCTCGGACCAGATGGCGCGGGTGAGGGCGCCACGCATCAGCTCATTTTGCAACAACTCTTCCTGGTACTCGAACAATTCACCCAGCGGCTCGGTAAGCGTTTCGAACCGGCGAACGGCGTATTCCGCCTCAGCATCGTCGAGTTGCTGTGGGTTCAGCTGTTGTTCGACGTAAGCGGCGGCAGCCTCCATCGGCGTGGTTCCCAATTTACGGACCCGAGTATATTCGCCAGGCCGCGGGCCGAAAGCGGTCCGATTCAGTACGTGCGTCACCGGGTCAATGTCCTGGGTCGTTGGCGGTTGGAACGACCCGCTGCGCTTCGGCGATTCGTACAGGGCGCGCAACTCGCGCGGCAATCGGTCGCAGCCGACGGCCGCCAGCCAGGCGGCGCTGCTGCCGCCAACCTTCAAGAAATTGCGACGAGAAAGCTGCATCAGACCTCTCCCGTGGCGGGCGTCAGGTTGATGATTGGAGGCTCGGCCATGCGAGGGTGGGTGGAGGCTTTCGCACTAAGAATGAACGCACCCAAACCACTGACCAACGTCCAGAGGGGGAGGACAATCCAGCCAACGAATGGCAACAAAAACGTCAGCGCCAGCAGGATGCCCCCACGCAACCCTCGCCGCCAGGGCTGTTGGTCATCGCTGGGCGCGGGCAACCCGGCGCCGATTCGAAGCGTCAATCCCGCAGAACCGACGAGGCCCAGCAGGGCCGGGATTACCATGAGCGTGACGCCGGCGAGTTTCAGCGCTGGATTGGGCAGATTGGCAATGACCACCCCGAAAATAACGGGCAACGCCGCAGCCACCAAGCCGATCAGTGTGATCTTGACCGGCGTCGAGTAATGCTGCTGGGCCCGTTTCACCAAGCTGGGAAAGAGGGCTTGGGCGATCAGCCAGTAACTGACATAAATCGTCAGTAGCCCGACAATAAGTAAGAAAATTTTCAGAATATCAGCCATGATCATAATGTTATTCTCCGCTGTTTGAAGGTTTCGGTTGAGGGGGTGTGATGAACATTCAATAGTCTTCGGGCGACAAGGGCTATTCTACTCAATTTCACTGCACTTGTTAATTCATATTTGTTTTCAGCGTCAAAGGATGGGCGATTTTCCCACGGGGCGTTCCTATTTGGCGCTGGTTACCAATCCCTTGCTGTTCGAAGAACACAGGTTGGCCTCGGATTGTTTCAGAATTCGCGTCGCGACGATCAAATGACCGGTGTCGCGATCAGGGCCACCTTTGTGCTCAATTCGTGATTCTCGGCGAGGAATTCCGAAGGGTTTCGCGGCACTCCCGGCGGTAGGCGCATGCCATTGTCATCGCTTCCGAAGTCCTCATTTGTTTTGAATTGCGTCCTGATTCAGATCGGATCGAGGCAAAAAACAACCGCGGTTCGTTTGATCGGGGCCAGAAGAAGCTCGTCGCGTCCTCGCTTGAACTCCCGCCAGCCCAAAGTGCCCAAAACTGCACGCCAGTTGGCAATGATCGGCACGCTGCGAAATCACTTTCCCAACCGGCACTTGGGAAAACCCGCTGCGGGCTTGAATCAAAATCCTGATTGCGCTGCTTGGCTCACGGTGCAATCGGACCCTTCAGACGTGGGGTGGAGCAGGTCGTCCGGATAGTTGATACCACCGGGAAGGTCGCTTGCCACTGAAAGGTGCGCCTTAGCGATTCTGAAACACCGAGCCGGACACCGGTTGTGCATCCGCCCATCGCAACAGCCCCGGCAAAACTATCGCAATTAACGCATCAACTGCTTTTCGAGGTAAAGCACGATCTGCCGGACGTTGGCATCCACTTCCATGCGGCCTTTAACGAGGCGGCAGGCGTGCAGTACAGTGCCGTGGTCGCGGCCGCCGAAGGCCTCGCCGATGGAGCTCAGGGAATTTTCGGTCATCTGCCGGGACAGGAACATGGCGACCTGGCGTGGGAAAGCGATGTTTTCGGGCCGGCGCTTGCTGGTCATGTCGGCGAGCCGGATGTCATAGTGTTCGGCCACGCGCTTTTGAATGACTTCCATGTTGACCGAGAACCGGCCTTCTTCGTGGAGGATTTCGCGGAGCAAGCCTTCAACGACTTCGACATTGAGCTTCTTGCCGGTAAGCGAAGCATACGAGGCCACTCGAATTAGCGCGCCTTCGAGGCGGCGAATGTTCGTGCGGATGCGATGGGCTAGGAAGTGGATGATGTCTTCGGGCAGGGTGACGCCCATGGATTGGGCTTTCTTGTTCAGGATGGCCAACCGCATTTCGACATCGGGCGGCTGGAGATCCGTAACCAATCCCCATTCAAAGCGAGAAACGAGGCGATGTTCCAAGCCTTGAATTTCGCTGGCCGGGCGATCGCACGTCAGGACGATTTGCTTGTGGGCTTCGTGCAGAGCATTGAACGTGTGGAAGAACTCTTCCTGGATGCGCTCCTTGCCGGCCAGGAACTGAATATCGTCAATCAGCAGCACATCCGTCTGGCGGTATTTCTTACGGAACTTGACGAGCTGATTATTTTGAATTCCGTCAATGTATTCGTTGGTGAACTTCTCCGAAGAAACGTAGCTGACGCGGGCTCCTTTCCGACTTGCCGCCACGTGTTGGCCAATGGCGTGGAGCAAATGCGTCTTACCCAAACCCACGCCGCCATACAAGAAAAGCGGGTTGTAAGACTTGCCGGGCGCTTCCGCGACCGCCTTGGCGGCTGCGCAGGCAAAGTTGTTGTTATTGCCAACGACAAAGGTTTCGAAGGTGTTCTTGGGATTGAAACTCCACTCCACATTGCCATGATTGCGCTCCAGCGGGGCCGACCCGCTCCTGGCTTTAGCAACGGGTTCTTTCGGCCCGCCCGGGGCAGGCTGGGAAACGGTCGCTAGGCTGGTGGTCCGAACCACGAAACGGGCGCGGAGCTGTTTGGCGCCGGCCACGCTCAGCACATCCTGCAGCAATCCGGAGTAATTGTCCTTCAGCCACACCTCGCAAAAATCGTTGGCCACTTCCAAAACGACAGTATCCCCCTCGAGGCTGGTGGCTCGCAGCGGCGCGAACCAAAGATTGTAAGTGTCGGCGCTCAGTAGCGAGCGAAGTTGCTCTTGCGCGGAACTCCAAATTGTTTCGGCAGAAAATTGCATGTTGCTTACCCCAGAGGCCCTTTTTTCAAGCGTTTTATTCACCTGACCTCAATATCGAGTTTTTCGTCCATCCCGGAACGCCATTTTAATCATCCAAAAAGTGGCACACCATCAAATTCCGTCCGAGTCGCAGCCTGATCGGTCTTGGCTGACTCGCCATTGCGCAAACAAGCCTTTGAATATCAATGCTTTGTATCCCGCGAAAAAACAGCCCGCTGAACGACGGTAATTCGGCGGGTAAAAAGGCGAAATCACTTTGTTTTGCCGCCCGCCTTTTTATTAAATGTGACGTTCGGTTACGAGGACAACATATTAACTCTTATTCGCGACTTATTCACATGGTGATAATAGTCAATAAAATCAGCCCTTCGGCGGTTCTTAAACCAGCCCCAGCCCTCGCGCTTCGGCCCGCTGCTGCGGCATTTTGGGCGCGCGAACTCCACAAACGAATTCACACGAATTGATTTCCAGCGAATGCGGCGAAGCAGTTAGGGGTCGGCCGGGAAAGTAATTTCCATGACGGTCCCGTGGCCGGGTTGGGATTTGATTCGGATGATGCCGTTGTGCGTCTCGACGGTGCGCCCGACGATTGCCAACCCAAGGCCCGTGCCCTTGGGTTTGGTCGTGCTGAGGACCGAACTGAACGCGCGGCGACATTGTTCCTCACTCATGCCGGCACCGGTATCGGCGAATTCCACGATGACCGATTGGGGAATTTCAAAAGGGTCGGGCCCGGTCAAGACCGCGCGCGTCGAAATAGTCAAAGTCCCGCCCGCGGGCATGGCTTCCGCGGCGTTGAGCATCAAATTCAGAAACGCCTGTTCCAACTGCATCGCGTCACCGGGGATTTGCGGGAGGCGCAGTTGCAACGCGCAAACGAGTTTCACGCCCTGATTGGCGAACTTATGGCGCACCAGCAGGCAAAGCTCTTCAATGATTCCATTCAAGTCCAACGATTGGAGCTTCGGTTCGGTCGTGCGGGCAAAATCCAGAATCCGTTCCACGATTTTGTTCAAGTGTTCGATCTTCTCGCTAATTAAGCGCGCATCTTCGGCGCGGGGATCCGTGGCCGGAAAATTGAGATCCAACGAGTGGTACAGCATCTTCATCACCGTGAGGGGATTGCGGATTTCATGGGCGACCTCCGCCGCAAGCAAGCCCAAGGCGGACAGCCTTTCGTTCTGCCGCAACAACTCCTCCACGTCCACCACGCGTTCGTAGAGCCGCGCTTTTTCAATGGCGATCGCGGAAAGTTCCGCAAACGCCGATAAGATCCGGATTTCTTCGTCGGAGAAGAGATAGGGTTGCTCGGTGTAAACATTCAGCGCGCCGATGGCCGCGCCGGAAAAAACCAAGGGCACGCTTAACACGGAAACCAAACCTTCCAGTTGGGCCACTTCAATATTCTGGTACCGCGTGGAGGTCTGCACGTTTTCGACCTGGATGGGCTTCTTCCGCCGGAGCGCCACGCCGAGCAGGCTCTCTTCGACGGCGAGCCGCGGCTTCCCGATGTACGCGGGGCCGGCGCCAAAACTTGCGCGCAAATCCAGCCACGCGCCCGATTCATCGAGCATCATCAGCGAACCCAGCTTGGCCCGCATCAGTCCGCACGCCTCGCGGGTAATGGTCTGCAACACTTCGTCGAGGTTGAGCGCGGAGTTTATCGTTCGACTCACCCGGGCGAGGGATTCCAGCAATCGCGCTTTCAACCGGAGCTGCTCATAGAGCCAGGTGTTCTGAATGACGCGCGCGGCCTGGATCGCCAGCGATTCCAGGAGCTCCTGATCCTCGGCGCTGAACGCGTCCGGCCGGTCGGAATCCACATTCAGTACGCCGCGCACCTCCCCGTTTACTTCCAGCGGCACCGCCAACTCGGACCGCACCTCGGGACGCAGCATGATGTAGCGGCGATCTTTGGTGACATCGCCCACCCGAGCGGCTTTGTGCGCCTGCGCCACCCAGCCCGTCAAGCCTTCGCCGGGGCGTAATTTCAAGTCCCCGGCCTTCTCCGGCAAGCCCTGCGCCGCCTGGATTTCCAGAAAGCCGGTCGTCGGATTCATCAGCACGACGGAGCAGCTCGACGCGTTCATGAGCCGGGCCGCTTCGCGCACGATCAGCAAGAGTGCCGGTTGCGGTTCGAGCGTGGAGTGGATGATGGCGCCCACGTGGTAGAGCGACTTCAACCGTTCGTAGCGTGCTTTGAGCTCGTTGAATTCGTTGTCCATAGCTTCGATGCCATTGCGCTGGCCTCCTCCCGATCCGGCGGCGGTCACCGGACTTTCGCCGTCAACCACAAACCGGTGAGGGTGAAAAAAATATTGGGAAACCAACCCGCCAGCCAGGCCGGCAAATAACCCGCCGTGCCGGCGGCCAGACCGATTTGCAGCAATAGAAAATAGCTGAAGCCAATCAGGATACTGCTGGCGACCCCGACAAAAACATTGCGGCGGCCGGCCGCGGCCGCAAAGGGCAGCGCGATCAAAACCACCACCAGACATTTCCACGGGGCGGCCAGGCGACTGTGCAGCTGGGTGTACAGCCAGAGTTGATCCGTCCGACTGGTGCCGGGGTGCAGCCGCAGGTAGTCGAGGATTTCCACCAACGGCGGGCTGACGCGGTGCCGATTCCTCAGATTGAGTCGCCGACTGATCTTGATCTCGCTGCGAATCTCCTCGGGCGTTTCAGAAAATTCCGGCAAGGACAGGACTTCAGAGCGCAATCCCGGAACCAAGGCCCCGTTCGTCGGCCCCCGACTGTGAAACTCACTGACGTTGTAAAACACCCACACGGCGTTGGACTGGGCGGCGCGCCCCGCCCGCAACCAGCGGTCTGAACCATCCGGCAGCGCCCACATGACTTCCAGGTTGAACATCTCGGCCGTTCGTTCGTTGAACACACCGATCTTCCAGAGGCGACCATCGCGCGTGTTGTTGAAACCAAGATTGCGGATCAAGTAGGGCGGGTCGCCGCCCGGCGTCACCGACTTCCGCCGCTGCTTGATCGCCTCCGCCCGGTCCTCACTGTCCGGGGACCAAATTTCGTTGATGGCGAACAGCAGCAGACTCGCGACGAAACCGACGCCAAAGTACGGCGCCGCGATCCGCCACAAGCTCAACCCGGCCGCTCGCATGGCGGTGATTTCCTGATATCGCGCATGCTGCGTCAGCGCATAAAGCATCGCTAGCAAAAGCGCAATCGGCAAGACGTAGCCCAGCAGGTCGGGCATTTTGACGAGGTAATACTCGGCGATATCGCTCGCGCCCAACTGGTTCTTTTGAAAATCTCCCAAATCTTTGAACAGTTCCGAAGACACCCAGAAAATCAAAATGCTGCCGAGACAATAGCCAAACGGCACGAGCAACTCCCGCAATAGATAGCGATCCAGCAGACGCATTGCTGGAGAGGCTAATCACCGCCGGGCGAAGACAGCAAGCTTAGGGAAAATTCACCGCGCGGGATCATCGGCCGGCCGGGTCATGCCGCAACACGGTGTACTCCGCGGCCCGATAACTCTGGCGGATGGCGCGGGTAATGTAGCGCTTCGCCGCCGCGACGGCGTGGGGCAACGACTCGCCGCGCGCCAAAAACGCGGCCACCGCCGCCGAATACGTGCAGCCCGTGCCATGCGTGGATACACCCAGCACAAAGGGCGCGTTGAGCCGGAGCATTTTCCGGCCATCGAAGAAAATATCCGTGGCGATGGGCCCGCTCCGCAGGTGCCCCCCTTTCACCAGCGCCGCACACCCGAACCGCTGGTAGATTTCCCGCGCCGCCGCCTCCAGATCCGCCACGCTCTGCAGCCTGCGGCCAACGAGCAGCTCAGCTTCATCCAGATTGGGCGTGACGAGCGTGGCGAGCGGCAGCAGGCGTTCCTTGAGTACGCGGATTGCGCCGGGCTGCAACAACACCGCGCCGTTCGTGGCGACCATCACCGGATCCACGATGAGCGGCGGGCGCGCGCCGCGCGCGAAATAATCGGCGACCCAGCGGATGAGCTCGGCGGAAAATAACATGCCGGTTTTCACCGCTGCGGGCGGCAACTCGGCAAAGACGGCTTCCATTTGACCCAGTACCAGGGCGGCGCGAATCGGTTGGAGGCCGGTAACGGCTCGCGGGTTTTGAGCCGTGACGCAGGTGATGGCGCACGTGCCATGCACCCCCAGCGCAGCGAAGGTTTTCAAGTCCGCCTGCACGCCGGCGCCGCCGCCGCTGTCCGAGCCGGCGATGGTCAGGGCGATGGGAAGTCGGATGCGCTGGAACCGAGTTGGATTACCTCGCGAAGAGTGGGTCACGGTTTCCGGGAAGTTGCGTGTTCTTGCAGCCACTTGAAATCCGGATTGCTGGAGGTGCCGGAAGTGAAATGGGCCCCGTCCCCGACACCGCCATTGCGCGCCGCATTGATCGTATCTGGGTCACGCCAACGGTGGGCGTCGGTGTGGCCGTCCGCGTAGGCCAGCGTACCGGAAAAGTTATGTTCCACGGAAGGACGATGCCAAAAGAAAGTAGGACTGCCCATGTAGATCACGAATGCCGAAAAGCAAACGCTCAAGGGTGCGGTGTCAACGAAGGTATATGTCTCAGCCGTGTTGATCGCCGCCAGGTCGGCTAGCTTGTCGAATTCAAAAAAAGCCGGGTTAACGGGGTTTCCGAGCCCCGTTTGCCAGCCAAAGTAGCAATTAAGCGCATAAGTGCGGACACGCGGGATGGCCTGCCCTCCAATGGAGACAGTCGTGCGGTCGGCCGGGCAACGGTAAACGGTTGGCGTGCGAATGTAATTGGCAAACAAGGCGTATTGGGGATCAAGCAGGAAATTCGTTCGGCCAAAGTCAGCGGGGAATATATGTTCCGTGCCCATCACCCACAATTGGTTGACGTTTGGCACCGGAGCGACGCTGAACCCATTGGCGGCGAATCGCCCGTTGTTGTCGTCCGCGTATAGCTGCCAGGCCAGGGATACTTGCTTGAGGTTGCTGATGCACTGGATGCGATAGGCCTTGGCCTTGGCCGTGGAGAGGGTCGGCAGCAGCAGCGCCGCCAGCAGCGCAATGATCGCGATGACCACGAGTAGCTCAATGAGCGTGAATGCCGGGTTCGCCCGCCGCCAGTAGCGGGAATGGCTCATGGGCAATCGCTGCATGCTTTTAGTCTTATCAGGTTGCCGGCGTGATGGCAAAAACTGAAAAGCAACTGAAAAGCAATGACCCACCGTTCCCAACGTTTGACTCGGCCGGGCGTCTCTCAAACAATAGGCGGGTCATGCAACCGACAAAATTGTCATCCAGTGGGTCACCTCGGGGCGTCCAACTCGTGCGGGCGCTCGTGCGGGCGTTGCACCCGTACGTGCCGGGCGAGCAGCCTAAAATTAAGGGGTTGATCAAGCTCAACACGAATGAGAATCCGTACCCGCCATCTCCACGCGTTTTGCGCGTCGTGAAGACAGCCGTCGATGGGCGATTGCGGCGGTACCCGAATCCTGCCGCGGATCGCTTGCGCGAAAAGCTGGCGCAACACCATCATTGTGCGCCGGAAAATATCATCGTGGGCAACGGCTCGGATGAATTGCTGGCCCTCGCGGTGCGGGCGTTCGTTGAACCGAGTCCGAGCGCTAAAACGCCAAAGGGAAAATTGGCCCGGGCGACCGTGCAGTATTTCACCCCCAGCTATTCCCTGTACCCGGTGCTGGCGGAAATGCACGGCGCGACGACAAATGCGGTGCCACTCGAATCCGATTTCAGTCTGCCCGGACGGGCGCAACTCAAACGCCACAAGCAGTGGGATTTCAACGCCGCCTTGACGCTGGTCACAACGCCGAATGCGCCCAGCGGTCGCGGCTATGCGACGAAGGAACTGGAAGCGCTCTGCGTGGCCCAGCGGGGGGTCGTGGTGCTGGACGAGGCTTATGCCGATTTTGCCGACGCGAACGCCCTGCCCCTGGCGCTTAAGTTCCCGCATGTCCTCGTGGCGCGGACCTTTTCCAAGGCGTATTCCCTGTGCTTTCAACGCATCGGCTATTTTGTAGGCCCGATGGAACTCATCGCCGCACTGCATAAAATCCGGGATAGCTACAATGTGAACGGACTGGGGCAAATCGCGGCTGAAACCACGCTCGATGACCTCGCGTATTATCGCGCAAACTTTCGCCGGATCATTGCGACCCGAATTTGGTTGACTGGTGAACTCACGAAGCTCGGCTTCCGGGTACTGCCCAGTGAGACCAACTTTGTCCTCGTCCAACCCGCGCGCTTTCCGGCCCGGGATTGGCTGGCAAAACTGGGCGGCCAAAAAATCCTGGTGCGCTGGTTCAGTGCCCCGGAATTGCGGAATTATTTGCGCATCACCGTCGGGAGCCAGGGGGAGGCGCGCGCACTGGTTGCGGCGGTCCGGCAACTCCTGTTGGGCTGACGGCTGGGTGCGCCGCGCGTCAAGTATTGGGGCACGTTGACAGGTTGCCGGACGCATCCGTACGCGGGCCCAGCCTGACTTCCCGGCGGCACTGGTTCTGCTGAATAATCAACGTGTACCAGGAATTCTACGGTTTGACCCACGCGCCGTTCGACATTACGCCGAACCCGCGGTTCCTGTTCTACAGCCCGAAGCATCGCGAGGCGTTCAACCATCTGCTCTACGGCATCCGCGAGCGGAAGGGATTTGTGCAACTCACCGGTGAAGTCGGGGCCGGCAAGACGACCCTGTGCCGGGCGGCCTTGGAACAACTGGATGAACACTACTCGACGGCGCTGATTTTGAATCCCGTCATGAGCGCGGACGAGCTGATGCGTGCCATCGCATTGGAGTACGGCCTGCCCGTGACGGGCCTCGACCGCTTGAGCACCCTCGCGGTCATTAATCAATTTCTCCTCCAACAGGTCGAGCGCGGCCGGGACACCGTGCTCATCATTGACGAATCGCAGAATTTGACCGACGAACTGCTGGAGCAAGTCCGCCTGCTCTCCAATCTCGAAACCGACGACCGCAAACTGTTGCAGATTGTCTTGATGGGCCAGCCGGAACTGCGCGACCGGTTAAACAACCCGAAATTGCGTCAGCTGCGGCAACGCATCACCGTGAGATTTCATCTGCCGCCGCTCTCGCGGCTCGAGATGGAGCAATACATTCAGCATCGCCTGCACGTATCCGGCGCCAATGGCGAGCCGCATTTCACGCCGCCGGCGCTTTGGCGCGTGCACCGTTACAGCGGCGGCATCCCGCGACTGGTGAACGCGCTTTGCGACAAGGCGCTGCTCGCCGGCTTCGTGCAACAGACGGGCCGGATCAACTACCACCTCGTCGGCCTTGCCATCCGCGAACTCGAAGGCGAAATTTAATTTATGAGCCTCATTAACGACGCTCTCAAACGCGCCCGGCTGGTGCAACAGCAAACCCCGCCGCCGACCCCACCGCTGCAATTCCGGCGGGTCGAGCTCGTGCCCGCGAACCCCACCCGCACACCCTTGGTACTGGTCTGCCTGGCATTGGCGGTCATGGTTGCCGTTGCCTTGGGCGGAACGGTCGTCGGGTTCGTGGCACGGAAATCCGCCCACGAACTCCCGGTGACCACCCGCGCGGTAAACGAACCGGCCGTGGCTTCGCCTGCTGCCTCCCCGTTCCCACCTGTCGACCCGCCGGCCCCCGCCCCCGCCCTCGCGCCTGCGCCGGCGCTGGCGCAGGCTGATCCTGGAACCAATACGCACACCCCTGTGGCGGCCGTCGAATCGCTCAAACCTCTGGCGCCGAAACTTCAGGGAATCTCGTTTCACCCAACCCGCCCGTCAGCTATTGTGAACGGCAAGAGCGTGGTCGTCGGCGACCGCGTGGATGGTTTCCGCGTCCTGGCCATCGCCAGCGGGAGCATCACCTTGGGCCATGGGACGGCGACGAATGTTTTGAGTTTGTCTGAATAGGTGCTTCCCGGCATTCTGGGGCACAATGATTTGTTCCCCGCTTCGTTTCGCATGAGTGAATTCCGCAAACGCATGGCGGCGTCGCCGGAATTCGCCCGCTTTGCGCCGTTCCTGATTTTCTGTGCCCTCACCACGGCCGGCGGAATGTTGGGTGGCGACTGGAAGTTCTGGCTTTACGGCGTCAAGGTGCTGGTGGGCGCGTGGATGGTGTGGGAGATGCGCCCCTTTGTGACGGAGATGCGCTGGGCGATCAGTTGGGAGGCGGTGGTCGTGGGTGTGGCTATCTTTGTACTCTGGGTGGGGCTCAATCCCTATTACCCCATGAACCAGTTGCTGTTCAAAGATACCAAGGAAAGCATTTGGAATCCATTTGACCGCTTTGGGGATGGCGGTCTGATGGCCTGGGTGCTGATCATTGTCCGCCTCATGGGAATGACCTTGGTCGTTCCGCCGCTGGAGGAAGTTTTCTACCGGTCGCTGTTCTACCGCTACCTCATCAAATACGATTTCCTGAAAGTCCCGCTCGGTTACTTTGACGGGGTGGCGCTCGCCATCGTGGCCGCCACGTTTGGTTTCGTGCATTTTGAATGGCTGGCCGGAATTATTTGCGCCGTTGGTTACCAATGGCTCGTCATCCGTAAGGGCCGGCTCGGTGACGCCATGACCGCGCATGCGATCACCAACTTCCTGCTTGGGGTCTATGTCGTTTGGAAAGGCGGCGCCGCCTGGAAATTTTTCTGAGCGCGCTTTTCAACTCTTGATCTTAATCCTTATCGTAATCTTAAACTGTTCGGCGCCCTGAGATTAAGATTAAGAAAAAGATTAAGCGTAAGAATACACTGCTGGTAAATGTCGTCCGCCCCATCATCCTCGGTCCCGCCCTGCGTGCTCCACGAAGACGAGCATTTGTTGGTGGTCAACAAGCCCGCCGGCTGGAACACCCACGCGCCCAGTCCGTACGCCGGCGAAGGCATTTACGACTGGC
The DNA here is from genome assembly GCA_025350905.1 of Verrucomicrobiota bacterium. GTDB lineage: Bacteria > Verrucomicrobiota > Verrucomicrobiia > Limisphaerales > JADLHS01 > JADLHS01. The sequence continues at coordinate 20,791 of JANXWY010000314.1, forward strand.
TGAAGCATCGCGAACCGCGCTGGGCCCGCCTCGCCATCCTCCACCGGCTCGACAAGGAAACCAGCGGCGTCCTCGTTTTTGGAAAAACTCCGCTCGCGAATCGCTCCCTCACGGAACAATTCGCCGGGCGCGCGGTGCAGAAGAAATATCTGCTGCTCGCGGAGCGCGCTCCCCAGCCGGCGGCGTTCACCGCGAAATCCCAGATTCTTCGTTCCGGCGAGCGTTACGTCTGCGGCGCGCACGGCGAAGCCGCGGAAACTAAATTTGAAGTCCAGAACCTCAAATCCCAAATCCAACCACCGGGTGGCGGGGCGATCCTCAATTGCTGTGAGTTGATGGCCGAAACCCTGACGGGCCGCACCCATCAAATTCGAGTTCACGCCGCCGCGAACGGCTTCCCCATCCTGGGCGATTCACTTTATGGCGGCCGGTCGTTTCCGCGCGTATGCCTTCACGCACTCGTACTGGGATTCAAGCATCCAGCGACTGGCGAACGCGTACTCTTCGAAGTTAAATCTGAGTTTGACCGGCCCTGGAGCCAAGCGCTGCAGGCCTCGGTCATAGACCGCACCCAAACCAACGCTTTCCGACTGGTGCATGGCGCCAGCCAGCTTGCCCCCGGATTCTACCTTGATGCCTTGGGCGATTACCTGCTGGCCCAATCTGACCGCCCGCTTCCCACCGCCGCCGAGATGCCGGAAGGTTATCTCGGGAGTTATTGCAAACTGCTCACTCGCCAAGTCCGAGTCGCCCAGACGACGGAGGCTTGCCCTAAACCATTCCGTGGCCAAACCGCGCCCGAACGCTTCGTCATCCGGGAGAACGGCGTGCAGTTCGAGTTGAGTTTCGCCGAAGGTTACTCGGTTGGATTATTTCTGGATCAGCGTGACAATCGCCGCCGTTTCCTGACCGGCCACATCGCCGCGGACTTTGGGCTGCAGACTTCCGACAGCAAACTCGAAGTCTTGAACACGTTCGCCTACACGTGTGGCTTCTCGGTCTGCGCGGCACTGGGCGGGGCGCGCACTACGAGTCTCGATCTCTCGAAGAAGTATCTCGAGTGGGGCCGGCGCAACTTCGCACTGAACGGACTCGATCCCGCTCAACATGATTTCATTTACGGCGACACCTTTGATTGGCTGCGGCGGCTGGCAAAGAAAAACCGCGCGTTTGGGGCAATTATTCTCGATCCGCCGACCTTTTCGCAATCCAAGGAGGGCGGCGTTTTCCGGGCGGAAAAAGATTATGGCAAGCTGGTGGCCGCAGCGCTGCCGGTGCTGAAGCCCGGCGGCGTCTTGCTGGCCTCCACCAACGCCGCCGTGCTGCCCCCGGAAAAATTTCTTGAGCAAGTCAACGAAGCGGTGCGCGGGCAGGGACGCCAGATCCTTCAGCAACATTACGTTCCCCAGCCCCCGGACTTTCCTATCAGCCGCGCCGAGCCAGCGTATCTGAAGACCGTCTGGCTCCGGGTGGCCTAGGGCAGGGGACTCACCCCGCCTGCAAGACTTTGAGCATCTCGCGATCAAGTTTGTGTCCGCGAAATTCCTCGTACCCCACATCGCTCCGGCCGCTGTCCACCACCCCAAACGACCCACGCAGATTCCACAGCGCCCAACCCCAACCCGCTTCCCGCCAGAGGCTCAACTGGTCGCCCATCCAGGCTAGCACCACCGCATGCGGCGTGCGGTTGTGTGCGCCCCATTCGCCGACATGAATCCCCACGCCTTTCCGCTCCAAGTCCTGCCAAGGGACGATGCGGTCGCGGCGCAACGTTTCCGAATTGATGGTCGCCTCCCCGCGTTTGAGGGGCCAGGTTGGCGTCGGCCATTTCTCCGCACCGGCGACCCAACTGGCTTGGTAGTGACTCACTTCCATCGGATCGTAACCCCGCGTGCTTTGCGCGAGACCCAGCTCCACCAGTCCAAAAACCGGATCTCGCCCCCAACTCAGGCCATCCGCAATAATGAGCCGCTGCGGGTCTTCGCTGCGAATGGCTTGAACCAATCGCTTTACCACTCGCACGTAAATCGCCTCGGACACGTTGGCCGGTTCGTTCAACAAATCAAAACTCAACTGCGCATTCGCCACCCCTTTGAAGCGCCGGGCCAGCATCCCCCAATGAAATGCCGCGGCATCAAGTGCGGCTTCATCCTTCCACAAATCCAGCGGTTCTTTCGGCGGATTCACGCAATAACCCGGGGCGCGGTGCAGGTTGAGGTTTACGTGGACCCCGTGTTTGCCCCCGTACTCGACCGCCAGATCGAGGTGACCCAGTTCGGTGTCGCGAATCTGACGCGGGTCTTCGGCGGTTGACCAGCAGAGGTAGGAAAGCGGCAGGCGCGCGAAATCAAAGCCCCATTCGTTGAGCAACGCAAAATCGCTCTGAGCAAACGCTGGGTTGCCGTCTTTCCGGGCCACACATTTCTCCGTCAGATTGAATCCGCGCCAGCGTGGCAGCCGCCGGGCGGTGGGCTGGGCTGCGAGTGCCGCTGCCGGCCAGGCGGATTGGCTGAGGCCTGTGAGGGCCGCCGTGGCAAGCGTACTGACGAATTGTCGCCGGTTCATAATATTTTTGGGCTATTTGGGGTCGCGATCAATTGAGCGCGTGATCAGGCTGACGCGCGGTCTCGCCCGGGATCGGCGCCAGAAAAAAACTCCGCCGACCATCGCGATGAATACGAACGCCGCGACCACGATCCAGGTTTGGCGGGAAGGGTTGCTTTCGGCGTTGGCGCCGACCAACCCATCGGGAGCGGACGGCTCGGTGTTCGCTGCCATTACCGACGAGGGCATCACCGCGGGGGGATTGCTGATCTCAAGCGCTGTGGTCGGTAGTGGTGCCGGCGGTGAAATCGGCGGCAGCGCGGGCGGACTAATTTTTGGCCCAGCCGGGCTCGCCTCCGGCAGGACATTTGTGACCGGTGTCGAATTGCTGGCCGTTAGGATCAACGGCAATACAATGGGCGGGTCCGGTCGGGGCGTCGAATTGGTTGCGGTCGTCGTCGTCGATTTCGCTTCGGGCACCGGCGTCCCTTTGGCCCTCGGCGTCGGCTCGGCGGGAAACTTGGGGAACTCGACCGGCCACGGCGGCGTATTCACAGTGAAGCCCACGAATTTGCCCTTCACTGCCCGCAAAACGGTGAGAAACGGCATCTGCTTTTTGCGCTGGTCGGCGCCGTTCACGCGGTAGGCCTCGGCAATCGCCACATCATACGGTGTGCCGATCATCGTGTCCGCGCCGTCGGAGATCAACAGCACGGTGATCTTGTCCGACCCGGCCACGACGTTCGTCAACTGCGCCAGCACCCGCGTCAGCCGGGATTTCTTTTCGTATTTTCGTTGTTTGAGAAAATCTACGATGACTTTGGCGATGGCCTCCCGCGACTGGGGCGTCCAGAGTTGCAGCGGGAACTGGCCGGTATGCAGGTCGTCGGTGTACGTCCAGACGCCGATCGTGTCGCCGCGATGAAGTTGCTCGCCCAGGCCGTCAGTGAACAGTTTGCCGACCACCCGTTCGGTATTGGTCGCGCGCTTCTGCATCGCCGCGGACGTGTCCACGATGAGCAGAAATCTTTCGGCCACCCGCTCGGTTGGGACGCCGGTTGTCGGCCCCATGGTCTGGGCGGCCAGGGAATAGGTCAGCCAAACCAGCCAAAACGTCGCGGCCGGTCGGCGCGCGGCGCCGCGCGGTTTCCCAGGAGAATAGCTCATCGGTTTTGCTTAAAGCGTTGGTTCTCGGTGCGATTGTATTGTTTCAATTCATTTGCGAATTCGGCCAGCACGCCTTGAACGTTGGAAATGAAACCTGAACACGACGCGGTCAGGCCGCCGAAGCCCGTCACGGTATCGCGTTCGACCCGGTCGTCGGTAACCACCAGTACCTCGCCATAGGCTTGAAAGCGATGCGTGGCGCGTTCGATCAGGTCGTCCGCGGTCTGGCCCGCCTTCGAGAACAGCACTTCCACTGGGTCCGATGATTCCGGCGCGGGCACGCCGGGCGGTGCCCCGCTGCCGTCAAAAAAAATGGTGATGGGGGTGCTGATGGCGTCCTGGTAGCGCGTCAGGAGGTGAACCAACTCGGCCCGTGCGGCGGCGGAGTGCCGGGGTTTGCCCGGCGCCAGCTCCGGCCATTGGTGAAGCAGGCTGTAGCCGTCAACGAGGATTCGCACGAGCGCCATGGCGTCAGATTAATTGGGCGCGATGGGAATGGAAACGCAAATTGACATCGGGCCCGAGAACTTGGACCTTGGGTCGCAGATTAATGGAAGGCCCGAGTCATGCCTATTTACGAGTACGAACTATGCGACGGCACCTGTGCGGTGTGCGGGGGAACATTCACTTTAAATCGGCCGCTCTCCGCCATGCCGCTCACCCACTGCCCCGCCTGCAAAAAGCCGGTGCGAAAAGTCTTTTCCGCGTTTAGTTCGCCGATGAAACTCAAACCGCTCTCGGTCACGGACGCCAAGAAAGCCGGGTTCACCGTCCTCAAGCGGTTGGGTAAAGGTGAGTACGAGCGACAATGAATGGAAATCGCGCTTTACATCTTTCGTCCAGCCGTTAATTTTAGTTCCAGCAATTACACAACCTATGCGAAAAAACATTTCTCTCCTGGGCGCGACGCTGTTGGTCGCCGTGCTGGTTTCCGGTTGCGCGGGCCCTGAGCAAAAACTCGGGCGTGGCTTAAGTAACCTTTACGAACCACTCCGCCTCGCAGACATGCAGCGTAGCATCGAGCAATCGACGCTCTACAGTCCGGCCTATGCCAGTACGGCGACCGGGTTCGTCGGTGGTTTGGGCAAGACCTTTGCCCGCTTCGGCGTCGGATTCTATGAAATCGTCACCGCGCCCTTTCCGAATCATAAGGATGGCGACTTCGGACCGGTCTGCACGAACTACCTCACCCCCAAGCCGGGCTATCCCGACAGCTACAAGCCCGGGCTGCCCGATGGTTCGATTTTCGCTACCGACACCTCGATCGGCTTTAGCGGCGGCGATATCGCGCCCTTCATTCCCGGCAACCGTTTTCGCGTGTTCGATCCCCCGTGATCGCTGCCGCGGGTTTGCCAAGGCCGCAAACCGCTTCCGCATTTCCCGAACGCGCCAACAGTTATTGGCGCGTTTTCTTTTGGCCTAATTCGCAAATTTCCTGGTGACACGGTTGGCCCGATGATGACGCTCGAAATAAATTCGCCCTGCAAAGTTAACCTGTTGCTGAATATTCTCGGGCGCCGGTCCGACGGCTTTCACGCCCTCGAAACCGTTTTTCACCCGGTCAACCTTTGCGATCGGCTCACGCTTGCCCGCGCGGCCTCGGAAATTCAACTCACTTGTAGCGACCCCGGTCTGCCCACGGATGCGGGCAACCTCGTTCACCGCGCTGCCACCGCCTTTCGGAACGCGGCGGCCATCACCTCGGGCCTCCGCCTTCACTTGCAAAAGCAGATTCCCCTCGCCGCCGGTTTGGGCGGCGGAAGCAGCAACGCCGCTGCGACTTTGCGCGGCTTGAACGAATTGTTTGGCCAGCCCCTCCCAGTGGCGAGACTGGCCGAACTGGCCGCGGCGCTCGGGTCGGATGTGAATTTTTTTTTGCAGGACCAACCGGCGCTGGCCACCGGGCGGGGCGAAATCATCGAGTCGCTGTCGCCCTTCCTCGCCCTGCGCGGTGCGAGTTTTTTTCTGGTTCATCCGGGCTTCGGTATCTCGACCCCGTGGGCCTATCAAAACCTGGCCCGCTTTCCCGTCGCGCAAAATGGTACTCCGGGGCGCGCGCGGAAACTAATCGAACGGCTGCAGTCGGGCGATCTCCCCCAGGCGAGTGGGGAGTTCTACAACTCCCTCGAAGCGCCTGCGCTGGACAAATATCCCGTGCTGAAATTGTATCAGGAATTTCTCCGGGCGGAGGGTGCGTCGGCCACCCTCATGTCCGGCAGCGGCTCCACGACGTTTGCGCTGTTTCGGAATCAGGCGACGGCGGAAGCCGTGGGGGAAAAATTCAAAGCGAAATTTGGTGAGAACTGCTGGCTCGCCGTCGTGCCCGTCTGATGGCCATCCTCCGCCGCGCACCGAACGCTTTTTCGCCGGGTTGCGCGGCTGCGCCGGCCGGCCGGCCGGCGCCATTCAACGTCGCCCGCCCGTTTACCCGCCATTTGTCACCCCGGGCGGCACGGAACGAATCGGCGACTGGGGCAATAGTGAAGTGGACGATCGGCTAATCGGCAGCGACGGTCGGCTCGGTGCCGTGCCAACCAGTTCCCGCCACGCCTGCCGTTCGCCGGGCGACATTTGGGACCAGCGCTCCGCATTTTTCAAAAACTCCTGGCGTTCGGTCTGATTCATCGTCGCGAACTTGGTGAAGGAGGCGAGGCACCGCAGGCGTTGTCCGGGCGAAAGCTTGCCATAGGCGGCCAAAGTTTTCTCCATCTCGCGGCGTTCGGCCTCGGAGAGGGTGCGCAGTACCTTTTCTTTTTCGTCGGCGGTCAGCTCCAATAATTGGTTGAAACGGCCTTGGAGCTTGCGCCGGACCTGATCGGCGGGAGTAACCGGCGCAATCGTTCCCGCTTCCCCGCCGGCAAAGTAGCTGGCCGTCTGGCGGTTCGTCAGCAATCGTTGCTGCACCGGCGGCGCGAGCTGATCCCACTGCTGGAGCCGCGTCGCGACCAGTTCCCGCGGGCCGGGCGGAATCAGCGCCAATTGGGCCGGGCGGTTGGTCACCGGCGCGCTCATCAAGGGCAGCAGATACCAGCACAGCTCGGTCACCGTGAGCCGTAACTCCCGCTCCTCCGGCGTCAGCGCCTGATATTCGCGGATTTTTTCCACGAGCCGCGCCTGCACGTCAACGGTACGGTTGGTGAGATATTGTTTGCACTCCACCGGTGGCAGCGCGAGCAGGGCGCGAAAGGAATCCACCGGCGAGTTCCGCGGCGGCGGCGGCGGCCGGCTCACCTGGTTGGTCTCAGCAAAAACCGAAACCGAATTCAGCATCAGCCAGACGGCTGCCCGGCCGAGCGCGCGCCCAAGAAATTTTTGCGACGCCCCATTCATTCCATCAACTTGAGCAATTCATTATCGGCCAGGATCGGCGGTCGCAATTGGCAGATGACGTCAAAATCTTCGATCACGTTCGGGTCGGCCAGCGCGGGCGACCCCGCTGCGGCCAGGAAATTTTTCACCAACTCGACTTGCTCCGCCGCCTCGTTGTGCCGGTAAACCAACAGCCCCGCGCCGACCACCACCGTTGCCACGGCAAAACGTGGAAACCAATCCCGCCACCACGCCACCGTTCGCCCTCCCGTCGCCCGGGTCGGAGTCCCGTCGGTCCGCTCAATGGTCTGCCACACCCGCGCGGTGAAGTTGGACGGCACGGGCGCCTCCGGTAAACTCCTCAGGGCTTGCGCCAATGCCAGCTCGACCTCGACCTCCGCCTGCGCTTCGGGGTGAGCGCCGAGCCAGGTCTGGAGGTGGGCCTGTTCGGCGGCGGTGGGCGGACGCCGCCAGCTCAATTCACGCAAGCGTTCATAAACGGGATCAGGGTTCATAGCTCGAACTTTCTTTTGAAAACCGCAGCCGTGGCAAAGTTGCGGTCATTTCTTTTCCTCCCAGACGCCGGTTTGGAGATAAGGCTTGAGTTTGAGTTTGAGGGTTTCGCGCGCGCGGTGAATCAGGGATTTTGTCGCGGACAACGAACAGCCCAGGACGGCGGCGATTTCCTCGTAGCTGAGTTCTTCCTGGCGGCACAGCAGCAGCGCGGTGCGCTGGTTCTCGGGTAGCCTGGCCAACGCGGCCTCCACCTTTTCCACCAGTTCGCCACGCAGCAGTTCCTCGCTCGCGGGTGCAACGCGTTTGTCCTCGACCTGATACAGCGGTTGGTCCTCTGCGTCCTCGCGAGTTTGATCGAGGGAGCCGGCCGGATGCCGCGTGCGGCGGCGGATTTCATTCAGGCACAAATTGCGCGCGATGGTGAAGAGCCAGGTGGAAAACTTCGCCGTGGCTTCGTAACGCGGCGCCGCCTTCCAGACTTGGACAAAAACCGCCTGCGCCAGGTCTTCCGCTTCGGTCAGGTCCCGAAGCGTGCGGAAGGCGAGGTTCATGACGGGCTGTTTGTATTTCTCGACCAACTCGGTAAAAGCGCCGCCATCACCCTGCTTGGCGCGCAGCATCAGGGTGGCGTCGGGGTCGAGGTTGACCGGCATGACCGCTTGAGATTATGCCAACACCGCCCGGGGAACAAGGTTGTGCCGGCCGCCCGACCTTGCTCCCGGTCATTCGTCGGCCGCCCCGTCGCGCTAATGGAATGCGGCCGCGCCAGAACGCGAGCGGAGTTGCCAGACCCGGTTACGCTCCCGGCGGGTGCTTGATTCTCAAGTGCTTTGCCCGCAACCTCTCCGCCTGTGCAGGATTTGCTCAAAAAAATTGAAGCCGAAGCCGCGGACCGCTTGCCCCTGCCGCCGGGCCGGCTCGTCGCCCAGGAGCTGCCGCGCTTCCGCGCTTTTCTAAAGCATGCCATGCACCGCGTCAAACTCGCGCACCAGAATGGAGGCGGCGGACTGGAAGTCTGTCAGGCGCGCTCGACCAGCATTGATTGCGTCATCCGCGCCTTATGGGTCGCCGCCGTGAATACGCTTTCCGACCAGGCGCGCAAGGAGTTTCCCCCCATCGCGCTGGTCGCGCTGGGCGGTTACGGACGTCGTGAACTGAATCCGCACAGCGACATCGACCTGCTATTCCTGCACGAAGGTCAGGTGGCGGGTCACGCCAAACCGTTGCCGGTTCTGGAAAAAATCCTGAACGGCGTCTGGCTCACCCTGTTTGATCTCGGTTTGAAGCCCGGCCACGCCGTCCGCTCGATCGCCGAGTGCATCACCGCCGCCAACGACAAGGACGACGCCCGCCGAATCGAGACCCGTACGTCCTTGATCGAGGCCCGGTTAATCGTCGGGGACGAAAAGTTATTCGCCCGGTTCCAGAAAACCGTCCTGGCCAAATGTGTGACGGGTTACGAGGACAAATACATTGCCGCACGGCTCGACGACCAGGCCACGCGCCGCGCCAAGTTCGGTAACTCGGCCAGCATGCAGGAGCCAAACCTGAAGAATGGCTGCGGGGGCCTGCGCGATTTCCAAAACCTGCTGTGGATGGCGTTCTTCAAATACCGGACCCGGTCGCTCGCCGAACTGCAAAAGCACGAGTTGGTCATGCCCCGGGAGCGCAAGCAATTGGAAGCGGCCTACGATTTTCTCCTGCGTGTCCGCACGGAACTGCATTACCAAATCCCCCGGCCCTCGGATGCGCTGACCAAAAATCTCCAGCCCGCCGTGGCTTCCGCGCTCGGCTACCCTGACCGCTCCCCGAGCCAGCGCATCGAGAAATTCATGCGCGCGGTTTACACCCACGCGCGCAACGTTCTGATCATCACCCGCACCCTCGAGCAGCGCATGGCGTTCATCAAGACCCCGCCCGCCCGGCTGTCGCTGCGCCGGTTGCTGCCGCGCGCCCGGGAAGCGGTGGCCGAACCCGTCGACGGTTTCAAGTTCATCAACGGTGAAATCCACGCGACCTCGCCGCGCGTTTTTCGGGATCAGCCGCGCCGGCTGATGCGCGTTTTTCTCCACGCCCAGCAACGGGGCCTGCGCTTGCATTCCGACCTCGCGCAACTGATCCGACAGCAACTGGCGCTCGTGGACCGTGAATTCCTTCGGGATGAACGCGTGGCCGAGACCTTCCTCACCATTCTCAACCAGCGGGGGAACGTCGCGCCCATCCTCCGGGCGATGCACGAGGTGGACCTCCTGGGCAAGTACCTCCCGGAATTCGGCAAACTGACGTGTCTCGTGCAACACGAGTTCTACCACCAATACGCGGCGGACGAACACACGCTGGTCTGCCTCGAACAACTGGATCGCATCTGGGAGGCCAAAACCGCGCCGTACCAAAATTACGCGGCCCTCTTCCAGGAAATTGAGCGCCCCGGCGTACTTTACCTCGCGTTGTTGCTCCACGACACCGGCAAACCCGACGGTCACGGCAAACATTCCGAACTGGGGGCCAAGCTCGCGCTGCGCGTCGGGCGGCGGCTGCATATCGATGGCCTGGCCCTCGCCACGCTCACCCGGATCATCGAGCATCATCTGCTCATGGCCATCATCTCGCAGCGCCATGATCTCGACGATTCCTCCGTGATTCGCAATTTCGCCCGGCAGATTGAATCCCCGGAAGCCCTCGACCTGCTGACCTTGCTCACTTTTGTCGATGCGCAGGCCACCAGCGACAAACTGTGGAACAGTTTCAAGGATTTGCTGCTCTGGCAACTGCACCAGCGCGCCGCGCTGCTGCTGACCGGGGGCACGGAATTTGTCCGTGCGGAAGAGAAACAGCGCGAATTGAAACTGGAGGGCGTCCGTAAACTGCTGCCGCCCGCCATCGCCGACGAGGAACTGACGGCGCATTTCGCATCCCTGCCGGCGCGTTATTTCCAAATTCACTCGCCCCGCGAAATTCACGACGACGTCATCCTGGTGCATCGGTTCATGCGGCTGCAAATTGTCGAGGACCAGCAGCCCCTGGCGCCGGTGGCGAACCTGCACAACGAACCGGACCGCGGTTACAGCGTGGTGCGCGTCTGCACCTGGGATCGCCCCGGGCTCTTCAGCAAGACCGCGGGCGCGTTGAGTGCCGTGGGGCTGAACATCCTCAGCGCCCAAATTTTCACGCGCAGCGACGGCTTGGCGCTCGACGAGTTCTTTGTCACGGACGCCTGGACCGGCAAACTGGCCACCGTCGAGCAGCGCGAACTCTTTGAGCGGGTGCTCACCGAGGTCCTGGCGGACGACACGGTCCATTTGACGGCGCGGATTGCGCGCCAGAAGATTTCCCACCCGCTCTATCAGGCGTACACCGGCGAACGCATTCCCACTCAGATTGTATTCGACAATGCCGCCTCCGACACGCGCACGTTCGTGCAGATTGAGACGGAAGATCGGATCGGGTTGCTGTACACCATCGCCCGCACCCTCACGGATCTGGAGCTGGACATTTCCACCGCGCGCATCTGCACCGAAAAGGGGGCCGCGATTGACAGTTTCTACATCAGCGAAGTGGATGGCGGAAAAATTCTTTCGCCCGAACGGCAGAAAGCCATCGAGCGCCGGCTGCACCATGCGATCAACACGCTCGGGGCGGCGGCATGATTGCCGCGCGCGAGCGGCCCCGGGGCGCAGCAAGTGATGACCGCGTGCCGGTTGCGTAGCCGTGCGATAACCGGTGGGCCGAGGCGCCAGGGTGTCTCCCTGTTACGGCTCAAGCTTAAGCAACTCGCGCTTCGGTTCCGCCGGCAAATTCAGGCCGCTGCTCCGCGGCTCCGCGGCAATCGGGTCGCGGAGAAAAAACGGGCGCGAGATTCTGGGCGGAGTTGGAGCGCTGGTCGTCGAGAGTAAATTGTCGTTAATTGAGGAAAGCTGGATGTCTTTCCGATCGATACGTTTGAGGCGGTTGGATACGAGCAAAAGAGGTTGTTGCGAAAGCCAACGCCTGAAAGTTTGATCGCACGGTGAATTTCGCGGATTCAGGTTGGGCTTGGCTAAACGCGGCTTGGTGACCTCCGTCGCCAGTTCCTGCGAAAGCTGAAGCGGCATTCAGCCTGCCAGCAACGGGCGCAGGGTCGGTTGGCCCAGCCGTGCGCGCGCCCGCACCAACACCGCTGCCACCGCCCGCAGTGCCATCGTCCAGGCGGGTTCCCCCTCTTTCAAGCGAGCCCTTACCGCAATTCGTGGCCGTGCTTTTTGAAGCGCCGTTGAATCTTGGCCCATGCCGCGTTGAGTTGGACCGTGCGCTCGAGGCTGCCGCCGCGTATGTCCGGGTGGACGCAAACAATCTGCTTTCGGTACAGCCGGCGCGCCTGTTCCAACACCTGCAGGTGATTAATTTTCCGTCGCCAAAACGACCCGTTTTCACGGGGCCGGCGGACGTACAGCATCTGCCGTGGCACCCCCAGTTTTTTCAACAGGCCAACGATGTATCCGCGGTGACCGTCGTCATTGGTTTTCAGACCTCGGCTAAGATCAGGCGATATTACATTCATGATTTGCTGGGTCGGAAAAGCGAACCCTCATCCACCCCGCCGCTGGTGGTCCCGGCTGCCGGGCAGCGCACAGGATCGCGGCACAGGACGGGAGACCGGGGAGCGCATGTCAGTTTTCCTTGGGAATCAATCCGACCCGGAGCGCGAAGCGCACCAGGCCGGGGACGTCATGTACATTCAGGCTGGTCATTAACTTCATGCGGTGATACTCGACGGTTTTGGGGCTGACCTTCAGGATTTCCGCGATGCCTTTGGTGTTCTGGCCTTCGGCGATGAGTTGCAGAATCTCGCGCTGGCGGCCCGTCAACTGTTCGAGCGGACTTTTCCCGTTGGCGATTCCGCCCAAGGGAAACTGCTTGACGAGTCGCTGGGAGATTTCCTGGCTGAGATAAATTTCCCCCTGAGCCACCCGCTGCAAGGCGGTTTCAAGTTCGGCCGTGGCCGCCTTCTTGAGCAGGTAGCCGGCGGCGCCGGCCTTTAGCGCCCGCCAGTAGTATTCTTCGTTGTTGTGCATGGAAAGAATGATGACCCGTACCTCCGGAAACTCCTTCTTCATCCGGTCTGCCGCTTCCAGGCCGTTCAGGCCGGGCATGGTGATATCCATCAGCACCACATCGGGCCGGTGGGTCCGGACTGACTCCAGGACTTCGCGGCCATCATCGGCTTCGGCCACCACTTCCACCGTGGGCAGCTTTTCCAGCAAAGCGCGAATGCCAGCCCGCACGAGCGTGTGGTCATCTGCCAGGATGACGCGAATGCGTTTGCCCGGTTTGCCGGCTAATCTCCCGGCCTCCGTCGCTTTTGGCTCGGCGTCGGGCCGCCGGTCCCCCGGCCGTTTTCCAGCCTCGTCTCCGCGTGGCTTGTTCATGCCACCTCCACTCCGGGCGTTGGGGTCAGCCATTTTAATGGGAACCAGGCGTGGACCTCGGTGCCCTGCCGGACGATGGAGGTGTATTCCAATCCCCCCCCGGCCAGGGCGGCGCGCTCTTCCATGCTCAACAGACCCAGGCTCTCGCCGCGCACGGCCTTTTCCCGGTCGGCGGCCACGTCAAAGCCGACCCCATCATCGCGCACGCGCAGGTGGAGTTGCCCGGCTTCGCTGCGCAACTCCACGGTGACTGTCTTCGCCTGGGCGTGGCGCAACACATTCGTCAGGGCTTCCTGCGCCACGCGAAAGCATTCGGTTTCAATCACCGGATCCAAGCGCTGCGCCAGCGGATCGGCGTGGAACTCGATGTGCAAATTGCCCAAGGCCGCCTGCCGCTCGGTGTACCACCGCAGCGCCGCCACCAATCCCAAATCGTCGAGGACCGACGGCCGCAAGTTCAGCGAGATGTCTTGCACTTGCTCCAGCACGCGGTCCACCACCTGCAAGCTCGCGTTCAAGCGCGGGGTCAGGCCATCGGCGTCGGGCGACTGCAACATCGCCTGCAGGTTCAATTGCATGACGGTGAGGGCTTGCCCGATTTCGTCATGGAGTTCGCGCGCGATGTTCCGGCGTTCGGTCTCCTGCGCCTCCACCAGCCGGCGGGAAAGCACCTGCAACTTGCGGCTAAATTCCTTGCGCTTCGCCTCGGCCCGCTTGCGCTCGGTGATGTTGCGAATATTGCATTGAATGACTTTGCCGCCGTTGACCTGGTAAACGTTACTCACAAACTCCACGCTGAGGGATTTGCCGGTGCGAGTTTCCAACGGCAAGTCATCGTAGCGGACACAACCTTCCCGCGGCAGCTCGCGCAACTCCGCCTGGGCCGCGTGCGCAGCTTTGAACGGTCCAATTTCCCAGAGCTTGTTGCCCAGTAATTGTTCGCGCGTGTAGCCCAGCATATCCATCAGGAACGGGTTCACATCCTCAATCTGCCCGGTGTCCGCGTTCAGAATCAAGATCCCATCCTGGGCGGCTTCAAACAGCCGGCGGTAACGCAGTTCGGAAGACTGCAGGGCGTGGCTGGCGGCGAGCCGTTGGCCTTCGCGCTGTTCCAAGGCCTGGGCCATTTCATCGAAGGTGCGAGTCAGTTGGCCCAGTTCATCGCCCCGGGGGGCTAAGCCAGTGCGGGTGCTGAACTCGCCCGTAGCCAGTCGTGCGCTCGATTTCACGAGCGTGCGGACGGGGCGGAGGACGAGCAGATAGCTGCCGAACCAGCCGAGCAGACACGCAACGCCCGTGGCAATCCCCAACCCGGTCAGGTTCGCCGACAACCGCTGATCCGCTTCCGCAAAGAGCACCTGCTTGGGGATGCTGCCGAGAATGGTGACCACGTCGTCCGCGACGAGCAGGCTGCGGCGGGTGGCGAACGCATGATAACCGGGAATCCCGTCCACCGAGAGCGCTTCCACCACGCCGTGATTCCGGGTGAACGCTGTTTTTAGCAGTAATTTTTCGGCGAAAGGCTGGCCGATCCATTTTTCCGGCGCGGGATAACGAACCAGAATTTTCCCATTGCGGTCAATCTCGGTCCACGTGGCGCCGATGGGCAATTGGCCCGGCAGCGCCGACTCAAAACGGCTGACCCAGTCCAAATCCAGTGCGGCAAAGACCACCGCCTGGACCTGGTCGGCCGCATCAAAAACCGGATACCCGAAATTGACCGTGGGTTTGCCCGCCGCGGGTTCGTCCTGAAAATTGGCAATTGCGAAGGCCCGCGATTTGAGGGCGTCGCGGAAATACTGACGGTTCGTCTGGTTGGCCGGTTCCGCCAGCGGCCGGGCGCTGGCCAGAACGATGCCGTTGGTCTTGACGACGCCCAAATTGGCATAACGCGGATAGCTGCCGAACAGTTCGTCGAGCAGCTTCTTGCAGTCGCGCCGATCGCCCGAACGGATCGGAGCGGACTCCGCCAGAGCGAGCAGCAATTGGCGCGTTTGGCCGATCACCTGACCTTCCTCTCGCGTGGCCAGTTCCATCATCTGTTGGGAACGCTGCGTCCATTCCTTCACCAGTCGCCGCCGCTCTTCCGACGCATGGTGCACCGTCAATCCCACCAGTGGGGCGCATGCCAGCAAGGCCAGCAACAGCAAGCGCCAGCGCAGACCGGTAATAAGTTGGTGGAGCTTTTTTCGCATGTTGCCGTGCCCGATTGCGGCATCGGTCGCCCGTTGCGCCGTCGGGCTCGGATTCCCGTCTGCCTCGAATCCGCACCGGAAGTGATTCGTCGGGCGAAGCGACGCGACCACGGTTTATGACTCGCAATTTCAAGGCGTGGTCTTACAAAAGCGGCATGCCCGCTCCCTTTACTGCACCACGTTCGCTGGCCGCAACCCCGCCGCTGGCGACTCCGTCGCCGACGAACTTTCAACCCGGAATTGGGCCGGATCGAACTCCGCACCGAGGACTTTTAACTCGACGATCTGCTGCGGCAGCAAGCCCAACGCATGGGCCCCCGTTTCGCTCTCGTAATCCCAAAGCCAGTAGCGATTCAATCCGTCCTTGCTCGCCGTGCTCGGACCGTAATTCATCGGGGCGCAGACCCGATCCAGCACGCCGCGGTCGGCGGTCGAATAAAAGCGCAGCCAAACCTTTTTCTGCTCCTGACTGGCCGCAATGAATTGGGCGTGATTCGGGATCATAGGTAGGATCGGATTCAGCAGCGCGGGTCATTTGAGCTGCGGGACGCGGATGTCGCTTGAGTGATCCAGAATGCCGAAGGCAACCAACAACCACACGACCACGCAGATGACGACGACCACGTTAAGGATTTTTTTGATTTTGCCGTCCATCGGGATATAGGTGTTGACCAGCCAGAGCAAAACGCCGATGACGATGAGGGTGACGACGAGTGAGATCAGGGACATAGCTTGCCTTTGTTGATTTGCAGGAGTGTTCTTCGTTTCATGATTTCAGGATAAGCCGGCGCGCGTGGGGGCGATATGGGGTCTTACCCTACCCAGGGATGGAAGCGGATCGCCTGGAGGAGCCGGCGGGGCGGAGCGAAGCAACGAATAACCGCAGACGGGCCAGGCTTCGGCGGCGGTGGAACCCGCTTGGCCGCACACCGGGCAAGGGATCAACGCCAGATGCAGCGTTGCGAGTTTGGGAGCGAGGTGCGCAAGGCGTGGACCCTTGCGGCTCCAATACTGTCGTTGCCGGAAATCTCCAATGTTTCGTTGAGACTCAATCGCGCCACGGTGAGAAGGCGGGCGGCCGAACCGCACCATAAACAATTCGTCGGACGATCGGAGGGTAAGTAAGTCGGAATCGAGACGGCGAGGAAGGCGGGGCCGGTGAAATTGGCGGCCAGGGGAATCCTGGAGCCGGACCTATTCAAATTGTTTGCCCCCTTCCGTACTAAACAGAAACTACCGCACGATGATTTCCAGGGGGCGTTCCGCGACCGTCGCGGGATTTGCGACCACGGGCGGCGGTGGCTGGATGCCTTCCGGATGATCGTCGTAGCGCGCGCGCCCGTGCCTGCGACCGTCCCAAACCAGACATCCGGTGGTGCCGAGCAGGATGACCAGGCTGGTCAAAAGGAGAAATTTTTTCATATCCAGTTGAGATCGTTTCGAGCCTGACGCTAAATGCCAGGGGCGCACATCGCCATGGGGTGTAACCCTACCAACCGTTTGTTTTGTGCACCCGCCCCGCCGGGGTGCGACCAGAAGTGGCGGTCAACCCGGGTGGTAGGAGTGTTCGCGCTGCGAACACTCCGCCCGCGTCGAGCGGGCGGAACGTGCGGTGAGTCGGACGTGCCGCTGGACGCGGCCCGACGGCTCGCAGCGCGAGCCGTTCTACCACACTGACCGCCACTTCCAGTCGCACCCCCGTCAGCTTGACCGCTTGCGCGGGCCAAAAAACTTCGCCAC
>JANXWY010000080.1 GCA_025350905.1 Verrucomicrobiota bacterium
CAATCTGTTTGCACCCGGAAGCCGACCGGGACGTCGGAACGATTTACAAGCAACATCGCGTTAGATTTCCGGAGTTGACAATCCATGATTGTCGTCAAACTTGGTAGCGAAACTGGATTCTGAGATTAAAACGTCTACAAAGGGAACGATATGATCTCCAACGAACGTCCGTCGCCTTACCCTCAGCGGCCCTACAGTTCACCCAAGCCGCCGGTCAATGAGGATACGCTCAAGTCCGAAAGCATTCCGATCGAGCGCAAGACATTTCATTTTACGCTCAAGGAAAATCCGCGCGGCCGTTTCCTCCGCATCACTGAGGACGTGGGCGGGCGGCGCGATACCATCATCATCCCGGCGCCGGGATTGGAAGAGTTTAAGAAAATTATCGACGCCATGGTCAAGGCTTCGGCGGAAATTCCCCCAAAACATTAGGCCCCCGGACTAACCGGCCGGGACGCGACAACCCGGGTTGGAATCAGCATTTTGCTTTGAGTTTGGCAGGCTAAGCGGAGGGCTTGGCCAGCACAATTCCGCCGCGTGATCCGGACGGGATTCCGAGGGAACGCGAGTCCTTCTTTGTGAAGACCGTCCCGGCAAGCGGGTTAGGGCCGTTGGAGGAGCGCTTCGAAAAACTTGGTCTGCACCATGGCTTCGCGTTCAAAAAGTATCTTCCACTCGGCCAGAGGATATTCCTCTTCGCGGATCACGATATTTTCGTAAGGAATGTGCGATACTTTCCATTCCTTGAGGTAGAACCAACCCTGGTCGCGCACGAGGCGTCGGATCTGCGCAAAATAATATTTGATCTGTTCCAGTCGCATTTCGTGCAAAGAGGAGACGTTTACGAAAAGATCGAAGCAGCCATCGGGCAGCATTTCAATTTGCGAGGGCAACAAGAAGGCCAGGTCCGCCGACTCAAATTCAGCCTGAATCTCAGCGTAGGAATTGAATGAACGCCAATTAAATACCTTTCGGGTGGGGAAGACCGACGACAGATAGCGCTGCGACACATACAAGGCGGGCGGAATATCAATGACCACGTAGCGTACCCCGGGGAGGAGGGACAGCAGGACATGGGCATTTCGGCCATAACCAGCCCCCAATTCCCCCACCCGCTTGACGCCGGGCTTCTCCGGCAGCCCGGCGAGAATCGACTGGGCCTCCAGCGCGGAGTTCGCCAAGTCTTGCGAAATCAATCGCCCATTCCGCAACACGCGGGGCGGGTTGCCAATCTCTGGCTCCGCCAGCTTGTCCAAAAACGGGCAGGTCTTCAACGCATAGTCCCAAATCATCTGCGACAGGAAATTCACCGCCAGCGATTGCGAAATCGGCATGTGCTGGTGCTTGATGGGTTGGAAGGTGCGAAAAATGTTGGCACAGGTAGCCGTCAACGGCAGATGCGACATCAGGAAACGCAGCTGGCTGTCCCACGGCCAGATTTGGGTCCAAGTAAAGTAGTGCTTGGCGACGGTGCGCTTGAAATTTTCAAACCCCACGGCGACGAGTTGGGCTTCATCACTCCGGTTCAATTCGACCCAATATTTGGAGGGTTGGACTTCGAGTCGTCCGCGCTGCAAATCGGCGAACATGGCTTTCAAATCCAGGCGGATAGATTCCGCCGTGGGTGTAACGGTGTTGGGATTGCTTGGCATAAATTTTGGCAGACTGGGGACCGTCGTTTACCGCCGACGGTGCGGGCCGGCAAATTGCAGAATGGACGCGCGCTCAGTTCCCCAGGTAGTCCCAGAACGCTTCTGGGTCGGCGGATTATTCATTTGAGATGGCTTCAATCTGAAAACAGTATAGGTTGGCGCGCACCGGTTGGACAACTCTTTCCACCGGCAAAACAATTGATCCGAAATCAACACCATGAACCGTTGTCGAGTCTGTCAAGTCGAAGCTGCCCACCCGGTTTTCAAAACCCGGGAAATGATGTTCGGCTTCCGTGATGAATTCCTCTATTTCGAATGTGTCCGCTGCGGTTGCGTGCAAATTGAGGTCGTGCCACCAAATTTGGGGAAATATTATCCCGACAACTATTACTCCTTTCAGGAACAAGGCCGGCTGCGGCGCTTTTTGAAACGCAGCTGGGCGCGCTATTCCTACGATGGAACGAGCGTTGTGGGCAGGCTGATGGCCCGGCTGATGGGGAAGAATGAAGCAGTCGAATCGGTGGCTCGTGCGCACGTCCCGCTGGACGCCGCGATCCTGGACGTGGGGTGTGGCAGTGGCGACCTGCTCCGGCTCTTACATGCGCTCGGCTACAAAAACCTCAGCGGAGTGGATCCATTCTTGGGGGCCGACCTGACCACTCCGGAAGGAATCAAGATTTGGCGGAAGGAGTTAAGCCAGATGGCCGGGGCCTTCGACGTCATCATGCTGCATCATTCGTTTGAACACATGACTGAGCCAGTCACGATTCTGGCCGACGCCGCGCGGCTGCTGCAACCCGGAGGAATGCTCATCATCCGCGTGCCGGTCGCGGCCTCGTTTGCCTGGAAGCATTACGGGGTGAACTGGGTTCAACTGGATCCGCCCCGGCATATTTTTCTGCCTTCCGTTCAGAGCCTGAAGCTGCTGGCGGAACGGTCCGGCCTGCGCCTCGGGGAAATGGTTCAGGAATCGTCCGAGTTTCAATTCCGGGGCAGTGAACAATACCTGCAGGACATTCCGTTGATGGATCCGCGGTCCTACTTGCGGAGCGCCTGGAAACAGTATTTTCCGAGCAAAGCGGTTCGGGCTTATCGCGCCCAGGCCGGCGAGTTGAACCGCAAAGGTGAAGGAGACTCCGCCTGCTTCTATCTGCACAAAGCGACGCGGTAAAATCCGGGTCCCGAAATGGGAGCTCGCGCAACGGTGGTAGGGTCATCGCGCTGCGATGACCTCGTCCGCGTCCAGCGGGCGAACGGAATGGTGCCGGCATCCAAGAACGCAAACAGTCTTTCCGCGCCTGATTCGGTGCGGGGTCATCGCAGCGCGATGATCCCGCGGGCGGCGGGGCCACTTCATTTCCGACGCAC
>JANXWY010000169.1 GCA_025350905.1 Verrucomicrobiota bacterium
TCCGCCCGCTCTGCGCGGGCGGAGTGTTCGCAGCGCGAACACTCCTACCACCCGGGTTGACCGCCACTTCTGGTCGCACCCCTGTCGGAGAGAACGGTGCGCCGCGGCGCTCGACCGGTTTGAGCTTGCATCGGCTTCGGCGGGAGTGGGGAGATGAAACTCGCCGGCGGGGCACCGTGCGCGACGCCAGTTTCCGGCACACCCGGAGGCGGCACTGGCGGGAAAATCATTGCCGCAGGAGATGGACGCTGGAGATGGGTGCACTCACCCGGGCGTTCGCGGCGCGAAAGGTGATTTCATTTGCTGGGCGGGACCCCGGGTGCATTGGTAGCTCCGGTCGGCGCATTCGTCCCCGTCGTTGGGGCCGTGATCTCGGGAGGCAGCCGCAATTCGGTCCGCAAAATGGCCCGCATCTCGAACGGCATCATGGCGGCGGTCGGATCGAGCAGGCGTTCCCGGATCTCTTTTTCGATGTCTTCAACCGGCGGCAGTCCGATGCGCGCGTCGCTGTTATTGATATTACTCATGTACGAGTCCCGCAACAGGCGGGCCTTGAGTCGGTACCCGGCGGATCGTTCATGCTGGCCTGTGACCAGATCCACATAGCCGCGGACCAACATCCCTTCGATGGCTGCCTTCACCCCGTCGCGCGAAGTTTCGCCCACCACTTCTTTTATCCGTTCCACCGCGTATTCGTTGAGGGTGAGGTTGCGCGGGAAGGAGTTCGTGTTGCCATCGAGCAGGAATTTGTCGGGATACTTTTCCCCCAGGTAGCGATACCACTGGGCGGAATCCGCGAGCCGGTTGTTTTCATAGAGAAAATAGACGGCATCGCGCAGAAAATTTCGGTGCGCCTTTTCGATATGATCCCGATTGGGTGCGTCCTCGTCCATGGCCTGCTCGTAAGCCGCACTGACTTTCGGGATGATGTCGAGATTCGGGCCAAACTCGAAGGACTTGGCGAGCGGGTTCGCCGCCAGCCGGCCCCGTTGGAAACTCAGCTGCATGGATTGATAGACCGCGCGCCGCAACTGGATCAAGTCGTCGGCCTTCACTTTGGTCGGATGCTCCCGGGCTTTCTCCAATCCCATCGCGCCCCAGTAGATGGCATGCGATTCGGGGAGTCGCCACTCCAACGGACCGTAGCGCTCATCCACCTGCTTCATGAACTTCGGGTCCATCTTGTATTTGTTGGTCAGCAATTGGAATCGCTGCCGCGCGTCGTCGGTCGACGCGTTGATTAATTCATCCAGATCGGGAGTTTTGTTCCCAAAGACCTTGGACATCTCCTTTAACCATTCCTGCTTGTAACGCATGTTGGCGTCATCGAGGTTGGCGCCCATCTTGTGCTGGAAAAACCACGCCAGTTCGCGGTAGATCAGGGTCTCGTTCGGATTGAAACGCAAGCCGTCGTCCCGCAGCAGCGCGATGCCGCGTTGGACCCAGCGCCAGCGATCATCGAAATCCTTGAATTTGACGGAGATGTTGTAGGCCATGTTCCAGGCCTGCACCAGCCAGACCTGGACGAAATGCGGTTCGAGCTTGGTAATCCAGTCCGCCAGTTGGGCCATCTCGAAAAACTTGTCCTCGTCCTGCAAATCCGAGGCGCGAATCCACAGGGCGTTGGCAATCAGGCCCCGAAAGCCGCCCAGCGCGACGGTCGTGAACGCCAGCACCGGCGGCGCATTCTCCAATGGCTCGATGCGCGTCAGCCCCAATCGTTCGCGATCCCCGTTCAATGCCCGTTGCACTTGGGAGACGCCGACGAGCAGAACAGCGGCGAGCGTCAACAGCAAAACTTTTTTCAGACGATGATTCATGCTGGCGGCCGATCCCATCTCCGCAAACTCCAAATGCCAAGCTCCCCGCCATGGCGGAAATAAAACCTTCCGGCGCCAAGCCTCGGAAACGCGCCGCCGCCTTTGTCGTTCGCGGTTTGGTACTGCGGCGGCGTGGGGCGGTTGGAGTCGGGATGGTTCATTGCGTTCCTTGGGCCGTAGCCAGTTCGCGCCGACTGAAGGCCCAGAGGCCGACCACGGCAATGAGTCCGCCCAGCAGCAGCACGATCTGCCCGAACGCCCGACCCAGTTCGCTCCAGGTAATGCTGCGGCCCGCGCTCAACGCGTCGATCGGCGAAAAATCCTTGGCCAGATTGATGACGCGCAGCGCGGCGCGAAACACCGGGATGACCACCAAATCCAACGGGGATTTGCCCACCTTCCCCGATTCCGCGTCCTGCCCCATGACCGTGCCCTGTTCCACGGCGTTCGCCAAGGTGCCGGTGGACAGCGACACTACCAACACCGCCAGCGACGCAAAGGCGGCCACGGGAAACGATAGAAAACTTGCCGCCGACAAACCCAGGGTCGTCAGCAGTATCATCCAACAAAAAATGATGCCCAACCCGCGCGCGAAGTTCAGGCCGAATCCGCCCTCGCGGTATAACACCTCGAGGCCGTCCTCCAAGGGGAAAAGCAGCGCGGTTTCATTCGGGTTGAGGAACAGGATGCTGAGCACCCCGTTCTCGTCGAAGAGATTGGGGGCGATTTGAAATTCGTGAAACGTGTCCGGGGCCAGGCTCATCGGGACTTCGGTGCGCCACAGCTTGGTTTTCTCGGGCACGCCCACCTGCCACAGCGCGAGGAAAGTGCCGGAGGGGCTTTTCTCGGCCGCGTTGAACTTGACGCGGAGAAACAAGGGTTGATCGCGCAGATAATATTTGGCAAAGCCCAGGTCAATCTGCCAGGGCCGGGTGTAGTTGGGGGGCACGACTTGCAACTCGGCCTTGAGTTCTTCCATGATTTGCCGCCGCATCACGGTCTCGTCGAGTTTCGCCCCCGGCGATTTCGCCAGCACCTCGCGGAGCCGGCGGGTGGTCGTTGCTTCCAAATCTTTCTCGAGCGACGGTTCCCGGGCCGAACCCCGCGCGACCAGCACCTCATTGCGCAGAATTTTCTGTTCCGCTTCCGGCAGCTTGGTCGCGCGCCATTGCAACAGGACATAAACACTCAGGCCCGAGATCGCCAGCAAGGCCGCGTTCAGCGACACAATCCCCAGCCACTTGCCCAGCCAGATTTGCCAGCGGGCGACCGGCTTCACCGCGATCATCTGGATCTGACACTCCTCAATGTCGCGCGCGAGCGTGCCACAGGCGAGCCAGAGCGTGGATAACCCCAGCAACGCCGTGATGGTGCTCAGTGTGTAGGCGAGCAAAATCTGCGTGAACCCGCGCGCCGTGCCGTCGTCCTTGATCAAGAGCGGCAGCCCCACCACCGCCGCGAGCAACAACACCGCCACGACAATGAAGAGCCGGAAGCGAAAGGCGGCTTTCCACGTCAACCAGGTGATGGCGAGCAATTGTTGCATGATTTGCTCTAAGTAGCGGCCGACGGGAAGGGGTTCAAGAATGCTTGGTTGAATTGGTGCTTGGTCATCGGTATTCGACTTTATTGGTTAGAGCCTCCTGACGTCGTCGGCTACTTTTTCTTACCCAGCAGGGCCGCAAGCTTTTCGTCCGCTTTCGACAAATCTTCCGGTTTGGCTTCCGCGGTCACGATCGGGCTCGGCGCCGGGGTGGGCTCGGGTGCTTTTGTCATTGCGGCGAGTTTTTTTTCATCGACCGCCGGCTTGGCGGCTTCCTCCGGCAGGCCCGTCGCGGGCGCGACCGGTGCCGAAGTGAGTCGCTCCAAAACTTTCTCCGTGGTGGGCTTCGCTTCCGCGTCGCCCCGCAGGTAGGCCGCCACTCGCGCGCCGGACTGCGCGCCGCTGGTTTCCGCCGCGGCTAACTTGGCTTTCGCCACCACGTCGAGAAAGTAGCTCTCCAGATTTTGGGTCGGATTGTCCACGCGCACTTTATCGGCCGCCACGTCCTCGCGAATGACGGCCAACACCCGCGCCATCGTTTCGCGCGCCAACACCGGCGTCGTGATCCGCAGCGTGTCGGGCGTGGCGAGCAATTCCTTGAGGGTCCCCAGCGCCTGAACTCTGCCGCCGTAGTAAATCACCACGCGATCGCAAACGTCCTCCACATCCGACAACAAATGGCTGCTCAGAATCACCGTCTTGCCCCGGCGCGCCAGCGCCAGGATGAGATCCTTGATTTCGCGGCAGCCGATCGGGTCGAGGCCGGCTGTGGGTTCATCGAGAATCACCAGATCGGGATCATTGATGAGCGCCTGCGCGAGGCCGATCCGGCGCTGCATGCCTTTGGAGAATTCGCCCACCGCGCGCATCCGCGTCTGGCTGAGCCCGACCATTTCCAGCAATTGTTCCGCGCGATTGTCGCGATCGCGTTTATCGAGCTGGAAGAGGTTGCCAAAGAAATCCAGCGTCTCGCGCGAGTTGAGGTAGCGGTAGAGATACGACTCTTCCGGCAGATAACCGATGCGCGCCTTGGTCGGGACGTGCCGCGGTGAATGGCCGAAGACTTCGATATGGCCTTTGGTCGGATTCAGCAAACCCAGCAGCAATTTCACCGTGGTGGACTTGCCGGAACCATTCGGTCCCAGCAGCCCGAACACCTCGCCGCGTTTCACGTCGAAGTCCACATTATCCACCGCGCGCGCCTTGGGCCGATTCCAGAAATCTTTGAAGACCTTGGTCAATCCGCGGACGGAGACGACGACTTCAGTGTTCGATGGAGGCATTCCGACTGCGGATTGAGGGTTTGATTCAGCAACGGGCATAAACTCTCGCTTTCAGACTTAGGCCGCGATTTCGCAGAATGCCGGATAGCTGTGCGGATCGGGTACGGTGTGACCCTCCAACCGCATGCCTTCAACGTGAAACTTCATTGCTTCGCGCATTTCGCGTTCGACTTCGTCACGCGTTGCACCGGTTGCGATGCAGCCGGGCAGATCGGGTGAGTAGGCCGAAAAGCCCGTCGCCGTTTCCTCCACTACCACGAGATATTTTTTCATTTGAGCCCTGACTGTTTCAAAATGCTGTTCAACGTGCCCGGTGCCAGGTCGTCGCCCGGCTTACCCGCAACCGTCACCAAGCCTGCTTTGGTTGGATGTTTGAATTGTCGATGACTGCCGCGCTGCCGAACCTGATACCAACCATCATCCGCGATCTGGCGTAATATATCGCGGACCTTCATCACCGACAATTTTTCACGCGACCTTTGGGGTCAGTTGTCCTGCCGCCTCGTGCCGCAAACCACCGTCACGGTCTGTCTTCGGCGTGGTAGCCGCCGGCTGGTAATGCTCCAGCTCTTCACCTTTGCGGACGAGGCGGGCGCTGTTGAAGATTACGATCAGCGATCCTACGTTGTGCAGGATGGCCGCGATGATCGGGTTCAAATAGCCAAACGCCGCCGCCGTCAAGCCGACGATGATGAACAGCACACCGAACAGGAAATTCTGGTTGATGACCGCCCGCGTGCTGCGCGACAACTTGACCAGGAATGGCAGCCGGCGCAGGTCGTTGTTCATGAGCGCAATCGTTGCACTGTGGATCGCCACTTCGCTGCCCGCCGCGCCCATCGCGATCCCAATGTCGCCGGCCGCCAGCGCGGGCGCATCATTCACGCCGTCGCCGATGACGGCAACCTTGTAGCCTTTGGCCTTCACGGCGCGGACGAACTCCACCTTGTTCTGCGGCAGACATTCGCCTTTGGCTTCCTCGCAGCCGATCTCCGCCGCGACGCGCGTGGCGACGGGTTGACGGTCGCCACTGACCATGGCGATCCGCCGCACGCCGGCTTCCCGCAACTCGATCAGCGCTGCCTTCGCCTCGGCGCGGGTCTGATCCTGCAAGCCCACCCAGCCGATGCACCGGCCATCGCGCGCGACAAAAATCAAACTCCAGCCTTCGGTCTCGTTCAGGTCCACGGACTTTTCAAAATCGTCTTTAACGCCATTATCTTTGAGCCATTGAGCGCGACCGACGAGGACTTTAGCGCTGCCGATGTCGGCCTTCACCCCGCGGCCGGCGGTTTCCGTGAAATTCTGCGGCTCGGCCAGCGTCACGCCTGCTTCCCCCGCGATGAGCGCCAGCGCCTTGGCCGTCGGGTGATTGCTGTATTTCTCGGCGGACGCAGCGATGCGGAGCAACTCGGCGGGTTTCGTGTCGCCGAGCGGCATCAGGCGGCTGACCGCCAGCTCCCCCGTGGTGAGCGTGCCGGTCTTGTCGAAGATGAACGCGTTGATTTTCGCGGCCGCCTCGATATCGGCGACGTTCTTGATCAGAATGCCAAGCCGCGCGGCGGCGGAGAGCGCGGCGACCATTGCGGTGGGGGTGGCCAGGATGAAAGCGCACGGGCAGGACACGACGAGCACGGCAATCACCCGATTCAAGTCATGCGTGAACGCCCACACGAGCGCGCCGATCACCAGCACCAGCGGCGTGTACAAACTCATGTACTGATCCACGATCTTCATGATCGGGAGCTTGGTTTTTTCGGCGGCCAGAATGAGTTCGCGCACGCGGCCCAACGTGGTGTCGGTGCCGGCGCGACTGACTTTGATTTCCAGGACGCCCGTCAAATTTTGTGTGCCCGCGAAAACTTCGTCGCCCTGCTTCTTGTCCACGGGCAGGGATTCGCCGGTGATGGTGGCCTGATTGAATGAGCCTTGCCCGTTCACGATTAATCCGTCCGCCGCCACATTGTCGCCGGGGCGAATGCGAATCACATCGCCGATGGCCAACTGGCTCGCGGCGACTTCTTCCTCGGACTTGTCCGGCTTGAGCCGCCGGGCTTTGGTGGGAGTCAGTTTGATCAGGGATTCAATCGAGGCCCGGGCGCCTTCGGCGGTGCGGGTTTCAATGATTTCACCGAGCAGCATGAAAAACGCGACGACGCCGGCAGTCTTGTAGTCGCCGGACGCGAACGCCGCGAGGACGGCAATGGCCACCAATTCGTTGATGCTGAGATGACCGCGCTTCAAGTCCCGGAGGGCCGTGACGATGATCGGGTAACCGAGGAGTATTGCCCCGATGAAGGCACTGGCGCTCGCCACGGTGTGCGCGGCGTCGAAGGCCCAGTCCACCACGAAGGCGTTGAGGACACAGACGACGCCCAACAAAGTCTGCCACAGGCGGACAGGCGCATGCTCGTGGTCGTGATCATGACCGCCGCCGCCCGGACCGTGGTAATGCTCGTGATCGTGTTGGCTGAGAAGCGAAGTGACTTGCATGTTAAAAATGACGAATGACAAACGAACGATCGGGGGAAACCCTCACCCTGACCCTCTCCCGTCCATCGGGAGAGGGAACAGCAAAGCCCGTCTCACGAAAATTCCAACTGCGCTCGATTCGCCGACCGGCTGACGACGATTCTCCCTCTCCCATTGGATGGGAGAGGGCCGGGGTGAGGGTATTGCCGTTCTTCATCTCACACCTCACGGTTTCGCCTCTTCCATTTTCGACTTCGGTGGCTCGCGATTTAAGAGCAGTCGCAGTTCGATGGGTTTGCCATCGGCGTTGGCGTGTAAAAACATCTTGTCCTGGGCGTTGGTAAACACCCGGCCCATAGTCTCGACCAGCCGGGTCTGGGTGAACAATTCAGGGTTGCTCCGGTAGGCCGGCAGGAGTTTTTTGAACCGCTCGGCCTCGGCGGTGATGTTGACCACCATCAGTCGCTTGGCGACCTCCGCCGTGTTGATGCGGCCGGCGGCATCGGCTTCGGCCTGGCTGGAGACCTTGTTCTGGTCGTTGCGGGCCTCGGTGATGACCTGGCTGCTCTTTTGTCCGACGATGATGACGTTGTCGAAGGCGGCTTTCAACTGGCGCGGCGGGCGGCTTTGGACAATGCACTGGTCCACCACCAAGCCGAGCTTCTGCTCCTGGATCAGCTGACGCACGCGGCGACCGACCGCTTCCTGAAAGCCCGTGACGTCGTTGAGCAACAGGTCGTCCACCTTGTAACGGGCGGCGGTGTGAACCAAGGAGTTGTTAACGACATTCAAAACCGCGTTGGACACCCCCGCGAGGCTGAACACTTGATTCGTCCCGGCGGCGAACTCGAACACGCAGCGTACCGGGTCTTCTATGCGATAGCTTAACGTCGCCTTGGTGTGAACGATGTTGCCGTCGCCGGTGATCACGTACCCGTCCACGGCGGGATTGAGCGAGGCGCCGGTGGGGGGGTCCTGGTTCAACGCTTCCTCTTCGGGCGTTTGCAAAAACCAACCGCCCTTGCCCGTCACTTTCTGGATCTCGGTGATCGGGATTTTCACGACTTCGTCGATCGGGTACGGCCAAGCCCAATGCGTGCCGGAGCCGATCAAGACCTGGCTGCCCTCACCCACCGGCCGGCCGAACCGCAACTTGATCGCCTTTTCCTGCGGCTCGACTTTGAAGATGCCGGAGAACACAAAGACCACGAACAGGATCGCCATCACCACCTTGACAATGGCAAAGCTACTGTGCAGCGCCTCGGCGAGGGCCTGGGCCCCGCTGTCCACCGGCGACGGAATTTGGGGTTCGTTGCTCATGCCATCACTTGGCCGGTTTCACCACTGCCGGGCTGACGACCGCCGGGCTGAACAAGTCAAAGGGCGGGGTGCGTTGATCAAAAATGAGAATGGAACGATCTTTCAAAGAACTTTCCAACGCTTCCGTCTTCAAGAGAAAGGTGGCGAGCTCGGCATTTTGCTGAAACACCGGCAGGACTTCCGCCGCGACCGCTTCCCCTTCGCCGCGAATCCGGAACGCCTCCCCGTTGGCACTGGAAACGACTTCCGCCGCCTTGCGCTCGGCGGAAGACTTGATCTTCTGCGCCTCGGCCAGGCCTTCAAATTGGATCTTGTCGGCCAGCAGTTTTCGCTCGGCGGTCATCCGGTCAAACACCGCCTGCGTCACGCTTTCCGGCAGGCCCAGCCGTTCGAGCCCGAGATACTCGAGGCTGATGCCGCAGTTGTAAACCTGCAGCTGCTTCTGCGCGAGGGCTTTGATCTCGGCTTCGATCACGTCGAACTTCAAATCTTTCTCGTTCTGGTTGACGAAGTTGTCGAGCCGGTATTTGCCGACGACGGCGACTTTGGCCTGGGTCACCACCTCTTCCAGCATCCGCTCGGCGACCGTGACGGAGCCGCCGGCAAATTTCGGGAAGAACGTCGTTGCGTCCGTAATGCGCCAGCCGACATAAACCGAAGTCAGCAGGTTGTTGTAATCGGAGGTGGGCGTTTCGGTCAACTTGTCACCGAAGTTCTGGATGCGTTGGTCCAGCTTGTAAACATTTTCAATCGGCCACGGCCAGCGGAAATAAGGGCCCGGCGTTGGCTGCTCCCGATCCACCCGGCCAAAGCGGGTGACGACGGCGACTTCCGATTGGCGCACCTGGAAAACAAAGAGCAACAGCGCGAAGATGACGATCAGCACACCGCCGATGACAATGGTCAATAAATTCCGTTTCATGGCTTCAATTATTTCTTGGGGGGCGGGATCGCGCCGCCGATTTTATTAAAATAGTCCTCGTCCAGCCGCCGTTGCAGATCAAACGAAATGACCTCCGCAGTATTCGTGGCGAGGATGAGATATTTGGTCGCTTTCGCCGTGGCGGACGCGAACGTTGACAGATAAGCACGCTGACGATACACGGTCGGCGCGGCGTTGAAGGCCGGCAATTGGTTGGTAAAGGCAGCGGCCCGAGCCAGGGCGATCACCTGCAGGTTGATGCGGGCGGCTTCCGCGGCGTTGGTGACCGTGACCGCCTGGGCGCCGGCGAGGGTGGTGACCCGGATGCTGTCGGCCTCCGCCTCGAGGATTTTTGCCTGTTTCTGATGCCGGGCGGCCACCACTTTCTGGTATTCGGGCGCGACTTTGACCGGCGGGTGAAGGTCCTGCAACCCGACGAACAAAACGCGAACACCCAAGGCTTGGCGGTCCGCTGCTCCCTGAACGTGCTCCCGCAACTCGAGGGCCGATTCCAACCGGCGGTGCGACATGATTTCGTTCACGTCCACGCTGGCCAGATAGCGCACCACTTCCCGCGTGGCGATTTGCCGCAGCAGATTGGAACTGTCCTCGTGCGTGTAAACCCACTGCGTCAGGTTGGTGATCTGGAATTGGACCGGGATGCTGACTGTGATCAGGCTGACGGGCGGAGCACGCCGGCCGCTGGTCGGGGTTGCCGCTTCGACGGAAGGTTCCGCGCGTTTGGCCACCAGGAAATTTTCGTCCTTCGGATGGCCAGCCGTCCAGAGCACCACGCCGCTGGCGTGGTCGGCTTCGGCCTCGACTCCGCCGACCGTGACGGTTTGAACCTGCTCACTTTGATAGCGATAAACCTTGTCCACGGGCCATGGCAATTTCAGATGGGGGCCCGGCCCCAACACCGCGCCATCGGCCAGCGGCTTGCCGAACCGTTCGAGTAACGCCTGTTCGCCGGGCTCAATGAACACGATGCTGGTAGACACCAACAAGGCGCCGAGTTGCAACAGCAACATCCAGCGCACCGCGTTCCGGAAGAAAAGGAAAAACCACGTCTCGGAAACCTTGAACCCAAATTGGTAATCGAGGGTTTGCGCTGCGGTCGCGACGAGACCTTCGGGTTGGGCGAGCAGCCCGACGAGGCGAGAGTCATAGAGCGGGCGACCCACCTTGCCCTTCACCCGGGGGCGATAAATTTCAAACACCAGCGCTGCGAGGGTTTCGGCGCCCACCAGGCCGAGCACCACCACAAATCCGCGGGCCACGTAGAGGTCGGTTTTCGGAAACTCACTTTTGAGCCCGGCCATGGCCGCCGCGCAAAAGAAGCAAAGATACGCGCCCAGCAGCAGATAACTCGCACTGGGCCGGAGCAGCCGGTGATTTTCCAGGCGGGCAATCGTGGCCGAAAAGCGACCGATGAGAAAAAGAATGAGCGCCAGCAAACCAAAGAGGGCCAGCGCCAGCAAGTCCTGGTGGACGGGCGGTAGCACCACCAATTTTGCCAGCCAACGCCACAGCAGAAAGGCCCCGCCGCCTTGGAGGCCCAGCAGCACCAGAGCAAACCCCGGGACGAAAAACTTCTCAAACTGCTGGCGCGAACGTTGCGCCGGGAAGACCTCCGCGTCCCGGCCTTCAAACAAGGTCGCGCTGCCTTTGGACCGCGCGAGCTCGTCCAGTTCCAATTTTTCGAGCCGTTCGCGAGCTTCCAGTCCCATCTGAAACCAGCTCACAAACGCCACCAGCGCGCCCAGCCCGAGGAACGCCGCCGCCACCTGGCCGGCCAGCGAGTTGGTATAGCGCGCAATGCCGTAGCCGGCCGTCGCCGCCGCCAACAAGGCGAGCAGATTCACCAGTCCGTTTCGTTGAAGATTGCGTTCCACTGGAAAATTAAAAATTAAAATTCAATAAGGCAGGGCCGTCCGCTGGCCCGGAACGGCGGGAATGCTTGATTTTACTTTTTGCATTTTTCATCGCTTTAGCTCAGTTCCCGATCCTCAAACAACGTCACCGCCACCGCCAGCGCCGCGCCGACGTAGCCCACCACATAAGCAAACGCCTTCGCCACGTAGCCCCAGTGGAACGTACTCTTACCGGAATCCAGGGCATCCGCGAGCCAGAAATTCTGCCAGTTGGGAATGAGCGTGTAAAGCGCCGAGCCCCACCACACTCCGCGTTCCGCCGGCCGGCCGAACAAATAATCCGACATCAAACCCACCAGGAAAAGCGCGGAACAAATCGTCAGGGTCGGGATCATGTCAAAGCGCGTCGAGCACGCGAGCGCCAGCGCCGCCAGGATCCACAACGCGAACAAAATCAACACCGCGGCCGGCACCAGCCGCCAGTCCACCGTGGCCAAATCGTAGCTATTCTGTTTCTGCGTCGTGAATTGGAAAATGACAAACGCGGCCACGGTGATCATCAGGAGCAGCGCGAACACCGCGTCGCTCACGAACGGCCGGCGCAGGAAGAAATTGCTGAACCCGGCCAGCGCGTAGGCCACCGCTACGCCGGCGGCAAAGATGCCGACCGCCGCCACGTCCGTGCCGCTATAGGCATCGAAGGTCATCCGGCTCGCGATCAGCGCCGCGACGAGATTCACGTAGGTCAGCACCGTTAACGCCATGGTCAGACCGGCGTATTTGGCGAGGAGAAACTGCGCGCGGCCAATCGGCTTGGAGAGGACCGCCAGGGCCGTACCGGAGCGAATTTCCCGCGCCAGGGAGGCCGAAGCGCTCAAGACGGCGCCAAATAACCCGGCCAGCAACATAACCGCCAGCACGCTGTTCTTGACCAGCTTCGGCTCATCGCCAAAGGCAAAGTAGTACGGCGTGGCCAGGAAAATTTCAAACATCGAGGAAACCGTCATCAGCAGCAAAAAGACAGGCTGCCGGACGAGTTCCATGAACGCGTTGCTCGCGATGGTGATGAATTGTCGCATGGGCGCTTGTGAGCGGCGCAGAGCTTACCGGGCCGGACCGTGAATGCAATCGGTAATCAGGCGTCGCTCGAACCTGCCACCGGCCAACCGCTCCGCTCCGCCGTTCTTTATGCCAGCTAGGTTCAGGGTCGCCAGTCTCCAGTTTTTGCGGGCCGCGACAAGTGGGTGTTTGACCGCACAGGGTGATTTCCGCGCGAAGTGGCGGTCGGTGTGGTAGAACGGCTCGCGCTGCGAGCCGTCGTGCCACGTCCAGCGGCACGTCCGAGTCACCCCACGTTCCGCCCGCTCTGCGCGGGCGGAGTGTTCGCAGCGCGAACACTCCTACCACCCGGGTTGACCGCCACTTCTGGTCGCACCCCAGCGGGAGCCGCAGGTTGAAATCAGCGAGCGGCTTCACAATTTTGAACTACTGCGACGCTTGGCGCGCCACGGAGGAAGTCGCCGGCAGCGATGTCCGCGGCGCGAGTGGTCTGTTTTGAATTGAGGTGGCCACAAGTCGCCCGTAGCTCAAATGTACCAGCTTTGCTCTGCCGCCGATCGAACCAATCACTTTTCAAACAGCGCCCGCGATTGCGACCCGAATTAGCACACGTTTCAGCAAGCCGAGCCTCCCGGCGAATGGGTGGGGGTCCACATTCACGCCCGGGGTCATTTCGCGCCGAGTCGGCGCGGAGGCCAAGGCGGCTTGATGGCAGCGTGGAGCCTTTGGGCGATTTGCTGAGCGAGTGTAATGGTGGCGGACCTTGGCTCACTTCCGAGGGTCGCAATGCTCGGGCAGAAGTCCAAATTCAGGCTTGACGGTTTCCACATGCCCATCGGCAAAAGCCTGATTGCCTTTCCCGTTGTGTCTCGCAGCGAGCCTATCCGGCTTATTCGCCGGGAATCTTGCATCCCAGCTAGTCCAAATCCAACCGCTGCCAACGCCTTCTGTGGCGTAGGTCCTATTTAGCGGGCCTTCCAAGATTGTTCGCTGCTCGGCGAGCATGATTTTGAGCGAGGGGCGGCTGATCGACGAGGCATGGAAATAAGCCAGTACGGATTGGCTTCGGATTATTTCTGACGCCATGCCAGGCGATGATTCAAAACCGCCTCGGTTAAGACTATAACTGAACCTGTAGTCTTGGAAACTCGTTATGTACAAATCCAGCCCCGATACATTATTATCGAGTTGGTTCAAAGTCCGGTCCGTCGGGCAGCGGAACAGGTTGGTATTAAACCCGCCGGTGTAGCGGGTGATCGGACTTTTTTTTATGCTCTCCGGATCCCCTCCAATCACGATTCTATTCACCGTCGGGTCGCGGCCACTCCAGTATAACCAATCCTCTGGCTCCAACACGCGGGAACTGTTCGCGGCCGGAAAAATTCCTTCGTTGTCGTCCAAGTAGGCCAATACCGCAAGATTGATCTGATGGGAGTTGTTGAGGCAGACGATGCGATGGGCTTGTTCTCGAGCCCGCGAGAGGACTGGCAGCAACAGCGCGGCGAGGAGGCCAATGATAGCTATGACCACCAACAGTTCGATCAAGGTGAACCCCGGTTCACTTTGGCCAAACGGGCCAGGAACAGCGCCCCTGCGCGATACCGCTCCAATATGACGCTTTTGCACCTTACTATTGGTTCTTAGAAATATTATCTGAGCCTGAGCGGCGCGGTGGGTGACCAACCCACCCTCGCCGCTAGATAGCTTCGTAAAGTTTACGTCACTGCGCCGACCAATAGCCTCCGTCAAAGGCACCACCATAGTAAGTGTTCC
The DNA here is from genome assembly GCA_025350905.1 of Verrucomicrobiota bacterium. GTDB lineage: Bacteria > Verrucomicrobiota > Verrucomicrobiia > Limisphaerales > JADLHS01 > JADLHS01. The sequence continues at coordinate 14,067 of JANXWY010000169.1, forward strand.
AATTCGCTGTGTAACCGCTCACATTAATGTAATGGCTTTTGTGATCAAAGGGGAGGTCGGACCATTGATAACTGGCTTGATCCGACTAACAAATGTTCTCATTGGTTTGCCCGTCGCATTTTTGGTTGCTTGACCGTGAAACGCTGTGCTTACCTAAGAGATAAGGGGTTTTAACTGGCGGAGGAAGTTTTTTCTGTAAGCGTCTCGCCGCGTCGATCCCAGCGACCTTTCAGTCCGTTGTTCCCGAACGGCCGGCCGGATGTTGCCAAGCGTGAGGGCTTCGAGCTGCCAAGGGATTTGAGAAGAAATAGCGACTGACGCGAGAAGGCAGCGGGTGGGATCTGGGCGCGCCCTTGGCGCTGCGGCGTAGCAACAATGCCATGATCCTGTCCTGGCCAACCAACGCGACCGGGTCCACGCTGCAGTCCACGCTCAACCTGACCCCGCCCTCGATTTGGCTGGACGTGACCAATCCGCCAGCAGTGCTCGGCGGGCAATTCACCGTCACGAATCCCATGTCCAGCCCCTCGCAATTCTTCCGGCCGAGAAAGCCGTAGTCTGATTGGCCGCGAGAGAACGCAAAGATCGCAAAGAGCTTGGCTCTTCTGTGCTGTTTGTACTCCGCTTCGTCAGAGTCACTCATTCTGTCAAAGGTTTTTCCGGAGCGCGGCGGAACAGAGGGGCAAGGGAATGTTCGGCAGGGGAAGGGAAATCATTCCGCTGCCAATCATTCCCCTGCCGAATCGAGCTTGGCAAATCCCGGAATGCTCCGGTTCCACCGCGCAGCTCGGCAGTTTGGTCGCGGCTCTGCCGCGTTGTGTTCTTTGGCGGCTAATTCAGAGCGCTGGCCCAGAGCCAGCAGTTCTCATTTTGAGTTCGGGTTGATGCGCGGAACGGTTGCCGGTGATGCGGCAAGGGGCGGGTTTACTTGCGTCACAGGTTGTTCACGTAGCCGCCGCCACACCAGACTTTTTCAACTACGCCGAAAAATATTACAACCGGGTGTGCCGCCACAGTGCGCTCGGCTATCAAACGCCTGTGGACTTCGAGAACCAACTCAACTAAACAACAAGCATGCGCATCGCCTCTCCAAGGCGTCCATCATTCCGGGTCTGCCCCAATGTCACCTAACCCCATTACGACCGCCAACGCCGGAGGGCGCACTCTGTTCCGCTTTCGCGGTTCTCGCCATCGGCCTGGCGTGGCGGAGTTCTATCGTTATGACTAGGACATCGAAAAACGTCCTCGTCGCCGTGCCCGCAATACTTTTGGTTCTTGCCATCGTCCTCCCGAATTTTATGAAAGCACATACGACCCTCTCCCCGAGCGTGTGCCGCAATAACCTTCAGTGGATTGAAGCTGCCAAAAAGCAATGGGCGCTAGCGGGTGCCACAGCCTACAAAATCCCGAAGGAGGCCGACCTGCTACGTTTTCTCGTCGGCCACAATCCAGCCGACCACCAGCCGACACCTTCCTTCCCGCGCTGTCCGAGCGGAGGGACGTATACGATTGGAGCGCTCAACGAGCTGCCAAAGTGCTCGATCGGCGGAGATGCCCACGTCCTGCCTTGAGGTTCATGGACAGGCGGAGGCACGCTGGATTTGCCCGTGAAAATCCACCACTTGGCGTCGGCGATTGCAAGGCTTCAACCCGCCGCGATTTCCTGCGGGCCCTTGCCGCCGTTGACGAGAAACAGGACGGCCATGCGGACGGCGATGCCATTGGTCACCTGCTCCAGAATCAACGAGCGGGCGCTGTCGGCGATCTCGTTGTCAATCTCCACCCCGCGATTCACCGGCCCGGGGTGCATGATGAGCGCGTCGGGCTTGGCCTTCGCGAGCCGGGTTTTGTTCAAGCCGAAGAGCGTGGTGTATTCGCCAATGCTGGGGAACATGGTTTTCCGCTGACGCTCATGCTGGATGCGCAGGAGATGGATGATGTCCGCATCGCGCAACGCCGCGTCCACGTCGTGCGTCACACGACAGCCCATCTGCTCGAAGGTGCGCGGCACGAGGGTGGATGGACCGCACAACGTCACCTTCGCCCCCAGCTTCGTCAGCGCCCAGATGTTGGACCGGGCGACGCGACTGAACAAAATGTCGCCGAGGATGGTGACGTTGAGTCCCTCGATTTTGCCTTTGCGCTCGCGGATCGTGAACGCGTCGAGCAACGCCTGGGTGGGATGCTCATGGGCCCCGTCGCCGGCATTAATGACGTGGGTGTTGAGCACGCGCGAGAGGAAATGGGCCGCGCCCGCCGCGCTGTGGCGGATGACGATGAAATCCACGTTCAGCGCTTCGAGGTTGCGCGCCGTGTCCTTGAGCGTCTCGCCCTTCTTCAACGAAGAGGCTTCGGCCGTGAAATTAATGATGTCGGCGGAAAGCCGCTGTTCCGACAGCTCAAAACTGGTGCGCGTCCGCGTGGATGGTTCAATAAAGAGGTTGACGACCGTCCGCCCGCGCAAGGCCGGGACTTTCTTGATCGCGCGTTCGCCGACGGCCTTGAACGCCTTGGCCGTGTCCAGCACGGTAAGAATCTCCTCCGCCGAGAGGGACTCGATGTCGAGGAGATGGGGGCGATGCCAGCTCATGGTCGTTCCAGCACGACTTCGTCCGTGCGGCCCGGTTCCCCGAAGCGCACGTGCACTTTCTCGGCGAGCGAAGTGGGTTGATTTTTGCCGACAAAGTCCGCCTTGACGGGCAATTCCCGATGCCCGCGATCAATCAACACCGCGAGCTGGACGCGCTGGGGCCGACCGAAATCGTTGAGCGAATCCAGCGCCGCGCGGATCGTGCGACCGTTGAACAGGACATCATCCACGAGCACGACCGTTTTTCCGCTCACGTCGAAGGGGATGGTGGTCGGATGAATTACGGGCGCGGCCCGCTGATCGAGATCGTCCCGGTGCATGGCCACATCCAGCTGGCCGCACGGGACCGGATGCCCCCAGATGCCGGCGAGCAGGCTCGCCAACCGTTCCGCCAACGGGACGCCACCCCGCTGGATGCCCACCAGTACGACTTCGGCGCTCGCTTCGTTGCGTTCCGCGATTTCATGCGCAATGCGGGTTAGCGCGCGTTCAATGGCGGGAGCGTTGAGGATGACGGTGGCTTCAGGCATGGTGGCAAGGTCCAACTTCCAAACCCCAAACACCAAGGAAATCACAAAACTCAAAACTCAATGGGCGTAACCGGTGCGTTCCAGCCGGCGCTTGGGGCTTGGAATTTATCGGGAGCTTGGAAGTTGGACGCTGGAAACCAGGGACCGGTTGTTGCGCGCGGACCGGGAAAAAATTAAGACACTTCGCGGGCAGAATTGCAATGGGAAGGATACTTTTCATGTTGCGCCTTGGCGGCCTCGCCGGGCCGCGTTAAAGGAGCTATTCCCGTTTAAGTTTAATGGTTGTGGGTCGCTGAGTGACGCGTTTTGCGCCATTTGGAGCGGTGCTTGACGATCCAGTCGGTCAGCGCGCGCTCGAAACCGATGTCGTGCCCGGCCTTCTCCGACTCGATCCACTTGTGTTTGAGAATTTCCTCGCGTTCAGCCTGAAACTCCCGGTAAAGCGTTGAGTTCTTCAGCAGATCGCCGGCCGTTGGTTCTTTGGTTACTTCCGACATAGCCATAACGAATTTGGTGGTGAAACTTACGCCGCCCCCCGGCATCTGACAATAACCTTTTCGTACATTCTGCCCGCCGGAAAGTACCCTCCCGGACCAGTAATCAACCCGGCACTCCCCGATGGCCGGCTACGATTTGAAGGGATCCTGGGCCCGCCGGCTGTTCGGGTGCGGACAAGGCCCTTGGCCCGCCGAGTTTCCCTCACCGGGATTGCAAAAATGCTCACTTTGGCGGCGAGCAGGGCGAAGTAGAACCGCCGCCGTCAAGACTCGAGAAGACAATTCGAGCCGATTTCTTGACTCCGGCAGAGGCCGACAGCAAAATCGCTCCGCTCAATCCTGTGACTAAAGAAAAGCGCCAGCGTGTCTTCACCCTTTGGGTGCTGTTCGGCATCAACGCGATGAATTTTTATGACCGGCAAATCCTGGCCGCCGTCACCGAACCGATTCGGAAAGCATGGGGGCTGAGCGATACCGCCATCGGCACGCTCGGTACCGCGTTCACCCTGATCTACGCGGCGGTGGGTCTGCCGTTGGGCCGGCTGGCGGATTCCTGGAGTCGTAACCGACTGCTGAGTGTGGGCGTGACCGTCTGGAGTGTGCTCACCGCCGCCTCCGGGCTGGCCGGGAATTTTACCTGGCTGTTTGTCAGTCGCTTGGGGGTGGGTGTGGGCGAAGCGAGCTGCGCGCCCGCGGCGAATTCCTTGATCGGCGATCTGTACCCGCCGCGCCAACGCGCCGGGGCGCTGGCAATTTTCATGCTCGGGCTGCCCATCGGCATTTTTCTGAGCATGCGGTTGAGCGGCCTGATTGCGCAGGCTTACGGCTGGCCCAAGGCTTTCTTTTTTGCCGCCGTGCCCGGCTTAATCCTCGCCGTCCTGGCGCTCAGAATTCCCGAGCCGCGGCGCGGCGCGGCGGAGGACCATCCCGCGGCGGCTCGGCAACGGTCCGGGTCGCCCTACTGGGTCGTGCTCGGCACGCCCACGATCTTGTGGCTCATCGTTTCGGGCGCCTTGCACAATTTCAATATGTACGCCGTCAACGCCTTTCTGACCGCGTTTCTCATGCGCTACCATCACATGGGCTTGAAACCGGCCAACAACGTTGCCTCCATCGTGCTGGGCGCGGTGGGCATTCTCGGGCTGCTGGGGGGCGGTTGGGCGGCGGACCTCTGGAGCCGAACGCGGGCCGATGGCCGGCTGTTGTTATCGGCCCTGGCGATGTTGGTCGCCGCCCCGTGCATTTACTTGGCGTTGCAGCAACCGCCGGGCGCGATTGTCGGCTTCATGCTATGGATGGGGACGGGATCGATGTTGATGTTCATCTATTACTCGTGCGTTTATGCCGCCATTCAGGACGTCATCGAACCCGCCTTGCGTGGCACGGCGATGGCGCTTTATTTTTTTGCCATGTATATCCTCGGCGCGAGTCTGGGGCCGCTCCTGACGGGCGTGTTGAGTGACTACTCCGCGCGCCGGGCCATGACCGCCGCCGGGGCGACCGTGCTGACGGAACCGTTCAAAGCCATCGGGCTGCACGACGCGATGTTGGTGATCCCGGTCTTGTGCCTCGCGCTGGCCGGGGTTTTGTATCTCGCCTCGCGGACCGTGGGTCGGGACATGACGCGGCTGCGGACGTGGCAGGATTCGCACACGGCGGAAACCGGCGCGGGCGCCGGTTGAACCGGGGCCGGCTCGCTCACGGCGTGGCGGGCTTTGCCGTTGCCGCCGGCTTGGGCTGCGTGAGCGATTCGTAAACTTTCTCGGCCTCGCTCGCGCCCGCGACCCCGGGCGGATACACGTCGAAGACCTGACCGGTTTTATTGACTGCCCGATATTCCACCCGGCGGCGACCGACATCGACACACCAGAAATGTTGCAGGCTGGCGGTTTTCACTTCATACCACCGAAGTTCGGCATCCACTTTACGTGCGGGCATTCCCCAGCAACCATCCCCCAGATACAGCGTGCCGTGCGGATCGTATTGGTTTTCGCGCAACAACTGCGTGCGTTTGAAGGCGTGGTCGTGATGCTCGAACGCCGTCGTCAAGTGGTACCGGTCAAAAATGGGGAGCCAGGCTTTCCGCCCCGCGTCCGACAGACCGCCGTCAAACCCGCGCACGCTCGGATACAAGGGCACATGATAAACGGCAAACTTGTAGGGCACCTTGCGTTGCACCGAAAGTTGGGCGTCCAACCAGGCCGCCTGTTCGCCGCCATGCGGGCTGATATGCCCGGTGTCGAGGAGGAACATGGCGATATTTTTGCCAAAAGTCCGGGTGCAATAGCTTCGTTGGTTGTCTTGCGCGAAGTACTGAAAAAAGAATTGCGCATTGGTCATGAACGCCGACGTGCCCCCCCGCACCTCGTGATTGCCGATCGCCAGTACCATGGGGACGGTGTAGCCCGTCGGCGTGATCATGTTGGTTGCCCAATGATCCAACCAGACGTCCCACCGCGTAAAATTCGTCAGCGCATCGTTCGCATAAGCGATGTCCCCGCCGATCACGCCAAAGGCCGGCGACAGCTTCGCCGACTGCTGGAGCAGTTCGGCCCCCTCGCCGCTGATGCCCATGTCGCCACCGACGACAAACCGCAGACTTTGCGTCCCCGAGGGCACCGTGCGAAACTTGCGTTCGGCCGTGAATCCGTGCTCCGGGTCGCCGGCGATGAAGTAGTAGGTCGCGCCGGGCTGGAGCCCGCGCAACTCGACCCAATGAATTTTTCGCCCGTCGGCGAGACCTGGGATTTGGTGCGCCGTGCCGATCGCTGTGGAGCGATATTCGCCCGGGCGCCCGTTCCGGGATTGGGTGTCGAAATAGACCGTGCTGGCCTCCGTCGGTTCCAGCGTCTGGTAATTGACGGTCATGGTGCGGCTGGTGTCGCCTTGCCAGGTGAGATAGACGTGGCGCGGTGCGGCGGAAAGTGTGTGGGTAATCAACCACAGCAATGCCGCCAGGAAACCCGGTGCGGTTGGAAACGATCGACGGTTTTGCATATCAACACCAACAAGTGCAACGCGCAAGGTGCGAGTTAGGACCGGTCAGCGCAAACGGAAACTGGCGCCGAGATGATCCCAGGCGAAGGTTGTCCGTTGCCGGGGCAACCGGGCTTCCGGTTCGAATCCCGCAGGCGTCAAAGCCGTTTCAATCGCAAATTGCGAAACTGCACTTTCATAGGCTTGCCGGGGATGATGGGCATGGCCAGGACGCCCTCGGCCGCCGCTTTGCCGACTTCATGGTCGGCGAGGATGGCGACCACCTGCGCATTAATGCGCAGGGTAATCACCGGACCGATGGCCGTAATCTGAGAGGTGTTCCACCGGTGTGGGTTCAAACCCTTGAGCATCTCCGCCGCGCCCGGCAAAGCCGCTGCAGTGCGCTGCCCGTTCGCGGCAATCACGGCGCACTCGCCCCGGGCAGCTAAAGATCCGCGGGAACCATATTCATCCCAAATGCCGCCGAGGTACTTTCCCGCACCATCCATGTCGGCCTGGTAACCGTGAACCAAGCCCAGCTCTCGTACCTGGCTGCGGAATTGCATGCCGGAATTGGATTGCTCGCCAAAAATGCGGAATTCAAATTTCAGTTCGAAGTCGCGTACCTTACCGCCCTGCCAAACGATGAACTGATTGCGTGGCGGTTGGTGCTCCGGAGTGGTGGTACCGGTGATGGCGCCGTCTTCAACCGAGAAATAACTCAAGTCCGGCGCCGACCAACCTTGAAGCGTCTTCCCATCGAAGAGCGACTGCTCTTCGGGCGGAGCCGGGTTGGCGCGATGGGCGCAACCGCATACGACCATCAATAGTCCGCAGGAAACAATCTGGATTGACCGGTAAAGCATGATACGAGGCGAAGCGAATGGCGCGACAGCGAGCAAAATTTCCTCGGGTTCAGACCGGTTCGGCGGCGGTCTTGATTTTCTCCAATTCCTCCCAGCGCGCATATAGCTTTGTAACCTTTTCTTTCGCGGCGTCCAGATCGGCCGTGAGCTGATTGACTTGAGTGGCGTGTTTCCGGAAGAAATCCGGCTGGGCGAACAAACCTTCAATCCGCGCCACTTCGGCTTCGACCGCGTGGATCTGCGCCTCGATCCCGTCCAGTTCGCGCTGTTCTTTGAACGACAGTTTGCGGGCCTTCGTCCCGTTGGGCTTCGCGGCGGGCGCGGACGCGTTGGACTTGTTGGTGGTGCGGAAGGCGGCGCTTTGGCGGGCTGCCTCCTTGGCGGCGCGCTGCTTCTTCTCCAGGTAGTAATCGTAGTCACCCACGCTGTGGGCAATTTTGCCGTCCCCTTCGAAGGCGAGGATGTTCGTGCAGACGCGATTCAAGAAATAGCGATCGTGGCTGACGACCAGGACCATCCCTGGAAACGCGATCAGCGCCTCCTCGAGCACGCGCAAGGTCGGCAAATCGAGATCATTCGTCGGCTCGTCGAGGATGAGGAAGTTGCCCCCGCTTTTCAAAATTCGCGCGAGCAGCAGTCGGCTGCGTTCGCCCCCGCTCAATTTTTTCACCTCCGTCGTGATGCGGTCATCCGCGAACAGAAAGCGTTTGAGGTAGGAACGCACGGACAGTTTCGTGTCGCCCCATTGCACAAACTCCGTGCCGTCGGCCACCTCGTCCAACACGGTGCGCTCTTCGTTCAACTGGAGGCGGCCTTGGTCCACGTAATTAAATTTGGTGAGCTGACCGGTCTTGACCGTGCCTTCGGTGGGCGGCAGTTGCCCGATGATGGCCTTAAGCAGCGTGGTTTTGCCGAGCCCATTCCGGCCGCACACCCCGATCCGTTGGCCATTTTCGAACGTGTAGCTGAACCCGCTGAACAGTTGCTTGCCGCCGATCGCCATGCCGAGCTGGTTCAATTCCACGGTGCGATTGCCGAGTTGGGGCGGCGGCGGGATGCATAGCTCCACATCTTCCTCGATCACCGGCCCGGCCTGCGCCGCAGTGTCATAGTAACGCTCGAAGCGGTCCTTCTGCTTGCTGCGCTGCGCGCGCGGCCCCTGGCGCACCCAGGCCAGTTCCTTTTTCAGAAACATCTGGCGCTTGTGTTCGATGGTCGCATCGGCTTCCTGCCGTTCGGCCTTCGCCAGCAGATAATCCGTGTAGTTGCCGTTTTGCGAAAAGAAGTGGCCGTCCGACAGCTCGATCATGCGCTTCACGACGCGGTCGAGAAAGTACCGGTCGTGAGTGACGACGAGAAACGTCCCGTGAAACTCCTCGAGAAAATCCGCGACCCAATCAATGGATTCCGGATCGAGATGGTTCGTCGGTTCGTCGAGGATGAGAAAGTCGGGCAGCGAGACAATCGCGCGGCACATGGCCACGCGCCGTTTCTCGCCGCCGGACAGGGTCTCAATCCGCCGGTCCGCGGCTGGACAATTCAAATGCGACATCGCTGTCTCAATCCGTTGATCCAAAGTCCAACCTTCCAGCGCCTGAATGCGATGCTCGAGCTCCTCGTGCCGCTTGGAGTCGTGCGGCAGCGATTCAAACTCCGCGATCAAATCGAGCACCGGCTTCGCGCCGTCGCGGATGTTCTCGGCCACCGACTTGGTCGCATCGAGCATGAAATCCTGCGGCAGATAACTGACCACGAGCTCGCGCTGCCGCGAGACCACGCCACTGTCGGGCGATTGCAACCCCGCGAGAATGCGAAGGAACGTCGTCTTGCCGCAGCCATTGCGGCCGACCAGACCAATCCGGTCGCCGGCCTCCACGCCGAGCGTGGTGGCGTCGAGCACGGCGCGTTCGCCGTAACGCACGGTGATTTCAGTGGCCGTAATGATGGTGGACATTTCAGTTTAGACCGCAACGGGACATAAATTCAATCTCATAGGAGCGTGGACACTAACAGAGAATCGAGCGGGAACAAGCCGGGAAAGGGAAGGGGAAAGGGCTCACGTCGCTCAATATGGTAGGGTCGTCGCGCGGCGACGAATAGTGCCGCGTCCAGCGGTGCAATGCTTTCACCGGCTGCGCTCGAGGCTACCAAAGGCTGCCCGGGCCCTGCACGGGCCGGGGGTCGTCGCAGCGCGACGACCCTACCATCGCCGTTGGTTCACACGCATTTTAGCTGCGCTGGCTCTGCAAAAAACCGTGTGCCCCCGAGACATCCGTGGTTAATTCCTGGCGTGAAACTTTTTTACTCCGGGCCGGTTATCAACACCGAGCTGCTCGTGGTGATGCTGGAGAAGCACGGCATTGCGGCGACCCAGGAATTCGCCGAACCGGAAGCGCCGGACGATGGCGATTTGAATCGGTTGGCCCGCGTCTTGGTGCCGGAAGCCGATTATGAACGGGCGCACCGTTTATTTTACGCGGAGCGGGAGGATGAACTCTGACTCTAGCTCATATCCCCGATTGACCGCTCCTACGCACTGGTGAGTCCGGCCGGTCCGGGCGACGATTTTGTGGAAACTCTCCCGGCGGATCTCGTAACGTTTCGGCGCGACGGTTCCGAAAAATCGAGGAACCAGTTCCCTGAACGCCCCTTTTTTTTTATTTTCCGGTTGCTACTTGATGCGCATGGTCCTAAAAGTAAACCAAGAGCCACCGCCGTTTAAGCTTACCCGTGCTCGCCATATGAAGAGAACAATGGTCAGACCTTTGGTGACTTTTTTATTAATCTGTGGCCTGGACTTGCTCCTTGCCGCATGCCCAAGCCTGGCCGGCGGCACCGTGGTCGGGTGGGGAGGGCCGCCGCCGCCTGCGGGGTTGACAAATGTGGTGGCGATCGCCTCTGGTTACGCGCACGGACTGGTGTTGAACGAAGACGGTACGGTCGTCGCCTGGGGTTCCTACCTCTTGCCAGACTGGGGCCCCGCTGGCCCTTGGATTCCGGTCACAGTTCCATCCGGTTTAGGCAATGTGGTGGCGGTTGCCAGTGGCATGGCTCATAGCCTTGCATTAAAAGCCGATGGGACGGTGGTCGCTTGGGGCACCAACACCGACGGACAACTCAATGTCCCCGCCGGCTTGAGCAATGTCGTGGCCGTCGGGGCTGGCACCCGACACAGCCTGGCCCTCAAAACCGATGGGACCGTGGTCGCCTGGGGTTCGAATTCCTATGGCCAGAACGACATGCCAATCGGGTTGACAAACGTATGCGCTATTGCCGCCGGCTGGGTCAATAGCCTGGCACTCAAAGCCGATGGTTCGGTGATTGGTTGGGGGATCACCGGGGGTTCCAACCCGACCGAACTTCCGACGGGCCTGACGAAGGTCGAGGCAATTGCAGCGGGTGACGACAACGTGGTGCTTCAGGCAGACGGTACGGTTATCGGGTGGGGACTGGGCGGTTACGCCGTCCCAGCAGACTTAACGAACGTGGTGGCGATTGCGGCGGGGCTTGGCGGACCTGATAACCAGATCGACCTGGCGCTGAAGGCAGACGGCACCGTGACCGGCTGGGGTTTTCTGTTCGGTCCGCCTCTGGTCCCGCCGGACCTTTCAAATGTTGTGGCGATTGCGGCTGGCGGCTACGGGAGCCTGGCACTGGTTGGAGACGCCCCGCCTGCTCGGCAAGTATTGCTGTCCGACTACACATGGAGTCCCAACGGCTTCAACATTTCCCTGAGGACTCAGCGCGGGCGAGTCTATCGGTTGGAATTTAAGAATTCCCTCGAAGACAGCCAGTGGGCCGCGTTGCCATTGGTGGCCGGTGACGGCGGGGCGCAGCCGCTGAACGATCCCACCGGTACCGCTGCCGCGCAGCGGTTCTACCGCGTCCGGCGGTGGTAAACGAAATCAGATTGCGGACCTAATATGCGCAGCATTATGCCGCCAGGCGTAGTGTCACGCTCACGGCAAGAGGACCACCCGATAAAACCGTTGTGACGCGCCAGCAACGTCTTGCACGCTGGTGTTGGTAGTCACGGCCGTTCTAGATGAAAAATTAATCCACGCCGGCGCGTCCAGCGTCGGGAGATAATCGACTCCATAGGTCTGCCCCGGCACTGAGTTCCATTTTAGCGTCAGCACATTGTTAGTCTTGGAGACGGTTTGGATTGATGGGGCGATTGCATCCTCCAACCGAATAACCCCTATGGCTGGAACACCTCCGCCACTAAAAACGCCACCGTAATAGCCACCATCATTGCCTTTGCACAACTGGCAGAGCGGTTGGGTGCCACGGGTAATGCCGAACGAAACAATTTGCGAGCGGACCCCGTTGGTCGTCACCTGAAACACGCTGCCGATTCCGGGCTGGCCGTTGGGAAGAATTCCGCCTTGTTGCGCCGTGCCGTAAAAAAGCGAATCGGAGACCGGGAGGAGCGTCGCTCGAGGTTCAATGCCAGTGCGGGCATCCAGTGCAGCGAGGGATGTGAGGATTCCATTCGTGCTCATCCGAAAAACCGTTCCGCCGTCCGCAACCCCACCATAACGGGTCGTGCCATAAAAAAATCCGTCGCTGTGAAAAACCAACCCACCTTCCGGCGACCTCCCGTTGGTGCTGTCGAAACTTGCCAGGGTCGTGAGCACGCCCTTCGTCGTCATCTTGAACACCAAGCCTTGGTCGGCTGACCCGCCCCGACTGGCCGTCCCATAAAAATCGCCCGCCGGGCCTTCAAGTAATTCCGACGCCGGAAAGGCGCCATTGGTGCCATTGAACGAAAGCATCAGCGTGAACTCCCCGTTCGTGGTCACCCGAAAGATTGTGCCCAGGCGGGCGCCGCTCGCGTTCGTGTAGGCGCCGCCTTGAAGCGTCGTCCCATAGAAACTTCCGTCCGGCGCCAACGTGAGCTTCGCGAAGGGATAAGCGCCATCAAGTTTATTGAACGAATGCAGTGTCGTGATATTTCCGTTGGTGGTCACCTTGTAGATTGTCCCGAAAGTGCTGCTGAAAACGGAACCGGAATTCTGAGACCCGCCATAATCGGCCGCGCCATACAAATTCCCGTCCACGCCTTGGATCAAGCCGCCGTGAGCATTGGCTCCGTTCGTGCCGTCGAACGAAGCAATCGCGGATAAGTCGCCGGCGGGTGTCAGACGGAACACCGTGCCTAGCTGATAGGTGCCGCCACCCTCCGACACGCCATAAAAATTGCCATCCTCGGCCAGAAGCAAACTGGTTCCGCTCGTGCCATTGGTGCCATCAAATCGCGCCACCGTGGTGAGCATCAAGGCTCCGGCGTGCAAATTCGTCTGCGCCGTCTGAAGGAAAATGGTCAAAAACCAGGTCGCGGGAACGGCAAGATGTTTCATGATCATATCAGCGTCTGAGCAAGCAAATGGCTTGCCCGATCTCGGGGTTGGTTTGGGTATTGGCGCCAAGCTTAGTTCAGTTCGGTCGCGGGATTGAGGTCCGCTATTACGCTTTTTCTTATGCGGCCACGTTCCCGTGCACAATGCTGTGGTTATTCCATTCCCGGGCGGGCTTGCCTCAATCGGTCCGCCCCGCGTTGCACGGGCCGCTCGCCCTCACCGGTTCTTCGCTTGACCCGGCGGCGGGAAATTCATGGCGGCGTCATCCAGGACGAGCACCCAGTCAAGTTGCTCCCCGAGGTCCGGCGGGGTGAACTCCCGTTCGCCCGCCTTCGGAAATTCGTCAATCACCGTGGCGTGGCCATCGCGAGGATTGAACCACCAGGCCCGCACCGTCGCGCCCTTGATGGCGTCCAGGCGCACCTTGAACGGCCGGCCGATCGGGGCGTAAACCATCGCGTAGGTGCCGTCGCTGTCGCGGGTCGCGGCAAAGTGGTAACGTCCGGCCCCGGGCACGCTCGTCGGCACC
>JANXWY010000170.1 GCA_025350905.1 Verrucomicrobiota bacterium
CCCAGATCGGATAATGCGGTCGCGGCGGGGCGGATTTCTCCGTCATCTTGAACGCCACACATTTTTTCTTCACGCCGTTGGCCTTCTGTTCCGCCAGCACTGGTCGCCCGATGAATTCACCTTTGTCCAACGCCACAAAAAAACCAACGCCCGCTTCGATGGGCGTGGTGTTCTCGTCCAATTCGTGACCGTAAAGCGGGTAACAAACCTCCGTGCGCAGCGTGTCGCGCGCCCCGAGCCCACAGGGTTTCACGCCGAACGCCGCGCCCTTCGCGAGCACGATGTCCCAAACTTGCTGGATGGCGGCGTCTTCCCCGAGGATTTCAAAACCATCCTCGCCGGTGTAGCCGGTGCGCGAAACCAGGACACTACCCTTTTGAAAAGGAAAGCCACCGATCTCGTTCTTTTTCAATTCGGTCACGCACACCACGCGTTTGGCTGAAATCGACGCCCCGGGAATACAATCATTGATGAAGTCTTTCACGCGCGGGCCTTGCACGGCCACGGCGGCGTAGTTGTGCGAAGCATCGGTGAGGTTGAGGTCCTGGTCGCCTTGCTTGAATTCCGTGGCCCGCGCCTGCAACCAGGCAACATCGTCCGGAATCCGCGACGCGTTGATGATCAGAAAATAAACGCCGGCCGAAAGCTGATACGCGTAGAGGTCGTCAACCACCCCGCCGCGCTCGTTGCACATCAAGGTATATTGTCCCTGCCCGGGCGTGAGCTTGCTAATATCGTTGGTGAGAACGTGATTCAGAAAATCCACCGCGCCGCTGCCGCTGACGGTCACCTCGCCCATGTGTGAGATATCGAACACGCCGGCGGCATTGCGCACAGCCAGATGCTCGTCGGTGATGCTGGTGTATTGGACGGGCATTTCCCAGCCGCCGAACTCGATGAGCTTACCCCCGAGCTTCTGGTGGGCGGCGTAAAGTGAAGTACGTTTCAACATGGTGGCAGGTTGCCGGTTGGAAGACGGGAGTTCAAGCCCGCGCTGGCGGCGTTGCCGCGCGTGAATACTTCAACTCGCATCCGGTTGGCAGGACCAGACGCAGTAAACCGGTTGACCAACCGGGCGGATGCGCGGGGCCACCACTGGCACTAAAACAATTTATTTCAGTTTCGCCGCCACTTCATCCAGGAGTTTCTGGTACGGACCGCGGCGGAAGTTCGCCATCCGTGATTTGTCCTCGAAGACCCCGTCGCCGGCCCCGCGCACGAAGTAAGCCTGACACTGCAAACGGTGCGCCTCAGTTCCCATCAAGTCCACGATTTCCGCCCGTACCCGAATGGTGACCGCCCCACCGTAGGCCGCCCCGCCCAAGCCACCGTAAAGGATTTGGTCCCCGCTTGAGCCTTCCCGCTCGAAGACCATCGTCCCGTCGGGAACGCGATTCGCCTTATAGCCCGCTTCCCCGAACACGAGCATGGTGGTGTCCTGAATCGTGGAGAGACTGTGATTGGTAATGACGACGGACGCAAAACTGGCGGAGGCAGGTTTTCCCGTGGAGCACCCGGAGAACAACAACATGCACAGGCTGGTGAGGACGCCCACCAGACCGGCCCGCAGCCATTCTCCCAGTGTTGATTGGTGACTGGATGCGCCGGGCGGAATTGGATTTGCCCGCCGTCCGCTCTTGATGGTTGTCATAATTTTATGGCGATAATTTCAAGCTAATTACGTATCCGTGGCGCCCACCGCCAACGCCCTCGATATCCGTGTCGTGATTTTCAAGGGCACTCGCAAGCCAGCGGACGGCAGGTTCACGCGCGCGACCGAAGCGGGAACTCAACTCAATTGCCAACCGACGTCCAGCGTTGAAATACTTTGAGGAACGTTCCGTTTTGCCGGGCCTCGGTGATGAACGTGTTGACCGAGGCCAGCAAGGCGTCGTCGGATTTGCGGACTGCCCACGCGAGTTGTTCCTCCGACAGCGCCATCGGGGCGACCGTCAAGCCGTCGCCCGCATGCATCCCGGCCAGATACCAAATCAAGGTGGAGTCGGCAAAGAACAGTTCCGCCTTTTTCCGGATGAGCGCCTGCGCCCCGGCTTCGCCATCCTTGCAGTTCAGGCGCTTGGACTTGGGATAATCCCGCTGGATAAGAAATTCGCCGGTGGTCGCCGGGATCACTCCAATCGGCCCTTTCAAGGCCAGGGGAAAGCCCATGAAATACTTGTTCTTGTCCTCGCGGCGCACGAGCGCCATCTGGCCCACGACGAAATAGGGTTGGGAAAAACTGAGCACGTACCGGCGGGCCTCCGTCACGGACATCGAGGACATGATGATGTCGGTCCGCCGGTCGTTAAGCGCCGCAATCTGGTCTTTCCATGGCACCTCGACCAATACCACAGTGCGACCAAGGTAAGCGCCCAGGGCCCGGGCCATATCCACTTCCACTCCGACCAGTTCCGGTCCCTGCTTGAACACCATCGGCGGAAATACCGGCGAAACCCCCACGCGCAGCGGCTCGCTTCTCCCCGGGGGAAGGTCGGCGGCAAACAGTCCCACGCTGCTGAACGCAAAAACCAACCAAGCCGTGGCGCGGAGAAAAACCCGGCAACCACCGGCGGAAGGGAAAACCGGACAAATGCCGCGAATTGATAGGAACATAAAATTGATCACGGATGGGTTGCGGGTGAGGTAAAAGCCAATCAAATGCCCCGGCAATCGTCGTCGGAGCGAACCGCCGATCAAGGTTCAGGACTTTAGGGCTTCACCATTTTTACCGGCGGCATCATGGCGCAACGCCCGTGACGTAGTCAATCCAATGACTTCAATGGTTTTGGGAAGCGTGGTGGTTATAGCCGATGAACCCCGATCGGCTACCGCCAATCGTCCCCTTTTCATTTGCCCTCCCCTGCCCGACTACCCGCGAGCAAGGGATAGACGACCCCCGCCAAAACGGCACCAACTATTGGAGCCAACCAGAATAACCAGAGTTGTTGGAGAGCCCAACCACCCACAAACAGCGCCGGCCCGGTGCTACGGGCGGGGTTGACCGAAACGCCGGTCACCGGAATGCCGATGAGATGAATCAAGGTCAAACCCAAACCGATGGCGATGGGTGCGAAGCCCTGGGGGGCGCGCTTGTCGGTGACGCCAAGAATAATGAGCAGGAAAAAAAAGGTTAGTACGACCTCGGCCACCAAACCAGCCAGCAAGGTGTATTTGG
This sequence comes from Verrucomicrobiota bacterium, assembly GCA_025350905.1. Lineage (GTDB taxonomy): Bacteria > Verrucomicrobiota > Verrucomicrobiia > Limisphaerales > JADLHS01 > JADLHS01. Next base: position 3,176 of record JANXWY010000170.1, read on the forward strand.
CCGGCGAGTGCTCGCCATAGCCGTTTGCGGCGAAACCATCGGCCATGGTAAAATCCGCCTGCCCGCTGGCGACCAAGGCGAGCACGCCCGCTCCCGCCACCGCGCCGAGCACTTGGGCGACGATGTACGGCAGGAGCTCCGCTCCAGCAAAGCGCTTCCCAACGAACAAGCCGATCGAGACCGCCGGATTGAGATGGCAACCCGAGATGTGCCCAATGGCGTAGGCCATGGTCAGTACGGTCAGACCGAACGCTAAAGCAATACCCACGAGCCCGATGCCGAGGTTGATCGGTGTGGCCCCGTGCGTAACGAAGAACTTTCCGGCCAGCACCACGCTGCCGCAGCCACCGAAGACGAGCCAAAAGGTGCCGAGAAATTCGGCCAGGAGTTTGCTTTTAAGATTTTGCATGTGATTTAGGGCTAACTGGTTTGCGGCTGAATTATTTCGTTGCCCATTTTAAAAGCAAGGTTGAATAGCTGCACGGTGGCGTAAAATCGGCCGGCCCAAGCGGCGGGCTGGGTAACTTAATTTGGTTCGTCGCAGGTTTCGGCAGTGCCCTGCTCGAGTCAAGCACGACACCGCTGGACCGGGAAGCTCACCCGTTTCTTTCGGATTCCTTTCATGTTGACGAGGATTCTCAATCGGTTGGGACGATTCACGCGGCTTGAAACTCCGCCGCTCGATGGGCAGACTTACCCGACTGAAGCCGAAGCGAGCGTGATCGCCAACCGATAAGAATAAAACTATGTCCCGGCACAAATCCCTGACTTTGGCGCTACCATACGGGCTCGCAATTTTGCTCACGAGTTGTGCGCGCCATCCACCCAGCTCCGCCGGACACCTCCAAACCGGTGAATCGGTCGTGCTTGTGGGCCTCGAACCGGCCACTCTGGCGTTCGTGCCGATGTTATCCGCGCCCGTCAAAGTTCGCAGCACGTATCGCGAAGGTTTGCCGCAGACGGTTGCTTACGAGTCAGGTCGCGACTACGTGCTGACGCCGACCGGCCAGATCCGGCGCACCCCGGATTCCCGGATTCCCGACTTCAGCACCAACATTCTGTACGGGAAACTGGATTTTAATCACACCCAATTTCCCGGCTTTGGTAACGCCGGCTTTTTCGTTTTCGTTGATTATTTGTATCCAGAAAAACACCTACCCGACGCACCACCGATGGCGAATGATGCCCCGGGTCTACCTAACACACGCGCCAAGCTCCAGGCTGGTGGCAAAATAAGAATCGTGGCCTACGGCGACAGCATTACCGCCGGGGGCGATGTCTCCGCGCCGGGTTTGATATTTTGGGAGCGGTGGGCCGAGGCGCTCCGCCAGAAATATCCGCACGCCACCATCGAAACCATCAACGGCGCCACCGGCGGTGATTCCACCGTGCAGGGCCTACAGCGTTTGTCCGAGAAGGTGCTCGCACAAAAACCGGACTTGGTGCTAATCGGCTTCGGGATGAACGATCACAACCTGGGGGGCGTGCCGCCGGCGGCGTTTGCCGACAATCTGCGGAAAATGGTCGACCAAGTGCGGTCCGGCACCGGGGCCGAGGTTGTGTTGTTTTCCGCGTTCCCACCGAACCCGCGATGGCATTACAACTCACACAACATGGCCGCCTATGCGGTCGCGACAGAAGAGGTGGCGCGGGAAAAGCACTGTGCCTTTGCCGATGTGTTCCGGCTGTGGCAGCAATACGCGGAGAAGAAAAAACCGGAAGATCTTTTGGGCAACAACATCAATCACCCGAACGATTTTGGGCATTGGATTTATTTTCAGGCCTTAGTGGCGATGCAAGTGCCGTAGCGTCCACTGGCCGTCCAGAAATCGAGTTGCCACAGGAAGCCGGAAGTCGGGAATGCTTCCCCGCATCGGCTTCGAAGGGCTGCCTCGGGTGGATCGAGAGGCCACGCACCGGAAGGTGATCCAGGGTCCGGTACGGGCCCGATCCCAATGGGCAGAAATCGTTGCAGCGGCGGGCCGGGAAAATCCGTTGCGTGAGAATTTTCTTGAGTGCCAGGCGCGGGCGGGCTTCACTTTCCTCCGGTGGAGAGGTGGCCGAGTGGCTGAAGGCGCTGGTTTGCTAAACGGAGGTAATATTTTCTTTTCAATAAACAGTGGTATTTCAAAGATATAACCTCCAAGTTTACTAACGTTCTATACAGGTTTTTTTTGTTGGAATTTGTTAGAACACATTCGCCTAGCAGTTAATTATTCTGAGGGGGATGTATTATCATTTTAAGCGTTTTGACTGAGGGAGAGTGTCAAAGCAACCCCCTCAAAAACGGCAAAATTCAGACCTCAACGTCCGGGAGGCAAAAAGTCACCCCAATCCAATCCATCACGAGCAGCATATCGTCTCTGGGAGCAATTACGATGCGATCTCGTTACCGACTTTGCCTGCACTTCCGCTCCGCCTCCCGAATCATCTGGGTAAGTGGTAATCCCAAAGCATCAGCAATTGCCTTCGCCGTATCCAAGCTTGGGCTCCGCTCCTCCCGTTCCAAGAGTCCAATGTAGGTTTGATGCAATCCTGCCCCTTGGGCCAAGGCGGCACGACTGATCCCATTCTTCTCACGGTGCTTTTTGACCACTTGAGAAAAGGCATCTGACAATGCTGACTGGGCATGCGCCATCCGCACGACATTGCCCACGAATGGAAAACCAGCAGTATAAGACAGTTGTCTTGCTAATGCTTGACACTGGGTGGTGAAGCTGAAATTGTCATTAGCACTAAACAAGATTCACCGCCAAAAACATAAGGAAATAATATGAAAACCACAAGAACGGGACTCAAATCTTCTCTGCTCATTGTCGGGATCGGGTTGGTGCTCAACGGATATTCCCAGTCTTTTCTCACGAATGGGCTGGTTGCCTATTATCCGTTCAATGGAAGTGCGAATGATGTTAGCGGGAACGGACATAACCCCTCACTGGCCAGCAATGCGACCTTAACAACTGATCGCTTTGGTGTGCCAAGCGGGGCCTATTTCTTTGAGAACGGCATTATGCAATTTCCAAACATTCCGCTCAATCTGGCGGGGCCATGCAGTTTTGCTATGTGGATGAAATACCAATCTGGGACAGTTTCCGGCGAACTGACAACCACCGACTTTGGCTGCAATGGCGGACCACAAATATACGCTAGCAGCACAAATATGGTCGTTTGGCACTGCGCCTATGGACCCAATGGAGCGTTACCCTTCAGTGACGTTCCATCTTTGACCAACGGATGGCATCAACTATTCGTCTCAGTGAGTAGCGGAGGCCAAACGCAAGTTTACAAAGATGGACAACTGACTTCGGACACCCTCGTTACCCTGTGGCCAATTACAACTCTTGTCACGCTCACGCTCGGGGCTTCTGGAAATACCGCAACCTTGCCTGCCATTCACGCAACGGTGACACTCGATGACGTTCGCATTTACAACCGTGCTTTGTCCGCTAACGAGGTGGCTCAGTTGTATACCTACGAGTCTGGACCGTGGGTTCCCCCGTTCACCAACGGGCTGGTCGCTTATTACCCATTTGACGGAAACACTCGTGATTATAGCGGCAATTCAAATGATTGCACCACAGCAGGGGGCGTAGCGTACGAAACTAACCGATTTGGAGTTCCTTCTCAGTGTCTTCAGCTTGATGGTGTCGACGCTTATGTTACCACCACGAACATGCCGGCTTTAAATAACGTGTTTTCGTATACGGGGTGGATAAAAGTAGATGGCAATGCTCCGTGGGAGCAAAGTTTTGCATGCTATGGTGTAAACGATGAGCCGTTGACTGGGGCGAACGCATTGTGGAATTTTACATACGATCCGCTTTACAGCAGGTGGGATTTTTGGGACAGAAACCAGTGGTCCTATTATATTCCTGCCAATCCGAGCCGAGATCCCACAAAGAACTGGGCGTTTGTGGCAATTGTTTATGGAAATGGTTTCGCAAGCACCTTCGTCAATGGAGTGCTTGAATCAAGCACCCCGGTAACATTGCCACTTCCGCTAATAAACAATAGAAGGTTAACATTTGGAGCAAGTTATCCCGTTTATCCTCAAGTATTCAATGGGCGAATTGACGACGTTCGCATTTACAATCGTTCCCTTTCGGGTTCCGAAGTTCAGCAACTTTATCAATATGAATCCGGGCCTCGGGTGGACTTGATAAAGGCGGTCAAACCGTCGTTCTCATATCTCTCGCCGGGCATGATTTACCAAATGCAGATTTCTGGCGACTTGAACACTTGGACCAATCAAGGGGCGGCATTCACCGCCACCAGCACGAACATGATTTACCCGCAATACTTTGACGTGGAAAATTGGGGATCGCTGTATTTCCGGTTGCAGGTATCGCCGTAATGGGAAAAATTCTGCCAGCTGCTTACACTCTCCACCGGCCAAAACCGGTGGAGTTTTTATTGCATCTACCTCCCCCGACCTGCCACTGAGCGCTTCAAGTGCTAGCCCGCTGCCCGCTCAGGTCAAAGCAGGCTGAGCCTGAACAAATTGCCGGATTCATCGGGCCGTGAGACACTCCGGCCTTGATGGGTCACACGGCGCACATCTCAAAATCCAGATTCCTCCAAGGGCTGCAATGCCCAAAGTTGGTCTGGAGTGCCTGCAACGCCAAGCATCTGTTCCCCGAAGTTGACGCCGCACTTCAAGCCGTGTTTGACCAAGGGCATGAAGTCGGATCGTTTGCCAAGCGGATGTTTCCGGACGGAATTGAAATTGATAACGCCACCACGGATTCACAAGTTTAACGAGGACGGAATTAACATCGCCTACAAAACAGAGGCGTTGAAATCGAAGGGCAATGCAGAGGCGATAATCACCGATGTAAACTTCGGGATGGCTCATTTTGCAACGGAGGCACATTTAGAGGATGACGATGGAAAGCAACCGATGCTCCACGAAGCCCAAACAGTTTTCCCAATGCCAACCATCGCAGATGTCGCTCGTTGCATACGTCACGGGTTCAAGGGCGAATTATTTTGTGAACCAATTTCAGAGAGCTGTCGTGAACTTTGAACTTGCCGCCCAAAGTAAATTCAATCGGCAAATCAAAGGCAGGGTCGCATTCATCAACAATGAGGCCAACGGCTATGCCGTGCAAACAGTGACCGAACTTTCCCCCTTGCTGACAAAATACGATGCCAAGACATACTCGTGGACGGACAGAGAATTGGCATTTGGGGTATTGTAACCGAGCGTGTGGACACATGTGTCCACCCCGCCAGATGATGGAAATCCCTCCGGTGTGCCTTGGGCGGTTTAGGGCGTCCTTACCCTCCCAACAGCTCAGGATTCATTCAGGACCATCCGGGAAGCGTGCAAGGGTTTTGTGAACGGGGTAGGCATCCCGTCAGATCTCATTCGCCGAGGTCACGACGGCGAAATCCACGTCCAGACTCTCAAAATGCTTCCTTCCACAGCGTATCTTTTCCGCCTCGATGTTACGCAGCTTTTCAAAGTCCTTCGTGCCTTTGGTTTCACGCACCAGATACAGCACCTTGTCATCGTCCTTGAGAATCGCCCAATCGGGATTGTAGGTGCCGAGCGGCGTCTCAATCTTGAACCAGTCCGGCAGCTTCACAAACAGCTTGATGTCCTCCCGCTTGTCGAGCTTCTCGGCAAACTCCCGTTCAATTTCCGAATCGTAAACCACGGCGTCATAAACGCTGTGCTTCACCTCCAAGCGGTTGTTGAGGTAGCTCATTATTTCCTCGTCTTCAAACAACCGCATCTCGTATTCGGCGTTGCCAACCTTTTCGTATTTGATGCCGTCAATAATCAGTTTGTGCAACTGCTGCTTGAGAATCGCCGAAACCGCATCCATATACTTTTGCGGATTGAGCAGGAATTCCGGCAAGCGTTTGGACTCCGTGATGATTCTGACAATCGTGGAGCGGGTCAGTTCCGTCTCGCCTTGCAGGTAGGCAACCACGTCGGGCACCGCACCATTGAACTTCACCGTCTCGGTCGCATCACGCAGCACCGCCGTTGTGACGCCAGCCTTCGCCAACAATGCTCTGTGATCGCTTTGCGAAGCGGTGGTGAGCAGTGCTTGGCATTGATCTACTGTGAAAAATGCTGGAGGTGATTTAACGACGTGAATTTCCCGCTTAACTTGCTCAGCTGGGTTGGTGGCGTGGTAATATCCTTTCCGAATGCACCAGTTGAAGAATTGTTGCAGGTAACGACAGAGGTTCAGTCGTGATTGATCGGAAATGTTTTGTGCCTTGAGGTAGTTTTCGATCCTTTCAACGTCAATTTCCTTGATACGTGCGGTCCCAAAATCTGCCTTGAAGCGGTTGGACATTTCACGGATTCCGTCAATGCTGGCGGGGCGCAATTTTTTTAATCCCGTGATTTTGTCGTCCAGCCACACGTTCAAAAGTTCTGCCATGTAATGTGAGTCCTTAACCTCTTGCTCCCTGGCGAATGACGCAAGCGCAACTTCCATCGCTTGCTCTAGGGTCTTTCCGTAAACAGCACATTGTTCTGCCCATGCTTTCAATCGTTGCCCGTCCTGAACTGTTCCTAGGTTATCGAGCCCGGTCTTAGCAACTTTCTCGGCAAAATCTGAGGCGTATTTCACTGCATCATCTTTATTATTGAATCCTTTGAACTTTGGCCCTGCATAATGCTTCCGTCGCATGTCCACGCTGAAGTAAGTGTTTCCTGACTTGACGAAGGACCGAACCCGGGGCCAGACTTTGCGTATGGTTTTCATGGGGTTTGACATTTTTTAACGGTTGTTTGAAATTGTTAGAATATTGTTATATCATTTCAGGAAACCCAAGTAAGTCAACCGCACTATAGCGTTGATAATAAATGGTTTGGAGAGGTGGCCGAGTGGCTGAAGGCGCTGGTTTGCTAAACCGGTATACGCGTTAAACCGTATCGGGGGTTCGAATCCCCCCCTCTCCGCCATTTTCGTTAAATGGCTGTAAACAAAGGGCGCATTCCATTTTCGTCGGCTGGTGAGTCGCTTGCGAAACAATGGCTGTCAGAACAGAAAACCCAACAACGCGAGTCCGCGCGCACCCTGTTGGAATCCTTTCGTCGGCCTCGAACCCGTTCAAAAGCACTTCCGCGAGATCCAAGTCCCCGTTTCATCACCAAACTTTTTCCGTCGACCCTCGGGTCAAACTTTGTCTGGCTGGCCGCATAGCTGGCCAATGACTTCGGACACCTTCGCTGCGCGCTGGTATTCAGCCCCTTTTTTCGGCCGGCTATAGTCGAAGGCGCATGTCTCCTGACGGTCAGCCGGGCTATGGTGGTTCAGAGTTGGGAGTTAAAGTCGACTCATTGAGTTTCAATTGGTCGCCGCGAGCCCGCTTACTTTGACTTCGCCGCAAAGGCCGTGAACAACTTGGCATTTTGCCGCACCATGAAGGTGCCGAGCTCGGTCAGGTTGCGGTGCTCGGCAAAGCCGTAATCCAGTTTCGCCGTGCTGAACTGCGGGTCGAACGCAAATTCCCCCCGCCCGAACAGGTTCTGCATGAAACTCGGCCGATTGTAGCGTTGCTTCGCCGCCGCCTTGTCAAACGCGGCCATGGATTTCAGCTTCACATACAAAATGTCTGGCACCGTGTTCTTGCCGGACACCAGATGCACCGGCTCGTTGGCGGCGTCCAGTTCCTGGATCACAAAATCTGGCTGCGGAATATGGTTCCGCCCCATCAACGTGCGCAACCCTTCGTATTTCTGACCGGACTTTTTCCGGTCCTTGTGCTCCGGGTCATGCTCCGCATCCACCACGATGATGTAACCGCAGCCTCGGTTCACCAATGACTCCACACCCAGGTTATTGTATTTACCCCCGTCATCCACATCCAACCGATCCGCCCGCGGCGCATTGGGAAATGGCGTCGGCTGACCGGCGGCGAAGTTGATGATCTCCCGGCTCAAGCCGTGACCTGAAACTTCATCTCCCAATCCGGGCACATGCGCCGCCACCGCCGCCCCGGAAATCGCCACCGCATCGCGGATGCGGATGGTGTCATCATCCGCCAGCAGCGATTTTGTGTCCACGTAGCCCAGCGATCGCGACCCGCAATAAAGCCGGTTCATCTCGAAACATTCCTCCGTGATGTCAAACGTGTCCGGCCGGCGGAAATGGAGCGTGCCATTGATGAGCAGAAACGGCCGGTCCGCGTCATGGATCAGGGTGGCGTCCGTGAGCGGATTATAGCGCGAGAAATCACCGTGCTCGCGGAGAAAGGTGCGTGCGATGAGCCGTCCATACAGATCGCTCACATAATTGTTGTCGGGCCGTGTCAACGCCGCCTCTTCCAGCAACCGCAACGGATTTACCAGCAACGATTCAAATCCTTCCTCCATGAAATTGGCCCGGTCCGCCGGGACCTCGAAGAAATATTTCAGATTGTCCGCCATCGCGGAGGCCGTCCCGATCCATGAACCGCCGGACACCACCGAAAGGTAATCCGCCTGGTTCAGCACTCCCAACTCATGCAGACCGCGCAGCACCCCATAAGAGAAGATGGCCGACCGGTAACCGCCGCCTGACAAGGCGATACCCAGCGTATCGGTTTTTTTGTTGTTACGGCTTTTCAAGACCGGCGCTTCGGGCCAATGCGCGGCAACACTCGCGCCCAAGGTGCCAAATTTAGGATTGAAACCGGGAGTGTAGTTCATGGTTTTTCGTGGTTGAGTGGTTTGGGCTGATCGACGGAATTATTCTAAAGTTACAGCGTTGGTTCATCCACTGGATTTTTTGGCCTCGTTGGTCGGCAATTTGAATGCGTGGGAAATTTTGATAAACAGTTGATAACCATTTGAAGCGCCTGTGTGGCGGCGGAAGGCGTTTTGTCTCGCTCCGCGGGACGAAGACCCGCAGGCCCGAACGACTGGGCACGGGCGAGTGCACTGCGCGGAGCGAAAGGGCGCAGCCAGTGGGAGCGGGCAGCAAGTGAGTCCATTCGTGGGCGATAAGAATTTCCTTCTCGGTCGCGAACGGTGAGCAGGTGGCCGCCGGCCGGATGCGGTTTCGAATTCCCCCGCCACTTGTCCGTGCGCCTTGGCCAACCGCAGTTCAAGCTGGTCGGCCAGCGCAAACAATTCCTCCACTCGCCGCATGATTTCCAGTTGCTTGACAAACGATGCGTTCATTTTATCGGTTTTCTATTCGCTCGGCGGTGGCAGCAAAGGCAGATCAAGCCAAGCCAATCCCACGTCACGATTCATGTGGCTTTTTACCCCCGCGGGCATCCTTTCCGCTGCGTTGCCGTCGTAGAAAATCGCCAGTCGTTGGCCCGCTTTGACCACCGACGGCAGGCCGATGATGTGCCGTGACCAAACGCAATTCCGGGAATCGAGCACCACCGCCTTGTGCGCCTGATTCCAATGGTTGAGATCCGAAGTCCAGTAAACCCAGATGGCGTCCGTGTATTCAAGTCCGTCCCGCAGGCCAACGTGGTTGGTGAACAGCCACCACATGCGATTTTTCGGCTCGTAGTAAAGCGAAGTGTTTTCCACCTGTTCCGTCGCTGGCAGGATCGGCTCCGGGTCAATGCGCCAGGCGTCAATGAGATCGCCGGTCCGCGCGATACTGAGCGTGCGGAACGTCGGCTCTGAGGTCGAAGCGCTGAAGAACATCAGGTATTCCCCGCCCTGCGGCACAATCTGTCCCGGACTCGCCGTCGCTGAGTAGTAAGTACCCGGCCGGGGCCGGAACGGGATCACGTCCGGTTGCTTGACCCACGGACCCGCCGGTGAACTGCTGCGCGCCTTGAGGGTGAGATACGGGAAGGCGGGGACATAATCCGGCGCGGACGAGGTGTGCGGCGTTCCGAGATAGAATAGGTGCCAGTCCTTTCCCTCAGCGAACGTGACGCCATACGACGCCGACGCAGAATCTTCCGTCCCCGGGCGGCCCAGATTCAGCACCGGACCTTGCTTGATCCAATTCGTGAGATCTGGACTGGTGGCGAGACAGGCCAGCCACCCGTTTGTCCCGGCGCCATCGTAATGCATGAAGTAGCTGCCGCGGTGCTCCCAAACCCAGACGTCGCGGGCACCCAGATCGTCAGATTGCCCCGGCCCGCTGCCGTGGCGCAGCACCGGGCCTGTGTCCCGTGCTGCCAACCGATACGGGGCGGCCGGCCGACCATCGGGATATGTAACGCTGTCGGCGTCCCGTTGAACCGACGCAGCCATCGTCGGCTGGGCAACGAGCGTCAGCGCCACAAGCATGGAGACCAAAGCCGCAACGACACCGTGGATCTGAGACGGCGTGTGCTGGTTTACTTGCTCGCGCGCCTTGGCCAACCGCACCTCAATTTGGTCCACCGGCGCAAACAAGCTCTTCAACAGACACTCGTCGTAATTCGTACTGTTCATTCGCGTGCGTCAATCCGGAGTGTGTTCAAGAACCCGTTCGTGAAACCGCAACTGACTGTCCAGGTTCGGAAAGCGCCATAGCTCACAAGGGCGTGCTGGCCTTTGGCCACCATTTCAAAACCCGCCTGGGTCGGCTTCACCTGTAAGCC
>JANXWY010000205.1 GCA_025350905.1 Verrucomicrobiota bacterium
CAACGGCAACAGCTGCGATCCCCTGTGGCGTGCGGCCTTTCCCGCAAGTTTAACGGCGCGGTCGGTAAGCCCGACCGCGGCTGGCATTTCCGGGCTCCACCCGCTGCGAGTAAGCCTGGGCAACGACCTCACTTGTAGATCAAGTACCGCTCCCGGCGCTGTTCAAACTCCAACCGGTCTTTCTGCCAGCTGGCACGGATTTCTTCAAGCGGTTGGTCGGCCTTGATCGCCGCGAGCGTCGGGCCGTGCAAAAGCAGCGACTTCATTTTGTCCGCATTAAACTCCTTCGGATACAGCCGGCATAACGTCCGGGCGATTTGCAATCCCACGTCCACCACGTTGCAGCGCTCGCGGTCGTTGAGCATGAGGTAAACGCCGCGGCACGGCTGGCCCTGGTGAACGCTGGCGGTGGGCGTGAACCGAATGGGCACGAACCCGATGCCTGGCAAGCCGGCGCGATTGAGTTCCTCCGCCAGCTTCACATCGTCGATGTACGGCGCCCCCACGATTTCAAACGGTGAGTCGGTGCCCCGACCCACCGACAAGGCGCTTTCCAGCAGGCCGACGCCCGGATACAGGATGGCTTGCTTCAAGTTCCGCATGTTGGGTGAGGGATTCGTCCACGGCAGTCCCGTTTCATCCAGCCACGATTCGCGGCGCCAATTTTCGAGTTCGATCACCACGAGCTCCGCCTTGGGCTTGCGCTCGGCGTTGAACATCCGGGCCAATTCGCCGATCGTCATGCCGTAACGCAGCGGGATGGGATGGAAGCCGACGAAGCTGGTTTTTTCCGTCAACACGGGGCCGTCAATCGTAGACCCATTGATGGGATTCACGCGGTCGAGCACAATGAAGGTGATGCCGGCTTCCGCCGCTGCTTGGAGGCAGAGGCCCATGGTCGAAATGTACGTGTAAAATCGGCAGCCCACGTCCTGGATGTCAAAGACGAGCGCGTCGAGGCCTTTCAACTGCTCCGCCGTAGGCTGGCGGCGGTCACCGTAAAGGCTGTAAACCGGCAGCCCGGTTTTTGTATCCCGGCTGTCGCCCACCTGTTCGTCCTGCGCGCCGCGGATGCCATGTTCCGGACTAAACAGCGCCACGAGCGTTACGCCCGGCGCGGCATGGAGCAGGTCAATGGTCGCGTTGCGTCCGCGGTCCTGGCCGGTGTGGTTGGTGACCAAGCCGATGCGTTTGCCTTGGAGCGGCGCAAAATGCTGCTTCACCAACACATCAATCCCGTTGAGCGTCACGAGCGCGTTGGTGTTGGGGTGCGCCGCTCCCGGCGCGTCAGGCTGGGGCTTCGGGCTGCCCGCGGTACTCGCGGCTTCGGACGCCCGCGGCCGCAACGCCCCAGGGACGTACGCGAAATTAAAATCCGGCACCGCTTCGGCGGCGAGCGTGCCCAGTCGACCCCGCAGGGCGCGGACGCTGCCGTTTTCCGTCGGGTGGTTCCGGTTCGAAAGAAAAATGACGAACGTTTTCGAGAACGGATCAATCCAGATCGAAGTGCCTGTCCACCCCGTGTGCCCATAGGAGCCCAGCGGGAACAGCTGGCCGCGCGGTCCGCTGAACCCCGTGTCAATGTCCCAGCCCAAGCCACGGCGGCCGGCGATGGCGTCCGGCGTCTGCACGCTCGTCATCAGCTGCACCGTCTCAGGCTTGAAAATGCGCACACCGTCCAATTCGCCGCCGTTGAGCAGCAAGCGGGCGTAACGCGCCAGATCGTTTGCCGTGAAAAACAATCCGGCATGGCCGGCCACGCCGTTCATGCGGCGGGCGCGGGGATCGTGCACCACCCCACGCACCGGCTGGCCCGCCACCACTTCCGTCGGGGCAATGCGGGCCATTTTTTCCGGCGGCGGATTAAAGCCCGTGTCCTTCATCTGCAACGGTCCATAGAGTTCCCGTTGGAGAAACTCATTGAGGGGCTGGCCGGAAACGCGTCGGACGATTTCGCCTAGCAAAATCGGGCCCGTATCGCTGTACACCAGCACAGTACCGGGCGGATTGGCGAGCGGTTCGGTACACGCGAGGTGGATGGCCGCGGCGGCGCCCGACCAGTCCGGCTTCAGGCTGATGTCCGGTCGTAACCCCGAAGTGTGCGTGATCAACTGGCGAATGGTGACCGCTTCCTTCCCGTCGCCCGTGAACTCGGGAATATAAGTTTGCACCGGCGCTTCCAACTTCACCTGTCCGCGTTCCACCAACAGCATGATCGCCGGCGTGCAGGCAATCACCTTGGTCAGCGAGGCCGCGTCGAAAATCGTGTCTTCGGTCATGACCTCGTCCGCGGGCACGACCGCGCGTTTGCCGAAGGCCTGATGATAACTCGCGCCCTGATGTTCGACCCACAACACGCCGCCGGGACAATGCCCTTCCGCGATGGCCGTGGTGATCGTGGTATTCATCTCCGTCAGTTTTTCCGGGTACAGCGAAGGGGGATTGGTGGCTGCGGACGCATTGCCCAGCGGGGTTGTGAGCAGACAATAAATCGCGGCGCATAGGCGCGCAGTGGGTAAAACGACGAAGGGCGCAGGTTTCATGTTTCGGCCGGGAGAATTAAACGAGCACCTGGCCAATTGCAATAGCCGGTAGCGCCTGATTTCCCAATGCTTGGGCTGAAGCTGCAAATCTCGATTCGGGTCCGGGCGAGCGGCCGCCCCTGTCGCTGCCCCTTTTCGGCGCTGGATCACCGCCGCTCGGTGTCGCCTTTGCGTTTTTCCACGGCCCGGAAAAAGCGCTTGGCGCCCGCCGCCGGCGGAGTAATGTCACCGCCAATGACCCCGCTGCAAAAGCAATTCTCCCGGCCCGGCGGAGCGTCATGGAAACGATCCCCCATTCGGCGCGACCAAGGCCTGACAATACGAGGCAAGCTATGAAGCTGAATTTTCGGCTGCTCGCCGCGTTGGCGACCACGGAACCGCTAGGTCGTCGTGATGATTCGCGCGCGGAAATCATGCGACGATTCGCCCGGCAACGGCTCGGCGGCAACCACCAATTCCAACCGGAGGAAATTGACCATGGCCGGGTTTAGAATTCCGGGTGTTTTGTGCGTGGTGACCAATGCCATGCCCATCGACACCGGGACGCTCACGCTGGCAGCGTCCCCGGCCAGCGGCCCGGTCGGGGCGGTCGCCAACCCGGACTTGAGCGAAGCGGACCTCGACCTGATTCGGACCACGACGGGGAGAAATATTGACGGGTCCATCAAGCCGCTCCAGGTATTGCTCCAGTTTCGCGAAGACCATATCAAGCGAAAGGCCGAGGTGACTCGCGATTTTGGGGCGCAGTCATGGCACGCACTTTTTGAAGCGGCCGTGATTGAACGTTTTTCGGAACTGATTGAACTGGCGCAGTCACCGGCCGGCAAGGCGGCCGAGCAACTCAATGCCCTGATCGCGCAAGCGCAGCAGCCCGGCAGCACGGTCACGGACGCCCAGCTCAGCGACGCGGTGGCCGGGGTGCTGGGCGTGGAACGGCAAAGGCAATTGCTCGGGGCTACCAACGCCAACGGCGAATCCGATGCCATGGCGCTCGTGGTCAAGGCCATGGAAGTTTTTGCCGAGCGCAAGCAGGCGGTCCTCGTGGAACTTATCGCGAAAGCCAAACGTCCCGGCAGTCCGGTCACGGACGACCAGCTGAGCCAGGCGGTGGCCGGGGTGCTGGGCGCCGAACGGCAGCGGCAATTGTTGGGCGTGGCGGACTCGGCCGCCGGCGAACCCACGGCCATGGACCTCGTCATCGAGGCCACGGATGTTTTTGCCGACCGCAAAAATTCCGCCCTCGAGAAATTGATCGCGAAGGCCAAGGCGCCCGGGAGCACGGTTACCGATGAACAGTTGAGCAGCGCTGTCTCCGCGGTGCTGGGCATCGAACGACAACGACAATTGCTGGGTATTTCCGACGGCAATTCCGGCGGCAAAGATGGCATGGCGCTCGTCGTGGAGGCCGCGAAGGTTTCGCTCGACCGCAAGCGGGATGCCCTGGCCAAACTTTACGAGGCGGGCGCCACGGAGGCGCAGATTGCCCAGGCGACGAAGGACTATGAAAACGCCAAAGCGCAATTTCGGATGCTCGGCGGTTCGGTCCCCGACGCAAGCGTCAGCTCCGGACCCATGAAGCTCGAAAGCCGGGACCCCAAACCCAAATAAGATTCTGGAGCCAGATGTACCGTAGCCGGTTGAGGTGACGGACCGCTCGGCCGCCGGCCGGAGTTTCGGCAGGGCAGGGTGCGCCGAGACCGTCAAAGAAATTCGTGTTCATTCGTGTCCCTTCGTGGTTTAAGCTTGCCGTCGCATGAACATTCAAACAGCGGTTCTCTGCGACGCGGCGACCGACGACAACGGCAAGCTGAACCTCCTCGGCGCGTTCGACACCATTTACGCGCGCGAATTGCCGGCGATCCATCCGCAATGCGCGGTGGCGCTACGCGTCACCTTTTTCAGCGGCGACGAAGGCAAGCACAACCTCCGCCTCAACTTCGTGGACGCCGATGGCCGCTCTATCATGGCCGATTTTCCATCCATCCCGGTGGAAGTCGCGTTGCCGGACGACATGCACTTCGGCACGCGAAATTTCATTTTCAATATCCAGCAGTTGAAGTTCGACACGCCCGGCCTGTACTCGATGGACGTGACGCTCGACGGCCAGCCGCAGGCCAACATTCCGCTGCTGGTTAAGCACGTGCCACCACCCCCGACTGCTTGAAGTCCACCCGTAGTCGCCGCTGGGCAAGGTGCTAACCTAGGGAGAGCAAGCATGAGCATTGCAAGGAAGCGCAGCGACGACGGGGGCCATTTGGACTGCGGTGGCAAAGTGCAGCGACGACAACGCTTTGGTACGGAGAGCCGAAACCGCGGCCGGGCTGCGCGGTCCAGCCGCCAAGAGCGGCGTGGCGCTTCGCTTCCCGCCGCAGTCCAAGACGGTCACCTTGGTTCAAAAACTCACTGCTCGGAGCTGCCGCTCCGGCGCTCCCCGCACTCACTGCCACGTCTAACGAATGACTGATACGCTCCTGCTGACGTTACTGATCTTCATGGCCGCGCTCCTGTATTCGTCGGTCGGCCACGCGGGGGCCTCGGGTTATCTCGCCGCCATGGCGCTCTTCAACCTCGCGCCGGACGTGATGAAACCCACCGCGCTCGTCCTCAATCTCGTGGTTGCGACCGTGGGCACGATCCGCTATGCGCGGGCCGGTTGTTTCGCGTGGAACGTCTTCTGGCCGTTCGCGATTTTGTCCGTGCCGCTGGCCTTCCTGGGCGGCGCATTGAAGCTGCCGATTCCCGCCTACAAAATGATGCTCGGCGGCGTGTTGTTGTTCGCCGCGTGGCGACTAGGAGCCAAGCCATCCGCCAGCGCCGAAGCCAAGCCGGTGATCCTCCCGCTGGCCTTGGGCTTCGGCGGTTTTATCGGTCTGCTCTCCGGATTGACGGGTGTAGGCGGGGGCATTTTTCTCAGCCCACTGCTCTTGTTCCTCGGTTGGGCCGACGTCCGCCGGACGGCGGGAGTTTCCGTCGCCTTTATTCTGGTAAACTCCGCGGCCGGGCTACTGGGTCATCTGGCCAGCGTTAACAAGGTGCCGGCGGAAATTATTTGGTGGGCGCCCGCCGCGTTGTTCGGAGGGGTGATCGGCTCGGAACTCGGTAGCCGCCGCCTGACGCCGCTGATGATGCGGCGGTTGCTCGCGGTCGTGCTCGTCATCGCGGGCGGAAAAATGCTTTGGACCTGACCAGTGCTCCCCCGTGCGCTGCCAGCCTGGCGTTTGGCCAGCGGTCAGCGAACTCGGCTGCGCGGGGGGGCGTCAGGATCGTTCCAGAAAATCATCCCGCATCACCACATCCAGAATTGGGGCGCGACCGGAAGTGGCGGTCAACGTAGCGTCAGGCCTCCTGGCCTGACGTAAAGGGCGCGCATCCTTGCCGCTCGGGAGTAAAGTTGCGAGGACGGGCTGACTGCCGAAAGCTCCAACGCGGCGGACGAGGCGAGGCGTGGCCGCCGGGCTGGAAGCCACGGCTCTACGGCAGGCACGGATGCCTGGCCGCTACCTTGGTTGACCGCCACTTCCGGTCACAACCGCACGAAAAAGGCGCGCCAAAAATTGCCGTCCGATCGGATTTGAGCCGAAGTCAAAAACCATCCTTGCCAGCCGCCGGAGGTGATGGTTGAATCGCATGCCTTCGAGAAAACAGCCAGGAACCAAGAAACAAAATGAAAATCAGCCGGCTTGACCGTCACCCTCCTTGCGTAGGTGCGATGTGGCTCCTGCTTGCTATCTTCCCGGATGCTTATCCACACGCGCCGGCACCATTGTCAAAGTCTCGCGAAATTATTTCACCAACTATGTGGGCGATCTCCTCATAACGGAAGCCGGGGAATGGGGCAATGACAAGATCGGCAAGCTTTTCATCCTGCATTGGAATGCGGCGACAACAAACTTCATTGCTCGCAAAATTCCGTTCAACTACCCCGATGGCAGTGCTGGACATTTTGAACACGTTACTTTTGCACCAATCAGTCTGCCACCGCTCAACCAGTAAATAATATGAAAGCCCTATTTTGTCGGCTGCTGATCGGCGCTTGTGCGACCGGTGCGGTTCAGGCCCAAGGCACGCTTGTATTCGATCAAGAATCGTCGAGTGACGAAGTATCGCCCTTTGGGTCTGTTCCCATTCAAGCCTACTCGTCGCTAGGACAATCGTTCACGCCAAGTTTGGCTATAGTTGGCGTTGTACAGCTTCGACAATTTGATATCAATCCTGGCAACGCGCTCGGCGCCACCTTGGTGGTGAATCTGCACTCGGCCGCCATCAACGGCCCGATCCTTGGCACGACGACACCAGTGGTGTTGAGCGATGGCTTTGCGGGCTCGGTGAATTTCTTCTTTGCTTCGTCGGTATCGGTCACCCCCTTCACCACTTACTTCATTGAAACCGTGGTTCAATCTGGCGACAATTGGGGAATAACAACCCTTGGGGATGTCTATCCCAATGGCTCATTCTACGGCAGCGGTTTTCCATTTATTGCTGCTGACCTCTGGTTTCGGGAGGGCATTGTGGTGCCAGAGCCTTCGTCGGTTTCCCTGGTGTTCCTTGGCGGCGGGCTGGTGGCATGGTTTGCCCGCACAAAGTCCCGAAGTTGAGCGTCGTTAGCGGCAGGTTTGGCCGGTCAGGTTTGCCAGTTGTAGGAAAGCGATTCCCGGTACAATCGACGGCGAACAAGTTCAGCCGAAGCGATGGCTATTTCAGCAACATCCCGCTGCCATTCGTCACGGTAAAAAAAGCGCTAAAATGGCGGACCGCCTTCGGCTGGGTGGCCATGGCCGAAGTCCAAATGCCGAAGCTCGGCTCGGCTCGTGCGACCGGAAGTGGCGGTCAACGTAGCGTCAGGCCTTCGGGCCTGACGTAGAGGGCGCGCATCCTTGCCGCCCCGAAATATCGTTGCGACGACGGGCCAACGGCCGAAAGCTCCAACGCGGCGGACGGGGCGAGGCGTGGCCGCCGGGCTGGAAGCCACGGC
>JANXWY010000215.1 GCA_025350905.1 Verrucomicrobiota bacterium
CCGTGAAAGACGGCGTGAACCTTCCCGCCATCACCGCGTTCCGTTTGCTCGCGGCGAAATTAAAAAACCTTGGCCGCAACAATCCGATTCTGCTCAAAGATACTTTGTTCTCCGACTCCCTCGCCCCCAGCGGAGGAGAGGCCCGTGGTGAGGGGGCATTCCCGCTCGAACCCAAGATCGCCTTGCTCCGCGCGTCTGTCGTCATCGGCTCGCTGTTGGCGGATGGCATTGGCGATGCGATTCTCGTGCGCGGCGAAGCGGGCGGTGGCCAATCGCTCCGTCTTGCATACAATATTTTGCAGGCCGCCGGTTGCCGCAGTTTCAAGACCGATTACGTCGCGTGCCCCAGCTGCGGACGCACATTGTTCAATCTCCAAACCGTCACCGCACGCATCAAAGCCCGCACCGAGCATCTCAAAGGCGTGAAGATCGCCATCATGGGTTGCATCGTGAACGGTCCCGGCGAAATGGCTGACGCGGACTTCGGCTACGTGGGCGGCGCGCCCGGCAAGATCAACCTCTACGTCGGCAAGACCCCGATCAAGTTCAACATCCCCGAGGCGGATGCGGTGGAACGGCTGGTTGACCTCATCAAGGAACACAACAAGTGGGTGGAGCCGGACCAAAAAGAAGTCGTAGTTCAATAAGAAAGACAGCAAATACGGCGCGCTGGGGATTTGGCTTTTATGAAATACGCGCTCATTTGGTTAGCTCTTGCTGCCGCAATTGCTATCGGATTGGGAGGCCTCAATTTGTCTCCTTACCGACGCCTTGCAACCCATGGTGTGCGCAGTGAGGGTAGGATTATTGAGCTACTTCCCGAGTTTCACAGTACCGCGCGTTATGGATACTTGGTTGCTGGTAAATCATTCGAAGGACGAAAGCAATCCTGGCAACCAAATCCTCCGTTAGAGGAGATGCGGGTTGGACAAACTGTGATTGTGTACTATGACCCGGAATTTCCAGAGCGCTCCGTGCTTGGGGATCCAAAGCCGATTCTTCAGAACGAAACGATGTCAATTGTTCTGGCCGCGCTGATCGGGCCGACATTCATCGTGCTAGTCTGGCGATTCCGCCGTCGGAAAAATTAAACTTTAGGAATCCTCTCAATCGCTCCGATCGGCAAGCACAGTTTGAGAGCCAGCACGATCTGCTGCGGCGCAACGACAGGTTTGGAGTTCCGCATTTACGCGGCTCGGCTAATCTCCAGTCATGGCCACGCCGCGTTATCTCTAGCGTCAACTCACGCCCAAACAACGCACCGAATTACTCGCGTGGCGCAAAGAACACGGTCAGCCATGGCACTCACCACCACACCGCCACAATTTCGGCCATCTGCGCTTCCTAATCTCGGCGGCGTGTTACGAGCATCAACATCATCTGGGCCAAAGCCCAGAGCGGTTGGATGCCTTCTCCCGCAACTTGCTCGCGGTGTTCGCGGCACGAAGTAGTCAGATTTTCGCGTGGTGCGTGTTGCCGAATCATTATCACGCGCTGGTCGAAGCGCCGGACATCAAAGGTTTGTTGCGCGAATTAGGTCAATTCCACGGTCGCACTTCGTACGCATGGAACGGTGAAGACAGTGCGCGCGGTCGCAAGGTGTTTTTCCGCGCCGTTGAGCGGGCGATGCGGTCGGAGCGGCATTTCTGGGCGACGTTAAACTACGTTCATCACAACCCGGTGCGCCACGGTTATGTCGAACGTTGGACGGACTGGCCGTGGAGCAGTGCGAAAGAATATCTGGAACAAACGGGCGTCGAAGCTGCAAAGCGTGTCTGGTACGATTACCCGATTCGGGATTATGGGGAAGGGTGGGATGAGCCAGGGATGTAAAGTTCGGAGTTCCGCGTTTACGCGGCCCGGACCGCCTGAAGGCGGAACTCCGAACCTCCAAGTCGCCCGCCGAGGACTTCACGCAAGCGACGGAGCCGGCAACCGCTCTGGCAGCAGCTCATTGATCAATTGTGCGAAGAGTCGGAAGTTGCGCCAAAATGCGAACCCCGATGGCCCAATCGTGCCGCGCTGGCATGGCGAGGCTTTCGGTACAAGTGGTTTTCACCTTTGAATTCGCCAATTTACCCCTGGCACGAACGCGGCTAGGATGAACGCGACGGCAATAAACCTGTCAACCTAACCAGACTATGATTTGGAACCTTAATTATTTATTGTTCATGTTGCCCGCGATGCTCATCGGGCTGTGGGCGCAGTTCAAATTGACCGCCGCGTACGGCAAGTACAGCCGCGTGGGCTTAAATTCTGGAGTCAGCGGCGCGGAAGCCGCGCGGGAAATTCTGGACCGGGCGGGACTTTCCAATGTGCCGGTCAGCGAAATCGGCGGCCATCTGTCGGACCATTACGACCCGACGAAGCGGGCGCTTTGCCTGTCGTCGGAAAACTTCCACGGCCGCTCCATCGCCGCCGTGGGTGTGGCGGCGCACGAAGCCGGGCACGCGTTGCAACATCAGGCGGCGTACGCCCCACTGCATTTGCGCATGACGCTCGTACCGGTGACGCAATTCGCCAGCTACGCGTGGATTGGAATCATCGTCCTCGGGATGTTTCTGGGGGGCTCGATGTTTGCCAAGCTGATCTGGGTGGCGATCGCGATCTTCAGCATCATGATGGTGTTTCAACTCGTGACCTTGCCGGTCGAGTTTGACGCCAGCAAACGCGCCAAAGAACAACTCCTGCGCCTGGGCATTGTGCGCGCCGAGGAAAGCGATGGCGTGAACAAGGTCTTGGGTGCGGCGGCGCTCACGTACGTCGCGGCGCTGGTTTCTTCGGT
This sequence comes from Verrucomicrobiota bacterium, assembly GCA_025350905.1. Classification (GTDB taxonomy): domain Bacteria; phylum Verrucomicrobiota; class Verrucomicrobiia; order Limisphaerales; family JADLHS01; genus JADLHS01. The sequence continues at coordinate 2,786 of JANXWY010000215.1, forward strand.
GATGCAACTGCTCTACTTCTTGAGCATGGCCCGCAACAGCCGGGATTAACCGAGCTTCACCCCTTCCCGGCCCGAACTGGCGAATCTGCACATTCCCGAGGCAGGGTTCGTCGCGCAGCGACAACCAGCGCCGCGTGGAGCAGCGCAATCGGGTTCGGAGCGTGAAACCACAGGAAAGTCACCGCGCGTTTGTTCCGCCTGCTCGCGCGGGCGGGTTCGACGCAGCCCGACGAACGACACCATTTGGAAGAGAGGGTCAGGATGCGCCCCGCCCAGGATCTTCCGCTTGTGAGTTGACCGGTTTAACCGGAGGGCTTATAGAATGCCGCGGAAATACTGATGGTCGGCGGGACGTCCGCTGGCCCACAACCAACATGGATTCATTCGGACGCACTGTAGATTACCTGCGCATCTCGATCACCGATCGATGCAACGAGCGTTGTCTCTACTGCATGCCGGCCGGCTACCACGGCTGGGAGCAGCAGGCCGACCATCTCACGGCGGAAGAGATCGTGCGCGTGGCCCGGGTGGCGGCGGGGTTGGGATTCCGCAAATTCCGCATCACGGGCGGCGAACCGCTCGTGCGCCGCGACGCCGTCGAGATCGTGCGCGCCATCGCTGCGCTGCCCGGCGTGGCGTGCGTCGGTTTGTCCACCAACGGCACCCGCCTCGCAACCCAGGCACAACCACTGCGGGACGCCGGCCTCCGGACGGTGAATGTGAGTCTCGATGCGCTCGATGCGGAAATTTACCGGCGGGTCACGGGCGGCGACGTCACAGCGGTGCTGGCGGGGATTCGCGCGGCGGTGGCGGCGGGTTTCGAGCGAGTGAAGCTAAACTGCGTGCTGATGCGCGGCGTGAATGAAGGCGAACTCTGGCCGCTCGCACAGTTCGCCGCCGAACACGGTCTCCCATTGCGCCTGATCGAACTCATGCCCGTGACGTCCGGGGAGGTGTTGAACGAGAAAAACTTCCTGCCCGTCGGCGAAGTCATGCAACGGTTCGCCCAGCGCGATGAATTGATCCCCCAGCCCGATACCCGGATCGGCTGGGGCCCGGCGAAGTATTATTTATTGAAGCACACCGGCGCCCTCGTCGGCTTCATTGGCGCGATGACGAATCTGCATTTCTGCGAGAGCTGCAACAAAATGCGCCTCACCGCCGACGGCAAAGTTCGGCCCTGCCTCGGTGATCACGGGGAGCTGGACGTACGAACGGCGCTGCGATCTTCGGCGTCGGATGAAGCCGTGCGAGATGTGTTGCTGGCCGCGTTGAAGGGCAAACCATTGGAACACCACTTTCGCGATCAATACCAACCCGGCCGGCCGATGACTGCGATTGGGGGGTAGGCTATTGACGAGCAAACACCAAACGACAAACACCAAGCTCCAAAGAAACTTCAAACTCCAATAATCAAACAGACACAGTGTGTTTTGCGCTTCGTGCTTTTCTGGATGTTGGGATTTGGAATTTGGAGCTTCAATGCCCGGGCTGATGATCCTGAATATATTCCTGCTTGAGGCCCAGTTTCTCCGGCGCGTGCAGCACGAGCATCTTCATCCGGATGTCCGCCGGGATTTCGCCCCTAGTGAGCTTGGAGACGACAATCATCAGGCCGATAGCCAGCGGCACTGCCCACAAGGCCGGTTGCTCGCAGAGAATCCGCAGCAACGGATGCCCGGCCCAGAAAGTGTTCAGCGGTTTGAACACGGCAAAAAGTTCTCCGCTCCGGCCCGGCGCCAGCGCCAGGACGCTAAAGCTCGTCAAGGAAATCGCCACCACGGCGCTCAGGCCGCCAAACAACATGCCCGTGGCCGCACCTTTCATCGTGAGCCGTCGCCACCACACCGCCATGAACAGCAGCGGGAAATAGCTCGCCGCCGCAATGGCGAACGCCTGACCGACCATGAAGTTGATTTCCAACGGCTCCACAAATGACCCCAGCAACATCGCCACGCCACCGAGGACGACGGCGAAGACTTTGAACATCCGGAGGCGCTCGTTCGGCGTGGATTTCGGACGTAACATCCGACCGTAGACATCGTGTGCCATGGCACCCGTCATGGAGACGAGCAAACCGCTGAACGTGCTCATGAAGGCCGCGAACGCTCCGGCACAGGTAATGCCGGAAAGGATCGAGCCGAGCGGTGCGTATTTCGCGTTCAACAGGCGCGGGAGTTCGAGGACGATCTTGTCCGTGCCTTTCGCGCCGATGCCGTTGTAAAGCTCCGGGAACAGGTTGCGGCCCATGACGCCAAACACCGGCGGGAAGACGTAGAAGATGCCGATGAGAATCATCACCCACATGGTGGTGCGCTTGGCGGCGACGCCGTCGGGGTTGGTGTAGAAGCGCACGAGGATGTGCGGCAACCCCGCCGTGCCGCAGACCAGCGCGATGATCAGCGAGTAGGTGTAAAGGAGCGAATACGGCTTCGCTTCCTCGGCGGAAAGTTTCGCGGCCTTGGCGGCCTTGGTCGTGAGCGGGCCAAAGGGGGCAAGCCAGGTGGCATCGGCGGGGGCCTTTTCGGGGAGTGGTTTGCGAACAATCTGATTTCCAGCAACAACAAGCGCCTGCTTCGACTGTTCTATTGGAACAACGCGCAGTTCTCCTCCCTGCTCCAAAACAAAACCGATCCCATTTGTCCGCAGATAAGACTCCAATTTAGCAAATACCTCTCCACGACTCCCGGTTACATTGAAGAGATCACTTGGATCAGTTACCAAGCCCGTCTGTTTTTGAGGGGCGTTGGCTATTTTTCTATTAGCGAGTTCTCCATAGAGCAGAATCGCTTCGTTAGTTCCACCAGCAGCCATCATTGGAAATTCTCTCAATCCAGGTATGCTTTGCTGCAACCCTGTGCTTTCAGATTTTTTTATTCCGGCATAGTTCAGTTGCCTCCCATAATCCCCATACACCGCCATGAGCACGAAGATGGGCACGGAGATGGCGAACATCTTGGCCCAGTATTGAACCGCCTGCACCAGCGTGATGCCTTTCATGCCGCCGAGCGCAACGTTGAGCGTGATGACCGCGCCCACCAGCACCACGCCCGCCCAATACGGCAGCCCGGGGAAAATATAGGCCAGCGTCGTCCCCGCCCCTTTCATCTGCGGCATCGTGTAGAAGAACCCGATAAACAGCACGAAGCACACGGCGATCTTGCGAAACAGCGGCGAGTCGAACCGGCCTTCGGCGAAATCCGGAATCGTGTACGCCCCGAAGCGGCGCAGCGGCCCGGCAATGAACAGCAGCAGGAACAAATAGCCACACGCATAACAAACCGGATACCAGAGCGCATCGTAGCCGCTCGACATCACCATGCCCGCGATGCCCATGAAGCTGGCGGCGCTGAGGTATTCGCCGGAGATGGCACTGGCATTCCAACCCACGCTCACGCTGCGACCCGCCACGAAGAAATCGCTGGCGGTCTTGGATCTCCTCGCCGTCCAGAAGCCCATGAACACCGTGGCCGCGACGGTCACGAAGCTGAAGGCGAGGATGTAGGGGTCGATGCGCATGGAATCACACACCAAAAACCAGGCACGTCGAAAAAACACCAAACACCAAACACCAAACACCAAGGAAGCTCCAAATTCCAAACACCAAAAAACTCACCCAGCCGCCACACTTTGGAGCTTGAGGCTTGGGATTTGTTTGAGTTTTGGTGTTTGGTGTTTGGTGTTTTTCTCCCATCACCTCCGCGACTTCCTCCTCTTCCAGCTTGATCGACCGCCGGATGAAGTAAAACGCGATGCACCACACCGCCGGAAAGAACCCGATGCCCAATAGAAACCAGGTGAGCGTAAAGCCTCCCAGCACCCGAGTCGCCATTTGCTCCGGGAAAAAGTAATTCGCCAGCGGCAGACCCAATAGCACTACCAGAAACGCCAACGCGCAGGCGATGGAGAGCTTAAGTTGTTTCCGCATCAGCGAGTGGAGGAATTCCTCGCTGTGCAGGTCCGGTTTTTCGGGCGTTGGCGTTGGCATTGGGCGAGCCGTGTTGTAACGAACCAAGCGCTAATTTCCAAGCGCCAAACTTCCGCGCAGCTTCAAATCACGCGTGCCAAGGTTATGTTGCAAATGCACCACGAAGTTGGCGACATCATGGAAAGGCTTCGTGAGACGTTTTAGGATGGGTTTGGTTGCGTTAGTTGCCCAGCAACAACCGTTCGATTTCCGCGTAGTTCTCCACCACGACGGTCGCCGGCCGCAATTCATCGGCCGGATGGGTGTTGGTGATGGCGATGACGCGCATGCCGGCCGCGAGCGCGGCGGCCACGCCCGGCTTGGAATCCTCGATCACCCAGCATTCCGCCGGTGCGACCCCGAGCAATTCCGCGGTGCGCAAAAAGATTTCCGGGGACGGTTTGCCCCGCTTGACCTCGGACGCGGTGACCGTGGCGGAAAAATGGCGACGCAGGTCCCCCAGCGAAAGCACCGCTTCGACCACCGGTCGATCCGAGCCGGAGGCCAGCCCCAAGCGACACACCCGTGCCAGTTTTTCGACGAGTTCCGCCAATCCGGAGTACACGGGTTGGTCCCGCTGGAGGATCGCCACCACTCGGTCGCGTTTCAACTTCAACAACTGCTCCAGGGACTGCTCCGGTTTGTGCTCGGCGACAAAATCCGCCCACAATTCATAATCCGATCGCCCCACGTAATTGGCCCAGGTCACGCCGTGGGTCTCGCCGTAGCCGAGCGCCCGCACCGTTTCCAAAAACGCGGATTCATGGCGCGTTTCGCTGTCCACGATCACGCCGTCCATGTCGAAGATGACGGCGCGAAAATCGTTGTTAAATTTTCGTGCCGGCAAGTTCAAGAATGCAGTTGAATTGTTCCTCCGTCACCGGCTGCACGGAAAGGCGGGTGTTGTTCACCAGCACCATGGCTTTGAGTTGCCGAACGGACCTGATCGTCGCCAGCGTGATGGGTTTGACCAGGTCTTTCACCGGCGCCAGGTCCACACTCACCCAGTCCCCGTCCTTGGCCGTCGGATCCGGATACGCCGCTTTCTCCACCCGGGCGAGGCCGACGATTTCCTTCGCTTTGCCGCTATGATAGAACAGCAAGGAGTCACCGACTTTCATGGCGCGCAGATTGTTTCGGGACTGGTAATTCCGGACACCGGTCCACGCAGTCCGGCCATCCTGCACAAATTGCGCCCAGCCGTAGGTCTCGGGCTCGGATTTAACCAGCCAATAGTTCATGGAAAGAATTTACGATTGATGATTTACGATTTACGATCGCACGGTGAGTCTGGCTGAAAACCTTGCGGTAATTCAACAACGGATTCGCGCCGCGTGCCAACGCGCCGGGCGCGAGCCGCGTTCCGTCTCTTTGCTGGCCGTCGCCAAGACGCATCCGCCGGAAGCGGTCATCGCCGCCGCGGACCTCGGGTTGTCGCTGTTCGGCGAAAACAAAGTGCAGGAAGCGAAGGCCAAAATTCCACTCTGCCCCGGAAAGTTGCGCTGGCATTTCATCGGGCATTTGCAAAGCAACAAGTGCCGTGAGGCTGTGGAATGGTTTGCCATGATCGAGAGCGTGGACAGTCTCGCCCTCGCGCAGGAAATCAACAAGCGCGCCAGCGCCGCCGCCAAGACGATGCCCATCCTGCTCGAAGTCAACGTCGCCGGGGAAGCGAGCAAGTTCGGCTATCCACCGGAACGATTGCTCGCCGAGCTGAAGGAGATCAACGCGCTGCCCCGCATTGAAATTCACGGTTTGATGGCCGTGCCGCCGTGGGCGTCCGTGGCGGAAAGTTCACGCACCCATTTCCGACGCCTCCGGGAGTTGAAGCGGGAATGCGAACAAATCCTTGGCGCTCCCCTGCCCCACCTGAGCATGGGCATGAGCGGAGATTTTGAAGTGGCGATCGAAGAAGGCGCGACGATCGTTCGCGTCGGCACGGCTTTGTTTGGAACGCGCGCGGCGGCAAAGGCTGCGGCACGGACCGACGAAATTGGCGGAGACTGAAAATTTGAACGGTTGGCAGGTGTCATTGCCGGCGACCCAAGGAGCAACTAAAATAGGCGACCCGCCCCATTCTCGCCGGCGATGCGCGGAGCGCTGCCCAAATCGTCGGCGAGCCCCGCCGACCGAAACCGCTTTGACACCCGCAGTCGATAGGTCAGAATTCGGTCCGTGAACCCATGCCTACCCTTTCGCGTTTTAAGACTGATCGGCCTGAGCGCCGTGCTGCTGACGGCGGTCGCCACTTTCGCTGCGGACGATTATGAACCCGGTCCGGATTCCAAACCGCAGCCGGAAGTACCCAAGGGCGCGGTGCTGAAGTTCAGCTTCGAACAATCAAAAATTTTCCCCGGCACTTATCGCGATTATTGGGTCTATGTGCCCGCTCAATACCAAGCCGACCAGCCAGCCTGTCTTTATGTCAATCAGGATGGCATTCAATGGCAGGCACCCACGGTCTTCGACAATCTGATTCACAAAAAGGAAATGCCCGTGACGATTGGCGTCTTCGTGATGCACGGTCGGGTCCGGGCCGGGGACACCAACGCGGCGGTGGATCGGTTTAATCGCAGCTATGAGTACGACGGCCTCGGCGACAATTATGTTCGCTTCCTCTTGGAAGAATTATTGCCCGCCGTGGAAAAAGTCACCCTGCCCGACGGCCGGCGACTGCGGATTTCCACGAATGCGAACGACCGCGCGATTGGCGGTTCCAGCAGCGGGGCGATTTGCGCCTTCACCGCCGCCTGGGAACGTCCGGATTCGTTCCGCCGCGTGTTCAGTGCGATTGGCACGTACGTGGGCCTGCGCGGTGGCGATCAGTATCCCACGCTGATCCGCAAGTATGAGCCGAAGCCCCTCCGTATTTTTTTGCAGGATGGGAGCAATGACCAGAACATCTATGCCGGCGATTGGTGGATGGCGAACCAGACAATGGAACGCGCGCTCGCGTTCGCCGGCTACGACGTCCAACATGCCTGGGGCGAAGGGGGTCACAGCGGAAAGCAGGGCACCGCGATTTTCCCGGAGGTGATCCGCTGGCTGTGGAAGGATTGGCCGCAACCGATCCAAGCCGGTCAAAGCAAAAACACCACGCTCGCAACGCTGCTGGTTCCCGGTGGCGGTTGGGAGCTGGTCGGGGCCGGATATCATCTCACCGACGGCCCGGCCGCCAATGCGAAGGGTGAAGTTTATTTCAGCGAGCTCCCCACCCGGAAGACGTACCGCATCGCGCCGGCTGGCACGGTAAGCGAATTCCTTGCGGACGCCCACCCAGCCAGCGGCCAGGCGTTTGGCCCGGAAGGTCGGCTCTATTCCGTGGGCCGTGGCGACGCCAAAATCAGAGCGTCTGAACCGGATGGAAAAGCTTCCGTCATCGCTGAGGAGATTGCCAGCAACGACATCGTGGTGGCGCACAACGGCAACATTTACGTCACCGATCCCTCGGGCAGCAATTCAAATGCACCCAGCAAAGTCTGGCTCATCAAGGCCAACGGTGAGAAAAAAGTTGTGGACACCGGCCTGCGATGCGCGAGCGGCGTCACCCTTTCACCGGATCAAACCTTGCTTTGCGTGGCTGACTATCGTTCGCACTGGATTTATAGCTACCAGATTCAAGCCGACGGCACTCTGGCCAAGAAACAACGTTATTATTGGCTTCATGCCCCCGACCACGAAGACGACGCGGGCGTCGAAGGACTGGCGATGGATCGCGAGGGCCGGCTCTACGCCGCGACCCGTCTCGGCATCCAGGTGTGTGATCAACCCGGTCGCGTCCAATGCATTCTCCCGACGCCGAACGGCCGGGTGTCAAAGCTTTGCTTTGGCGGCGAAAAATTTGACATCCTGTTCGCCACTTGCGGCGACAAGGTTTATCAGCGGAAGCTGAAAGTTCAGGGCGCGCAGGCCGGGGCCGTTCCGAATAAACCAGGCGTACCAAGACTTTGAGTCGGGTGGCGGCGGCGGCGGATTGACCAGTACGCCCGGAACCGCCGGCGGGATTTTGCTTCAATTCCCGGCACGGATTGCGCTAGTCTCCCACCAGTGACCATTCAGACGTTCAAAAAGGAAATCGCGGCCGCCGTCAGGGCTTACGAGAAATATGTGATCTGCCTCGACAAGACGCCGGAAGATTTCGAGGAGTCGATGAATTCGCTGATGCTGAAGGCGCTCACCGCTTACGAGCAGCGCGGCCCGGGCATGCGGCATGGCCTCGGGATCGACAAACAGGTGACGATCATTCTCAGCCAGAGCGACGATGCCCGGCCCCTGTGCGGCATCTACTTCAACCTCCACACGCCGTACCACAAGAGTACGCTGCCTTCGACCGTCAAACCCATCGGTTCCAAACCACCTCCGAGCGAATGAACCGGAGACTCTGGTTCGGGGACCAGCCGCATTTCCTTTGAAATAGTCGGCGGCGTCAACCGTCCGCGACTCGAATCACGGCACGGGCGCAAAGTGAAAGACCTGGGCGCCGTGGGCCGGCAAATCCAGATACAATCCCTGCTGCACAATGTCGCTCCCGACGCGAACGTGGCGCTCTTCACTCAGCCGATCGCGCATGGACCAGTGATGTTCCGCCAACCCCGGCGCGCTCAACGTCACGTAGCACTGGCTACGATGCGATGCGAGGTTGACGACCACCAGATCGAACCCCGGCAATCTTTCCTGCCACTGCACGATGATGAAATTCTGTCCGGTCGGATTCCCGTCCCACGCGGCCCGCGGGGCGAGGATTTGCCCCCGCCCGCGACCCACGCTGGCGGACTTCAGCGCGGTTAAAAGTTTTTCATACGCCGCGCAAACTTCCGACTGGACCGGTTCGCTAGGGCGACGCGCAAGCTGCACCGGCAATTTGAGCCGGGCGCCGGTGAGTTGGCCCTCGTGCAGGAAACGCATTCCGGGCAACCCCAGGATCGCCAGCGCGGCGGCCCGATTTTCTTCGCTGGCAAGCTTGGCGGCGACACGCTCTTCGTCGTGGTTCTCCAGAAAATGAACGCTGGCGGCGACGTATTCCGGTGGTGCGGCCAGCAATTGCTGCTGCGCGCGCGGGTGCTGCCGCCCGATCAGTTCGTCGTAAAGCTGTTTATCGTAGGTGTAATCGAAGCCGAGCGATTGCAACCGCCCTTCGAGCCCCCAATACACTTCCGCCATGAAAGTGAAACCGGGTTGCGCCTGCTTGACGGCCGAGATGGCCCGCGCCCAAAACTCACCCGCTGGTGGTGATTCACTCGTCGGCAGATGCGCCCACGTCTTGGCGAATACTTCGTTCAGCAACAGCATCGCCATGTCGCAACGGACCCCATCACAGCGGGCCGCAATGGACAGCAGGAGTTTTTGCATGGCCGCGTGCGTGCCCGCGCGGCGGTAATCCAGTTGCGCCACGTCCGTCCACGGCGCGAAATACGGATCCTTGCCGTTCGCAATCCAGCACGGACCGGCGGCGGTGGGCGCTGCGAACGTCCCAGCCACTTCCTTGGCGCTTTGCACGAATAACTCCGGCTGGGTGGCCACCCATGAATGATCAATCCCCAGATGGTTCGGCACGAAATCCAAGATCAATTTCATCCCGTGCTGATGTAGCTGGGTGCGGAATTTCTTCAAGCCCACTTCACCGCCGAGCGCGGGGGAAACTTCGTACGCGGCGATGGCATACGGCGATCCGCCCACGTCTTCCTCCCGCCAACCGGGAAGCACTGCGTCGTACGCGCGGCGCAAGTCCGGCTCGGCGAGGGCGATGGCGCGGGCGCGCGGGCCGGTCGGCCAAACCCCCATGAGCCAGATGTGCGTGAAGCCGAGCCGTTGCCATTCCTTGAACTGTGCCTCCGGCACCGTGGCGAGCGTGACGGCGCGTTGGTGATGATCCGCCAGCTCGCGCAGCCAGCAGCGGGTGTTGATCTCATAGAGCAGCGGAGAATTCATAGGACGTTCCACCCGGACGGTAGCACGGCTGGTTTTCCGGGCAAATGGAAATGCAGATCCGCGCTGGCCGGAAGTTGCGCAGCCAATGGCGACTCGGCCGATCGGTTTCGACTTTACCGAGTGCATTTGCCCCGACATCTTCGAAGCGGAATGCTGACCGTTCCGATTGATTCTATAAAACCTCCTGCGGTGGGGCGCGCGTGGTTTCGGCAGTTCACCGCAATCACGGCACTTTTGCTGAGCGGGACGAACGGCTTACTCGGCCAACCGGCGAGCGTCCCGCCACCCGGACGCTACACCAACGCCGAATTGCACCGACTTTGGAAACCCGTGGCGGACACGGTCTATTGGCAAGAGATCGGGGAGAAGGTCGTCACTGACAAACCCGCCACTGCCGTCGTGGTTTACCGGGGCACTGTAATGGTCGTCGTTGGCGAAACCTTGCTGCGATTGCAGGACGGAGGGCTAACTCCTGTTCCGGGTGCTCCGGTTGGAGTGAAACGCCTAAGGTCCCTGGCAGGTGCCGTCTGGGCCGCCGCGGAGCAAGGGACGTATCGTTTCGCCGGCGATTCCTGGGAGCGCGTGGATGAACGCGCCTTCACAGATTTCTGCCTTCATTTGGGCGAGGTTCATGCCGCCACCCGCGACGATGTTTTCCGGTTTGAAGGCGGGAAGTTCGTCAATATCCGACCCGCCGGCGGCTACTTGTCCACCGACACGACCATGGTGATGGAAGACTTCAGTCAGGTTTTGGCGGACCCGGTGACGATTGGGCCGATCGAGCGGATTGCCTCATACAGCGGGACGCTTTATCTGTTGCGCCCGGGGCGACTGGCTTTGTTGGACGGAAAAACTTTCGTCCCGGACCCCATCGACTGGGGCTTCCTGCCGTCGCCGGTCACGCGTGACTTGCTCGCTTTGGGCAGCCGGCTTTATGTGGCAACGGATCGCGGAGTGGCCGTGCTGCGCGGAATGGCTCTGACCACTCTGCGCGGGCCCGATGGACTGCCGTACGAAGATACGACGTGTCTGGCCGCAGGTTTCGACGGCGACATCTGGATCGGAACTTCGCGCGGAGCGATCCGTCAGACGGACGGTGCGTTTCACTATTTCGGAGCGCAACACTGGTTGCCGGGCGATTACGTGCGGGACATTGCGGTCGGTGACCGCGTGGTATACCTCGCCACGGACGGCGGGCTGGGGATCATTCGCTACGAACCCTACACCCTGCTCAAGAAAGCGAACTACTTCGAGCACGAGCTGGACGCATGGGGGTTCAAGCGGCTCGGCTTTGTCCACAAACTTTACTGGGCAGGCGACAAGGACGGCTGGCTGCGGGAGATCAGTGACAACGACGGCGGGAACACCGCCCATTACTTGGCGGCCATGACCTTCAAGTACGCAGCCACGGGGGACGAAAGTGCGCGGCGGGAAGCGGTCGAAGCGTTCAAGGCCATGACGTGGCTGGACGACATCACGGGCAAGCCTGGTTTTATCGCCCGGGCGGTCTGGTCGGTGCAAGGGGATAAAGGCGAGCGGGCCACCCGCGGCTCGGGCGGCTTGCCGGCCAAATGGTATGCGACGCCGGACGGGCTGTGGATTTGGAAAGGAGACACCTCCAGCGACGAAGTAAACGGTCACTATTTTTCGGTATGTCTGTTTCACGATCTGGCGGCGAAAGGCCCGGAGCAGGCGCGCGCCGTTCAACACATCGCGAACATTACTTCGCATATCATCGATAACGGCTGGGTGCTGCGAGATCTGGATGGCAAGCCGACGCGCTGGGGACGCTGGGATCCCGAGTACCTCCAACGCCCTTATGGAATCGAGTCCCGCGGCCTGAACGGCATGGAGGCGCTCAGTTACGCGCAGGCGGCGTACGCATTGACCGGCGATACGAAGTTCCAGGCCGGACTCGAACAACTGCTGAAGTGGCGTTACCAGACGTACGTGGTGCGGCAAAAAATGACGTTTCCGCCGGACACCATCGCCACGTGGGACGATGAACTGGCGTTCTGGTGTTACTACACATTGATCAGTTATGCCAAGGACCCGGAACTGCGATCCATCTACCTGCGGAGCTTGGAACGCAGCTGGGAGGTCCTGCGCATGCAGCAGTTGCCGTTCTTTAACTTCACCTACGGCGCGCTCACTGGAAATGACTGCGAAGCGCCTGAGGCAGTCCAGCACCTTCGCGAGTGGTCACTGGACTTGGTGAATCACAATTATCGCAATTCGCACCGCAGCGACCTGGCGCCGCAGCGTGGCTACGTGCCCTACGGCGGCGGGACCCGCGCGCTTTCGCCGCGGGAATCGGAGTCCAAATGGGGCAGCCGCAGCGCGCTGCAGTATGACGGAGGTGAGAATAGCCAAGGCGTCACGCCCCCCATTGGCTGGTTGGAAGATTACTGGATGGGAAGATACTACGGCTTCATCGAAGCCCCCAAGACCCAAGATTCGAAAGCAGTCGATCTGTTGCCGAAAGAGGTGAAACCGCACGGGGCGGCACCTTACAACGGACCTGCTCGTCCCACCGGAAAATGGGAGCAATGACTCGCTTTAACTCCAGGACGCTGAGAACAACTCGACCACGCATTTCCGGATGCGATCAGTAAAGACCCAACCCGTTCATGCGGTGGGCGTGTGCCTAATAGGATGTGCTCTTCATCCGCCCACCGTGATAGCTCATCCAACTAATGTCCTTGTCTTTGGCATAAACGGTTGTCGCTGTCACACCATTAAACGTCGTATTCACGGCTCTTGCCTTGTCCGTGGCGAGCGAAGCCGTCCACTTGTGGGTTTCGGAATGACCATCGCCAAAGGAGAAGCCGGCCGCGCCGTTATGATAGCTGGCCGGCTGGTCAATCCAATTCGCTGCACCAGGGTTGAAGAAGCCTGCATCATTGATGCTGCACGGATGTTCGTCGAGAAACACCCAAGTCTCCGCTGCCCCCGGATAGATAAAGTCAGAGGTCTTCAGGATGTGCTTGTAAAGTGCATCCCACGGGCCAGAAGTGGCATTCCCATCACCCACCCCGATGTTCCCGGATACGCTGCGGACCCGTTCCGTAAATCCTGCGCTCCGTTGAGGGCCACTCACGTAGATGTCGGCCGGACACTTGAAGATGCCTTTATTTTTCCCCACGTAACGGCCCAACCGGGCATACTTGTCGTCAGTCAGATATGCAATATTCGTGTTGTCCTTGGAAGTGGTCCAATCCAACCACCCGACCACCCACGGCGCCGCCTTGGGATCGGAGGTGGCGATTGACCCGCCTTGAGCCGCACCACCATGATAACTCTGGACGATGCGCTCGTTGTTATCTCCGGCATACATTTGCCAGGCCAGCATAAGTTGCTTGGTATTGCTCATGCACAGGATCCCTTGCGCTTTGGTTTTTGCCTTGCTTAAGGCCGGCAAAAGCATCGCGGCCAGAATGGCGATGATGGCAATAACGACGAGAAGTTCAATTAACGTGAAGCCGGCGCGGCTTCGAGAGCATTGGCGGTTGGTTATCATGAGGCGATGATCATGCCCGCATCGAAAAATGTCAAGAAAGCTGATCAAAAAATTTGTTGAAGAGGGATTCGTCCAGGTGGTCCATTTACCGCAGGGCACCAGACTAATTTCATAAACTACGAAGCCCAACCAAATGAGATTGAGCCTTAACTGGTTCCGCGACGAGCGAGGTAAAGGGCCGGCTCAAAGCTGCCAGCCTGGACGATACTGGTGTTGGATGAATTGCGCTGCCGTCGGACAATTTTTTGCGCGCAGATTCTTTGCGTCCCACTCGAGCTTGCAGCCGGCGCGAAACGCCACATTGCCCAGCAGCGCCGCTTCGGTGAGCGGCCCAGAGTAGGCAAAGTCGCTGGCCGCCGGCCGGTTGCCCTTGATGGCGCGCAGCCAATCCTGATGGTGCTGTGTGAAGTCGCTATTGAGTGCGGGCGGCTCCGCGTAGTCCGCGAAATTTGCGTCGCGCAAAACCACATGGCGCGTGTAGTCCGCCAGCAGTCTTCCGTTGTCGCCAATGAACAATACGCCACTCGGCCATTTCTCTGCGAGCGCGGCCGGCAACAGCGTCGGCTTTTTGCCGCCGTGGTACCAGGTGAGCTCGAGTGGCCGCGGCTGCGCATCGACCGACGGAAAATCATAACGCACGATCAACCACGGCGGGGTGGAGTCCGGATGCAAGGCCGGGCCGTCCACCACTTGCACGGTGAGCGGCGCGTGCAAGCCGAGCGCCCAATACGGCAGATCGAGGTAATGACACCCAAAATCCGCCAGCGCGCCACCGCCAAAGGCCCACCAGTTCCGCCAGGTGACCGGCAAATAATCCGGGTGATAGGGCCGTGGGGCGACCGGCCCCAGCCACAAGTCATAATGCAGCCCCGCCGGCACTGGCACCGCGGCCGTGGGCGCGGCCTTACCGCCGTAGGTGGCATTGACCCACACGTGGACTTCGCGCACCGGCCCGATCGCGCCTTGCTGAATCAGCCCGACCACTTGGTGATAATTTTCCCCGGCGTGGATTTGCGTTCCAATTTGGGTGATGAGTTTGTGTTGGCGCGCCAATTCCGTGACTCGGCGGCATTCGGAAATCGTGCGCGTGAGCGGTTTCTCACAATAGACATGGCGGCCGCTGCGCAACGCGGCCGCGGTCGCCACCGCATGGGTATGATCGGGCGTGGCGATGACCACGGCGTCAATGTCCTTTTGGTCGAGCAGCCGCCGGAAATCGTGGTACGTTTTCGCCGCCGGAAATTTTTGCTTCGCTGCGGCGAGAAAGGAGTCGTCCACATCGCACAGGGCCACGATGTTTTCACTCGCGACATTCGACAGGTCGTATTGGCCTTGGTGGGCAACCCCAATGATCCCCAGGTTGAGCTTCGCATTCGCGGAAACTCGCCGCCGCGAAGTGTGGCAGCCGGCCAGCCAAACCCCGGCCACCCCGAGCGCACTGCGGCGGATGAATTCGCGCCGTTTCACGAAAGACCTTTAACCTTCCAACCCGAGCGATATTTTTTCCGGCGCAAAAATCCGTTGGCTTCCTTGACGTTCGTGAAGGCGAGCGCCTTCGCGTCCCAGTTGAGAGTGTTGTGAGGAAACTGGGAGGCAACGCCACCCAGCAACACCGCTTCAGTCAGGGGGCCCGCGTAATCGAACCCCGCCGTGGTCCGGCCATTGCCGAGTACGGCTTCCAGGAACAGCGTGTAGTGATTGCCATCCACCACTTTCGGCAGGGGAAATTCCGCATACTGCGCTTCCGGAAACAAGCGGGGCCGCGCAATGTGCGGGAGCAGCATCACGCCTTTGTCGCCGATAATAATGGAGCCGCCATCGGGCAGCTTTTCCACCGGGACCAGGGCCTGCACGGCCGGGGGCGGCCGTTGATCGCCGTCGTACCAGGACACATTGAGCGTCGGGCCGGCGGTGCGGGCCGTGCCTTGAAAGACGTAGTGGATGACGGAGTTGATCGCCCAATTCCATTGATTTGGCGCCGGGCCTTCGGAACGGACGGACAGCGGGGTCGTGAGCTCCAACGCGCTGAACACCGGGTCAAAAATGTGGCAACCCATGTCACCAAAAGTGCCGGTGCCAAAGTCCAGCCGCTTGCGCCAGTTGGACGGATGATAATAGCCGCCGCCGATGAACGGCCGCATGGCCGCATTGCCGACCCACAGGTCCCAGCTAAATCCCGCCGGCACCGGATCCCCGCCGGGCGGCCGCGGCTGCGTATCACCCCAGCTTTTGCCGACCCACGAATGGACTTCCTTGACCTTGCCAATGGCGCCATCCTGAATCAGCCGCACGGCGAGCCGGTATTCCGCCGTGGAATGGATTTGAATCCCCATCTGCGTGACGAGCTTGTGTTCCCGGGCATAGTGCGTCAACTGACGCGTTTCGTAGATGTCGTGCGTCAGCGGCTTTTGCACATAAACGTGCCGGCCCAACTGCATCGCCGACATGGCGATGGCGGCGTGCATGTGATCCGGCGTTGAGACGTTCACCGAGGTCAGCTCTTTTTCCTTTTCCAGCAAGACGCGCCAATCCTGATAAATCCGCACGTTGGGAAACCGTTCCTTCCAGGCCGCCGTTTTGGTGAGGTCCACATCGGCCATGGCCACCAACTTGAAAGCCGGGTGCCGCACGAACTGCTCCAGATCCGCCGCCGCCTGCCCCCCCGCGCCGATGGCCGCATGGAGAATAGTCCCGCTCGGCGACGCCGCCCGCAAATTACGGGCAAAATAGGGGGCAGTGAGGGCAGCACCGGCTGCCAACACGGTGCGGTGCAGGAAGTCACGACGGTTGAGCATGTTTTTCATAAATTTATTTGGCAGGAATTTCGCGGACGTAAAGGTTTTTGAACCACAGGGCATCGCCGTGGTTTTGCAATTCGATCTGACCGCTCGGAAACAGGGGCAAGGCACGGTCCCAATAATTTTCGAGCACGGTGTCGCGGGTCACGAGTTCGCCGTTGAGAAATACGTGCGCGTGCTCGCCAACCATGATGATGCGGAATTGATTCCATTGACCGATCGGTTGGTCCGCTACCTTTAGCGGCTTGCTGGGATTTTTCTGGTTGTTGTAAAAGGCACCGGAGCCGACTTCGCTACCGTGCAGGGTCGGCTTGGTGTATGGATCCCAAATCTGCACCTGGGGCGAGCCCCGCAGATAAATGCCGCTGTCCCCGTGGGCGGGCAGCTTCCAGTCCACCAGCAATTCAAAATTCGCGTAATCTTTCGCCGTGCACAGGCTCCGCGCTTTGCCGTCGAAGATGATTTCGCCGTTTTCGGCTTTCCAGTGTCCGCGGATATCCTCGTCCGCTTGCGCTTGCGCAGTCCGGTATTGTTCGGGTGTCAATTCGGCGCGCTTGAGGGGATTGTCCAGCGGCGGTTTCATCAAGCCCTTCCAGCCTTCGAGATTTTTGCCGTTGAACAGGGCGGCGAATCCCGCCGGCGCGGAGTTGTCTTTTTCCACATGGGGCAGTGCCTTGACGCGGATGTTGCGAAACTCAAGGTAATCGTTATGGCCGAGAAAGCCGATGTGGCCCCGGGGCCGGAACAAGCCGGGATGCTGGCGAATGGTTTCGACGTTGGTGACATCGTTAAGGTTGGCGTCCACGACGGTCTTGCCGTTGACGATGACCTTGATATGGCGGCCTTGGGCGGTGATTTCCTCGGTGTTCCACTGGCCCGGCGGTTTGAGCGCACCACGTTTGGCGGCTACCACGCCATAGATGGAACCATGATATTGTTCTGGGCGCAGCGGCCCCCACTTGCCGCGATCGGCCGCCCCATCCTCCAGAATTTGAATCTCCATGCCGAGATAGGCGGCATCGCCACCGAGCGGCGCGCGAATGCCCACGCCGTTGTTCGAACCGTCTTCCAGTTTGAATTCGAGGCGCAGGATGAAATCGTCGAATTCCTTTTCGGTGAAGAGATTTCCCCCGCCGCCCAAGGCACAGTAGATCGCGCCGTTGGTGACACCGTATCCGGCGCCGTGCTGGCCCACCAGCGTCCAACCGGCCAAAGTTTTTCCGTCGAACAGAGATACAAACCCCGAATCGTGCTGGGTGGTAACACACGCAGTGAGGGCGGCTGCGGCGACCGCGGCGACCAGAAATATTTTCACGCGATGCAGAATGGCGGTGAAGCCCTTGGGCTGTTTTTTCATTATGTTGGGGGCGACTTGATGTTCAGGCCGGCGAGCATTTGCCAATTCGCAAAACCTGTCAAGTCGGCGTTTGTTCGCGACCAGAATTCCAGCTGCGTTCCGGAAGCGAACGGACTAACCTCCGCCATGATGCTGCGCTTGCTTTTCCTCGTCACGCTCCTCCTCACGCGTCCCGTGTGGGCGATGACCGAGTTCTTTGTCGCCCCCGACGGCAGCGACACCAACGTCGGCACGAAGGCGAAGCCCATGGGCACGCTGGAGCGAGCACGGGATGCGATTCGCGCGCTTGAACCGAGTCAGCGGTCGCCCAAAAGCGGAATCACGATCTGGCTTCGGGGTGGCGATTATGTTCGCACCAACGCATTGGAACTTGGCGCGGCGGATTCCGGCACGGCCGACTCGCCCATTGTCTGGCGGGTCTACAAAAATGAAGTGGTGCGCTTGTTAGGAGGGCGCAAGTTGACTGGATTTGCGCCGGTTACCGATGCCGCGGTGCTGGCCCGCCTCGATGAGCCGGCGCGCGGGCAGGTGGTCCAGCTGGATCTCCGGGCGTTGGGCCTCACGGGTTTCGGCGTGCTGAAATCGCGCGGCTTTGGCCGACCGACAGTGCCGGCGCATTGCGAGTTATTTTTCGATCATCGGCCGATGACACTGGCCCGCTGGCCCAACGACGGTGAGTTCGCGAAGCTCGCGGGCTATCCCGCGGCGTCCGATCATGTCGACGAACACGGCGGCAATGTCGGCGAATTGCCGGGCGGCTTTCTGTACGCGGGCGAGCGACCGCGCCGTTGGCACGATCTCAGTGATCTCTGGGTGCATGGTTACTGGTCCTATGATTGGGCTAACTCGTATGAACAGGTCGGCTCGCTGGATGTGACGCAACGACTCGTCCGAACGCTGGCGCCGCATGGGCTCTACGGTTTCCGTAAAGGCCAGCGGTTCTATTTCCTGAATGTCCTCGAAGAACTTGATCAGCCCGGCGAGTGGTTTCTGGATCGCACCAGCGGTGTGCTTTATTTCTGGCCGCCTGACCAGAAGTCGGAGGGCAGAGGGCAAAGGGCAGAATCAGACCGGAAACTCCCGGTGTCGGAGCCCGACGGACCGGAAATTGTGCTCTCCCTCCTCGACCAACCGCTGATCAAGTTCACGGACGTTGCCCATGTCACCTTCCGCGGTTTGATTCTCGAAGCCACGCGCGGCAACGCGGTCGAGATGCGCGGGGGCGCGAGCAATCGCATTGCCGGTTGCCTCATTCGCAATGTCGGGAACAGCGGCGTAGTGGTCGAAGGCGGCCACGGCCACGGAGTGGTCAGTTGCGACGTAACCGAAACGGGCGACGGCGGCGTGTCGCTGACAGGCGGCGACCGCCAGACCCTTACACCGGGCGGGCATTTCGTCGAGAACTGCCACTTCCAGCGCCTCGGCCGTTGGACCAAATGTTATGTGCCGGCGGTGGCGCTGACCGGGGTCGGCTTGCGCGCGGCGCACAATCTCATCGAGGAACTCCCGCACTGCGCGATTCTTTTCTGGGGCAACGATCATGTGATGGAGTTCAACGAGATTCATCACATCGCGCTGGAGACCGGCGACGTCGGCGCGATCTACACGGGGCGCGACTACACGTTTCGCGGGAATCAGATCCGGTACAATTTCATTCATCATACCGGCGGGGTGGGAATGGGATCCATGGGCGTCTACATGGACGATTGCGTGAGCGGCACGGAAGTTTTCGGCAACGTGTTTTACAAGGTCCACTGGGCCATGTTCATCGGTGGCGGGCGCGATCATCGCGTGGTGAACAACTTGTTCGTGGACTGTGATCCCGCCGTGCGGGCGGATGGCCGCGGTCTCGACCCAACGCCGGTGTGGCACGACATGGTGGACGACACGATGCGGAAACGGCTCGCCGAAGTACCGCTGGCGTTGTATCGCCAGCACTACCCGGAAATGAAATCACTCGACCAGTATTATGGTCCGCCCGCCGGCCCGGCGATCACGGGTGGGGCGTTCAAGGGCGTCCCCCCGGACAACAACACCGTGGCCAATAACGTCTGCGTCGGCAAATGGGTCGAAGTCGGCTGGCATGCAACCGTGAACCAGTTGCGACTGGACAACAATTTGACGAATACCGCAGTCCGATTGGTCTCGTCGCCGAACGATCAATCGCGCGCGGCCGACTTTGCGTTAACCAAGGATTCGCCGGCGTGGACGCTGGGCTTCCAGCGCATTCCCGTCGAGCGCATCGGTTTGAGTGAGGATGAACTGCGGGGCGAACTGAAGCACCTTTCGCCCACCACCACTCGCTCGCGATGAAGCCGTCGCTATCGTAGCCCGACTTGAAATCTTGTGGCTGGGGAGCAGATGAAAACTAGGTGTCACCGGTTGCCCAGAGTCTGGCCAACGATTGACACCGCGCCGCCGGCCTGCCCATCATCCTCCGCATGAGCACTGTCATTTATCCCCGCAGTCCCCGCGAGACGATGGACGGCTGGCCGCATCTGCCACGCTACGTGGACAAAATTCGCCTGCAGCGGGCGGGCAAACTGCACGCCGACTACCAGAACAACTTTGGCAAAGGCTTCGACGGTTCCTGGCTCCTGGCCGCCGGTGTAACCCACGATCAGATGATTGCCGTGGTCACCAATACCGTCAGCGACGGCGAAGTGTGTGATTGGGTCCGCCACAATGTAAAAAAACTGCCGCCGACAAAGCCGCGTTGCTGGCCAACATGCTCAACTACCCCAAGGCCGACGACGCGGAAGGCTTGGCCCGGCTCAAACTGCGCAAGGAGCAAGCGGGCTTGGCCCATCGCAACGATCTGAATAATTTCGTGGATTTCATCGACGCCGACGAGAAGCGGTCGTAGCCGGCGGACGATGCGACTCGACTTCGGAGGATGCCCTCTCCCCCTGGGCCGACCCTGGAACCACCGCGGAGAATACGATCGAGGACGCTGGTTGGAATTAATGCGACATCGCCGGAGGCGATTCGAGCTTACGCCATCGCGTTGTCATCACGAGTCCCGACGCGCCAGGTCCCGAAGTGGGATGGCAACCGCCAAACCGGTAAGCCGATAGCCAACTCCAACGCGAACGAGCTTGTTCGAGCCACCGTCAAGATTTCAGCCGGAGCAGTTAAGTAGACGCCGTGGGCGTTGCGACGAGTTCCAACATGCGATTGAACGCCGTGTCCCACGAGGTCGGATGCGGAACGATCGGTTGGGTCTTTACGGAGTTGCGCAAAATTTCCCGCGCTTCGCCCAGCGACGGGATGTGGCCTAAGGCCAGCGCCTGCACGAGCACATTGCCGAACGCTGCGGCGTCCGGCGAGGCCAGAATCACGGGCACCTGGAGCGCATTGACAAAGAAATGGTTCAGGAGCCCGTTCTCGGCCCCGCCAAACAAATAGAGCCGCGTGAACTTGTTTCCGGTAATCAGTTCCAGCTCCTGGATGGTCTTGCGATATTCCAACGCGAGGCTTTCCAATATGCACCGGATAATTTGTCCGGGCTTGCGGGGAATTTCCTGGGCCGTCTCCCGACAATAAGCCTGAATCTTCAATGGCATGTCGCCCGGCTGCGCGAAGCGCGGGTCGGCGAGGTTGATCAAACACTCGAACGCGGGCGAAGTCGTCGCGAGATGCATGAGGACATCGTCTGAAAGTTCGCGGTCCTGGGCGATCCAGAAACGACGGCACTCCTCAAACAACCAAAGGCCAACCGTTCGTTTGTAGAAATTAGTCGCCCCGCCCAAACAACACTCATTCGAATAACCCAACTCCCGCGTCATGTTGTTGATGAGGGGCGCGGGTATTTCGGTGCCGATGATTGATTCCTCCCCAACGCGCAAGTAGGCCCAGGGCTTGCCATGCCCCAGCGGTAGCCCGGCGAGCGCAGCGGTAAGCTCGTTCGAAGTGGAGGCGATCAGCGTGGCGTCCTCGAGCCGCGTCTGCTTCACGAGCTCGGGCCGCAACCGGCCCAGCTTCGTACCGGTGGCTACGATGGGGGGCAACAATCCTGGCGGCAGCCCCAAACCAGTCACCAACCGATTCGACCAGGTGCGCGTCGCGGGATTGAAAAGCTGGGTTGAACTCGCGGCGGACTGCTCCGCGCAGGCATCCCCCCCGAGCAAATGATTGAAACCGTCGGCGAAGGGCAGCAACCGGTGGCTCCGCTTGAACCGGCGGGAGCTCTCAGCCCCTAACTGAAACAGGGTGTTGCCCGGCCGGCTGGCAACCCCAGTCTCGGCATGAATGGCTTCCAGGGAGAATTTTGAAAACACCGCCTTCGCACCCTCGACGATCCGAGGATCGGTGTGATGAAACACGGGGGTGAGCAGCGTGCCCTCGACGTCGAACAGCATGTAATCCCCAGCCCAAGAACTGCAACTGATGCCCGCCACGCTGACCTCTTGCTCACCAATTTCACCGAGGGCCAACAACGTTTCCCGATAAATGTCGGGAAGATTCCACTGGAGGGATTTCTTCTCGTTGATGACCGGCGTGGGAAACCGGCGCAACTCGCTCACGGTAAACGTTTGGCCGTGCAAAGTCCCCAACATGATGCGACTGGTTCGCACGCCAAACATGCAAGCGACATATAACTTGTCCATAGGTGCACAAGTCCATGCAGGTGTTGTGCCCATTGATCCGAGCCCACCTCGCTAACCAGCAAGGTTAAGGCGGGCCGTTGGTAATGGGACGCATCGCTGGCAGTCCGGCGGTCGGTCGCCTTGTACCAAATTCGGGCAGGCCTTCAACCAAACTTGGAATCCTATTATGTCCTGACGGTGCGCCTGCCGATGGCCGCCGAAAAATAGTACCGCTGGACAATTGCCTCCTCCCGGCCATCCGTGCTACTCTCGAGCCTAGAAAACTAAAACCAAGCCCCGATTATGATGACCCGCCGCCAAGCCCTAAAAACCACCGCGCTTCTTACAGCCGCCGTCGCGACCGTCCCCGGCGCCATCGCCCAGATTCCACCCGCGATTGCGCCGGCCGCACCCACCGGCCCGTACAAGTTGCCGCCCCTGCCCTACGCGTTCGACGCGCTGGAACCGCACATTGACGCGCGCACCATGGAGATCCATCACGACCGACATCATGCGGCCTACGTGACCAATTTGAACAAGGCGGTCGCGGATTATCCCGATGTGGGCAAGAAACCGGTTGAGGAATTGGTGACGGACCTGAACGCGGTGCCGGAAAAAATTCGCACCGCCGTCCGCAACAACGGCGGCGGGCATTACAATCATTCGCTGTTCTGGCAGATGATGAAGAAAGACGGCGGCGGCGAACCCAAGGGTGAACTGGCCAAAGCCATAGAGAAGAGCTTCGGCGGATTCAGCGCTTTTAAGGACGGATTCGGTAAGGCGGGGCTTGGTCAATTCGGCAGCGGATGGGCTTGGTTGGTCTGGTCGGAGGGCAGCCTCGCCATCCAAGCCACGCCCAACCAGGACGACCCGTTGACCCAGGGCAAGCCAGTCCTCCTCGGTCTCGATGTTTGGGAACACGCTTACTATCTCAAATACCAGAACAAACGCGCCGACTACATCGCCGCCTGGTGGAACGTCGTGAACTGGGATTTCGTGGCCGAGCGATATGCGAAGTTCGCGAAGTAACCTTTCGAGTAGATTCCATTCTGCGATGGGAGCGCCGGGCTCCGCTCCACTGGCCTCGCTGATTCCAGAAACGGAGATGTAATTTAGCTTGCACTAAGTGATGCCTCTTTTGCTCCGCGTGCTTCAAACAATCTGCCGGCATCCCGCGCTGCTCATCACCGCCTTTCTGGCCGGCAACGTCACCGCGCGCGCCGAACTGGCGGAAGATTACACCAAGGACATTCGTCCGTTGATGGCAAAAAAATGTTACGAATGTCATAACGCGACCAAGACTAAGGGCGATCTGAACCTGGAGCGGTTCGAGAATCTGGACGCCATCAAGGCCGAGCGGGAAATCTGGCAGGAAGTACTGGAGAAGGTGCAGGCCTATGAGATGCCGCCCAAGAAGGCCGGGGAACTGGACTTCGGCCAGTTCGAGAAACTCATGGGCTTCCTCCGCCAGTTGCCCGTGCCCGAAAAGCCCGATTGCAACCAGATCGCCTCCGACCGCACCGCCAATTTCTACCGCGGCTACGTGATGAGCCGGCGGCTCAACCGCGCGGAATACCTCAATACCATCCGCGACCTGTTCGGCGTCGAACTCGACCTAAAGCTCGAACAATTATTGCCCGCCGACGGCGGCGGCGGCGAGGGCTTCGACACGACCGGTGACACGCTGTTCACGTCTTCCATTCATATCGAGAAGTACCTCGCGGCGGCGGAACAAATCACCCAGCAGATTTTGCCGGATCGCCCCCGCGGTCAAAGTCGGGAGTTGCGGGCGGCCCGCGAGCGCATCCTGTTTCATTCGCCGGGCTGGTTCGAGAAACCCGAACCGGTCGCGCGCGCGGTAATTTCCGCGTTCGCCCGCCGCGCCTGGCGCCGGCCCGTGACCGCCGAGGAAGTGGATCACCTGATGACGCTGTTCGCGCGTCGGAGCGCACGCGGCGACTGTTTCGTGGCCGCGGTGCGGCTGGCCATCCAAGGCGCTTTGGTCTCTCCATATTTCCTCTTTCTCGCGGAGCCGGAGCCGGTCACGAGCGGAATTCAGCGGCTCGGCGATATCCCGCTCGCGAGCAAACTGTCGTATTTCCTTTGGTCCTCCATGCCTGACGCCGAGCTGCTCGCCCTCGCCGAAGCCGGGAAGCTCGCCGACACGAACATTTATCAGGCCCAGATCCATCGCATGTTGAAAGACCCGAAGGCGGCGGCGTTCGGCGAACGCTTCGCCCTCCAGTGGTTGGATCTCGACCGGCTCGGCGGCGACGTCAAACCGGATGCCACCAAATATCCGGAGTTCGATGCCACGCTCGCGCGGGCCATGAAGGGCGAAGTCACTGCCTTTTTCAACCACCTGGTTCGCGATGACCGGTCGTTGCTCGAGCTCCTCGACAGCAAATACACCTTTGCCAACCGGCGGCTTGCCGAACTTTATGGCCTCCCGGGTGTCACGGGCGATGAGTTGCGTTTGGTGGAAGTGGCCGATGCCCGGCGGGGCGGCCTGCTGGGGATGGCCGCAGTGCATACCGCAACATCCTTTCCCTTGCGCACGAGTCCGGTGTTGCGCGGACGCTGGGTGATCGAAGCCTTGCTGGGCGAAAAAATTCCGCCGCCGCCAGCCGGGGTGCCGACCTTGAATGAGGCCGCCGCCGCGACGCCAGGCGGCACTTCCCTGCGGAAACAACTTGAAAAGCATCGGCTTCAGGCCGAATGCGCGTCGTGCCACGACAAAATGGATCCACTGGGCTTCGGGCTGGAAAATTTCGACGCGCTCGGCCGCTGGCGGGATCAATTGTACGGCGAACCGCTCGACACCAAGGGCACCCTCCCTTCGGGTGAAGTTTATGATGGTCCCGCCGGATTGAAACGGGTGCTGCTGGCGCGCAAGGAAAAGATCATGCGGCACCTGGCCAGGAAGATGACGGGCTTCGCTTTCGGACGGGAATTGAACAATTTTGACAATTGTGTTATCGATGACGCCGTGAAATTGCTCGAGCAAAACGACTGGCGCGCCACCGTGCTGATCGAAACGATTGCCACCAGTTACCCATTTCAACACCGCTTCTATCCCAAGCTAAACCAACCGGAATCCTGAAATGGCAACCCTCCGCGCCGTCACCCCGAGACCCGTGCCCCAGGCCCCCGCGATCCTGGAGCGCAACTGGCGCCTCCCCCGCCGTACGTTTCTCAAAGGCGCGGGCGCATTGCTCGGCCTGCCCCTGCTCGATGCCATGGGCAAAGTCGCCGCCTTAGCGGCGCCGGACGCACCGGCCTCAACCAAGGCCGCCGCCCAGGTGCAAGCGCCCGTGCGCATGGCGTGCATTTATTTTCCGAACGGCGTGTGGGAGAAGAACTGGTTCCCCAAAAAGGACGGCGCTGATTTCGAAATGCCCTTCGCCCTCGAACCGCTGGCCCAGCATCGCGACAATCTGCTGGTATTCTCCGGCCTCGACAAACAGCACAGCCACCAGGGCGATGGTCATTACGCCAAAACCGCGAACTTCCTCACCGGCCTGCCGGTGCGCCGGACCGCTGGGAAAGACATCAGCGTGGGTGGCCTCTCCATTGACCAGCTTTGTGCGGAGCAGATCGGCCATCTCACTCCCCTGCCCTCGCTTGAGCTCGGCATTGATCCGGTGATCTCGGGTATCGACACCAATGTCGGTTACACGCGGCTCTATGGCTGTTACATTTCCTGGCGCTCGCCCAGCATGCCGCTGGCAAAGGAGATCAACCCGCGACTCGCGTACGAACGCCTCTTTAGCGTGATGAAGGCCAAGCGCGTTTCGCACGCCGACCGCCGCCAAGCGGAAGACCGGAAGGCCCTCCTCGATCTGGTCCTCGATGACGCCCGACACCTTCGCAACCATCTGGGTCGTGACGATCAGTTCAAGCTCGACGAATATCTGGATGCCGTCCGGGAGGTGGAAAAGCGGCTCGAGTTTTTCTCGAAGCCCGATCCACGAGTGTGGCAGCCGGGGACGCATCCCGGCGACCTCGCGGCCCCGAAAGGCGAACCCGGCGACCACCAAGAACACGTCCGGTTGATGCTCGATTTGATCGCACTGGCGTTTTGGACTGACAGCACGCGCATCGGCACCTTCATGTTTGCCAATGACGTTTCCGGGAAAAATTTCGGCAAACTCATTCCCGGCGCGGGCGGCGGTCATCACGAGTTCAGTCATCACCAGGACAAGGCCGAAAAGTTCGAGCCCTACACGAAGATCAACCGTTGGCACAATGAACAGCTGGCGTATCTCCTGGACAAGCTGGCGGCGATCAAGGAAGGCGAACGCACGTTGCTCGACAACAGCATGGTGCTCTTCGGCTCAAGCATTTCGGATGGCAACCGACATGATCCCGCCAACCTACCGGTCCTCCTCGCCGGCCGGGGCGGAGGCAAACTCAAGCCCGGCCGGCACATCGCCAGCCCGAAGGGCACGCCGCTCTGCAACCTCTACGTCTCCATGCTCGACCACATGGGAACCCCGGTGGAAAAATTTGGCGACAGCACCGGGGCCCTGGCGCTCGGGTAGGGTCTTCTGGTAGGGTCTGGTAGGGTCATCGCGCTGCGATGACCACCGGCCCGTGCAGGGCCGGAACACTTTCAGGGCAACGAGAGCGCCCGGTAGAGGGATTGCACCGCCGAACGCGGCGCTGGACGGCGCAGCGCGCCGTCCCTACCCAGTAGCGTTGCGAGAACCGCCAAAAAATATCCCTGCCCATCCGTCTCCATCCGTGGTAAAACCCTTTCATGAAAAATCAACTTTCCCGCCGCTCCGCCCTGCGTAACCTCGCGGGCGCTTCCGCCGCGGTCGCCGTCGCCTCCGATCTGTCGCAGCGTCTCTCTGCCGCGGAAGCCGCCGTCACGCCCAAGCTCAAGGGCCGGATCAATCACTCGGTTTGCAAATGGTGCTACGGCAAGATTCCGCTCGAAGAATTTTGTGTCGCGGCCAAAGGGATTGGACTGCAATCGGTCGAACTCCTCGAAGTGAAGGATTTCCCCACGCTCAAAAAGCACGGGCTCACCTGCGCCGTCGTCAGCGGCGTCCCCGGCGGCATTTCCTCCGGGCTAAACCGGGTGGAAAATCATGATAAGATTGTTGAGTTCATGGCACGGACGCTGCCCCTTGCGGCTGAGTTCGGCGCGCCCACCATTATTTGTTTTTCCGGCAATCGCGCCGGCATGGATGACGAAAAAGGCCTGGCAAATTGTGCGATTGGCTTGAAACGTATCGCGCCGCTCGCCGAGAAACACCAGGTCACCGTCATCATGGAACTGCTCAACAGCAAGGTTGACCACCAAGACTACATGTGTGACCACACAAAGTGGGGCGTGGAACTCGTGAAACAGGTTGGCTCGGAGCGCTTCAAACTGCTCTACGACATCTACCACATGCAGATCATGGACGGCGATGTCTGTGACACCATCAAGCAGAGCCATCAAGCCATTGCGCATTATCATACCGGCGGGGTCCCGGGCCGGGGCGAGATTGACGACACGCAGGAACTCTATTACCCGCGCGTGATGCAGGCGATTCTGGA